>NZ_JBCLNF010000001.1:0-96334 GCF_039062465.1 Collinsella sp. 1033st1_E11_1033SCRN_220408
GACCTCGGGGGCGTTCGGTTAACTGCGGGAGCGTGCCGTCAGCTCAATGTGTTCGGTTGGGATCGGAAATCAACCCAGAAATTGTAAGAAGCGATTTCTGAGAAATGCTGCACAACAAATTTATATGGATGACCTGGGGTTATGCTATGCGAGTGTGTCGAGTCACGCTGTATTGAGGCATGGAGTCATGGACTGACAACAATTGGCCGTAGCTTTGATTTCAGTCAGGTCCGCCTTGTAGGCTGCGGACGCAATAGCCATGAGAACGGCGGGGTCTCGCGCGTGCGAGGCCTCGCCATTGTGTATTGGTGTGCGCTTATGCGCCGGGTGGCGACGCGCCTGCGCGTCACGCCGGTGAGCGCGTGAGCCGCGAACGTTGTGTCGCGAACGTCGACTGTTTTAGCTTAGGCGAACGATGGCATAGGGTGATCCGGCCTCGTCATCGAGGGTGACGATGGCGGACATGCTGCCGTCGATGGGGGATTCGCGGTGAATATGCGGGTAGATGGTGTCTCCGAGCTTGGCGGCGCGACTGTAGTGGACATCGAGCGCGCATGGCGTTGAGACTTCGCCCTCTTCAAGCACGCCAAGCGCAAGGCTCACGTACTGCGCGTTGTTGACGTGATGATTCGTGTCGATGTGTGCTCCGGTCACCGTGATGGGGGCGCAAGCTTGGCCTTCGCCTTCAATGCGAACCACGCGCTGGATGGGTGGCAGATCGAGCGGCGAGTCGTTGCGAGCGTCCTCGACGTAGGGGGCGGACTCGCTCTCTGGAATGCGGATGGGGCGGCCCTTGTTGGCGTCGAACATGAACCAGCTCGAATCGGCGCGCACAAGGGGATGGGCGGCCGCATCGTCGCTCGCGCGGCAGACGGTGAAGTTGCGGCTGGCGCGCAGGCCCTTGAAGCCCGTCGCCCAGGTGCTCACGCGAATCTCGTCGCCGAAGCTTGGAAGCTCGGCGATGTCGATCTTCCAGGCGCTGAGTAGCCAGGCGAGCCCCGTTTCGGCGGTGTGCGCCGGTCCCAGTCCGAGCTCCTCGCTTCCAAATGTGGTGCAATCCTGCAGGTAGTTGACGAGAGAGGGAATGGATAACTTACCCGTCTCGTCTATCTCGCTGTACCTCACGCGACTGGTGAACGAATACATGTGACTCCAATCCTCCCCGTTATTTTATCCGTCAGGGGTTGTCCTCTGTTTGTGTTAACGCGCTGGAAAGCCGACGAGGCGCCCTGGGCCAGCCGCTCGGCCCGTCGTGTCCCTGTCGAACAAAAAGCCCCGCGACGCCATGGTGAACTGCGCCGCAGGGCATTACTCGCCGATGAAGAGGCTACCTCGCTGGGACGTGCCCGGAAACTGGGACGTGCCCGGCTGCACCGGCGTGGCCGGTGACCGGGACGCGCCCCGTCGCCGCTACTCCAGCTCGAAGGCGCCGGTGTAGAGCTGGTAGTAATAGCCCTTCTTGGCGATGAGCTCGTCGTGGTTGCCGCGCTCGATCACATGGCCGTGGTCGAGGCAGATGATCACGTCGGAGTTGCGCACGGTGGAGAGTCGGTGCGCAATGACGAAGGTGGTGCGGCCCTGCATGAGCGCGTCCATGCCCTTCTGCACGATGGCCTCGGTGCGCGTGTCGATCGAGCTCGTGGCCTCGTCCAGGATCATCGCGGGCGGGTCCGCCACGGCGGCGCGGGCGATGGAGATGAGCTGGCGCTGGCCCTGCGAGAGCTGGCTGCCGCTGCCGGTGAGCATCGTGTTGTAGCCCTCGGGCAGGCGAGTGATGAAGTCATCGGCGCCGGCGAGCTTGGCGGCGGAGATGCACTCGGCATCGGTCGCGTCGAGCTTGCCGTAGCGGATGTTGTCCATCACGGTGCCAGTGAACAGGTTCACGTCCTGGAGCACCACGCCGAGCGAACGGCGCAGGTCTGCCTTGCGGATCTTGTTCACGTTGATGCCGTCGTAGCGGATCTTGCCGTCGGCGATGTCGTAGAAGCGGTTGATGAGGTTGGTGATCGTGGTCTTGCCCGCGCCGGTGGCACCCACGAAGGCGACCTTCTGGCCCGGCTTGGCATAGACGGAGACCCCGTAAAGCACCTGGTGTTCGGGCGTGTAGCCAAAGTCGACGTCCTCCATGCGCACGTCTCCGCGAAGGGGCGTGTAGGTGGTGGTGCCGTCGTGGTGCGGGTGCTTCCAGCCCCAGAGGCCCGTGCGCTTCTCGGACTCGACGAGCTCGCCCTTCTCGACGCCCAGGTTGACGAGCGTGACGTAGCCCTCGTCCTCCTCGGGCTTCTCGTCGATGAGGTCGAAGATGCGATTGGCGCCGGCGAGGCCCATGACGACGAAGTTGATCTGCTGGGAGATCTGGCCGATCTGGCCGCAGAACTGCTTGGTCATGTTGAGGAACGGGACAACCACGGCGATGGAGAGCGCCATGCCAGAGAACGACAGGTTGGGCACGTCGAGGGCGAGGAACAGGCCGCCGGCGAGCGCGACGATGACGTAGAGCAGGTTGCCGATGTTCATAAGCACGGGCATGAGGATGTTGCCATACATGTTGGCCTGCTGGGAGACCTCGAACAGGTGCTGGTTGAAGCGGTCGAAGTCCTTTTCGGCGGCGGCTTCGTGGCAGAACGCCTTGACGACCTTCTGGCCGTTCATGATCTCCTCGACCTGGCCCTCGACCACGCCGAGCTCCTTCTGCTGCGCCACGAAGAAGCGGGCGGACTTGGAGCCAAGCAGGCGCGTCATGGCAACCATGAACGCGACGCCGGCGACGATGACGATGCACATCCACACGGAGTAGTAGAGCATGATGATGAACACCGTGGTGATGACGATGCTGGTCTGGAAGAGGTTCGGCAGCGACTGCGAGATCATCTGGCGGGTGGCATCGATGTCGTTGGTGTAGTGGCTCATGATGTCGCCACGCTGGTTGGTGTCAAAGTAGCTGATCGGCAGGTCCTGCATGCGATTGAACATCTTCTCGCGAAGCTGCTCGAGCGTGCCCTGCGTGATGGTCGCCATCGAGCGGTTCCAGATGAGCGAGGCAATGACGCCCATGAGGTAGACCAGGGCGAGCGTGGAGACGAGGCGGAAGATCTCGGGCTGCGCCGAAGCCCAGTCGCCAGACGCCCCGTAGGTGGAGATGATCTCGAGGGCACCCTGGAGGAACACGGCGCCAAACGAGTTGGTGATGGCGGCGATGGCGAGACACACGACGACGAGGGAGAGTCGGCGCGGGTAGAACGAGAAGATCGTCTTGATGAGGCGCAGGGCGGTGCCGGCCTTGGCCTGCGGGCGCTTGGGCTGCTGCTTACTCATTGGCCTCGCCTCCCTTCTCGGCGTTGGCAGGGGTTGCGGTTGCGGCGCGCGTGGCGGTTGCGACTGGTGCGGCGGTTGCGTCGGACGTGGCGGTTGCGTTAACGCGCGCCTCGGCGTCCGAGCCCTCGGCGGCCTCGACGTCCGCCTCGTCCGTGCCCATCTTGTTCTGCGAGGTGTACGTCTCGCGATAGATGGCGCAGCGGCCCATGAGCTCGTCGTGCGTGCCGATGTCGGAGATGTGGCCGCCCTCCATCACCACGATGCGGTCTGCGTCTTCGACGCTCGAGATACGCTGGGCGATGATGAGCTTGGTGGTCTCAGGCAGGTAGGTGGCGAGACCCTCACGAATCTTGGCGTCGGTCTTGGTGTCGACGGCGCTCGTGGAGTCGTCGAGAATCAGGACCTTCGGGCGGCGGAGAAGGGCTCGTGCGATGCAGAGGCGCTGCTTCTGGCCGCCGGAGACGTTGGAGCCTCCCTGCTCGATCCAGGTGTTGTAGCCCTCGGGGAAGCCGTCGACGAACTCGTCCGCGCAGGCGAGGTGCGCGGCCGCGGCGACCTCCTCGTCCGTCGCGTTCTCGTCGCCCCAGCGCAGGTTCTCGGCGATGGTGCCGCTGAACAGCACGTTCTTCTGGAGCACCATGGCGACGTTCGTGCGGAGCGTCTCGAGGTCATAGTCGCGGACGTCGACGCCGCCGACGCGCACGGTGCCCTCGGTCGCGTCATAGAGGCGCGCGATCAGGTTCACGAGCGTGGACTTGGACGAACCCGTACCGCCGATAATGCCGATGGTCTCGCCGCTCTTGATGTGGAGGTCGATGTCGGAGAGGGCACGGCGCTCGGCACGGGCGGAGTACTTGAAGCTCACGTGGCTGAAGTCGATCGAACCGTCCGCGACCTCGGTGACGGGGGAGGCGGGAGCCGCGATGGTGGGCTCTGCCTCGAGCACCTCGTTGATGCGTCGCGCGGACTCGTCCGCCATCGTGACCATGACGAAGATCATCGAGAGCTGCATGAGGCTCATGAGGATCTGGAAGCCATAGGTGAAGATCGCGGAGAGCTGGCCCACATCGAAGAGGGTGGCATTACTGGTGATGATGACCTTGGAGCCCAGGTAGATGAGCACGACCCACGTGATGTCGACGGTGACCATCATCATCGGGTTGTTGAGGGCAAGCAGCTTCTCGGCGCGCGTGAAGTCATCGCGGACGTCGCGAGCGGCGTGGGAGAACTTGGCCTTCTCGTAGTCCTCGCGCACGTAGCTCTTCACGACGCGCATGCCGGTGACGTTCTCCTCGACGGACTCGTTGAGGGCGTCGTACTTGTGGAAGACGCGCGAGAAGATAGGACGGACGAGGTGGATGATGTAGAACAGACCGAACGCCAGGAACGGGATGAGCACCACGTAGATGAGCGCGAGTGGGCCGCCCATGGCCGTTGCCATCGCGAAGGCGAAGACGAGGCACAGCGGCGAGCGGACGGCGATGCGGATGATCATCATGAACGCCTGCTGGACGTTGTTGATATCGGTGGTGAGGCGCGTCACGAGCGAGCTCGAGGAGAACTCGTCGATGTTAGCGAAACTGAAGCGCTGGATGTTATAGAACATGTCGTGGCGCAGATTCTTGGCGAAGCCGCAGCTAGCGTGGCTGCAGGTGATGCCGGCGGCCGTGCCGAACGCGAGGGAGAGCAGGGCGAGCGCCACGAGGATCGCGGCGGGTTGCATGAGCTCCGGCACCGTGGCCTCGACCTTGATTTGGTCGATGAGCGACGCGGTGAGGAACGGGATCGCCATCTCGCAGATGACCTCGCCGAGCACGAGCAGGGGCGTGGCGACGGAGTAGCGCTTGTACTCGCGGACGCTGCTCATGAGGTTGCGCATGATGGCACCGTAATCCGCCTTCGTTTTGGCGGCGGGCTTGCTGCCGGTGGCGTTTGTGCTGGTGCCGGGCTTGCTGCCGTCGGCGCTCGCACCGGTGCCGGGTGCCTGCTGATTCGCGTCTAGTTCTTGCTGCATGGGCAATCCCCCTTCTCATATGGGTCGATTGACTTCCAGTGGTCTTTGACGAGGTCAAGCATGTTTTCTAGTTCGTTGCGCTGCTCGCGGGTGAGGCAGGTGAGGGCGCCCGCGCGGAAGCCCTCGCGGCGCGTCTGCTCCTCAAGCGCCTGTGCGTGGCCCTCGGGCGTGAGCTGAACGATGAGCTGGCGACGGTCTTGCGGGTCGCGCGTGCGCTCGATGAGGCCGTCTCGCTCGATTTTTGCGAGGACCTCCGAAAGGGAGCCGGCCTTGAGGTCGAACATGTTCATGAGCTCGCGTTGGGGCATGGCGTCGCCGTGCTTGAGAAGGGCGCAGATGATGGGCGCGCGACCCGAGCGCCCACCACCGTGAATGTGGATGTAGTGGCCGCAGAAACCAAGCATGTCCACGATGTGCGCGCACTGGCGCTCGCAGGGGTCTGCGATATCCATCCAACGTGGGCGGAACGGGTCATCCGTGGTGGGGAGGGGTCTGGATTCGACTCTTCCGCATTGGGTGAAGCCCTCTGCTTCTTGCTGCTCCATGGGCCTCCTTTCTACGGTTTTTCGAATGTGACGGGAGAAGTCTAGGAGTCTGCTGAGAAATAGTCAAGGTACCTAATGATTTGGAACCTAATTATTTTTTACATGCACTTTGCGTGCCTAGTTTCAGCGCGCTTAGGTCGGCCACGTGCTTAGGTCGGCCGCGCGCGATGAACCGGCTGCGTGCGATGAGGCGCGTCTTGGCCGCGTGCGATGAACCGGCCATGCGCGATGAACCGGCCGCGCGCGATGGGCTGCGTCTTGGCCGCGCGTTTGTAAGCGCAACGTAAGCCCAGGTCATCTGTACGTAAGGACGCGTCACCCGTTCGTAAGGTCTGGCGGATTTCGCCGATCGCGCGCCGGCTGGCCCGTAGAGTCTCGTCTTGGAAGCGGAAGCGCCTCCACGGGCCACAAGACTCGGCGCCCAGAGGCCAAGCCGCAACGCTCACATACAAAGGAGAACCATGAACATGGACATGTCTCGTCGTCAGTTCCTCGGTCTTGCCGGCAGCCTCACCGCCGTCGCCGGTCTCGGCCTCGTCGGCTGCGGTGGTTCCGGTGCCGCCAACACGGCCGCCGCTTCCTCCGAGGCTGCCGCCGACCTCTCCGGCTCCATCACCTGCTCGGGCGCCACGAGCTTCCAGCCGCTTGTCGAGGACGCCGCCAACGCCTTCATGGATGCCAACGCCAACGTTAACATCACCATTTCCGGCGGTGGCTCCGGCCAGGGTCTCTCCGACGTCAAGGACGGCAAGGCCCAGATTGGACGTTCCGACATCTTCGCCGAGGAAAAGCTTGACGCCGCCGACGCCGCCAAGCTCGTCGACAACCAGGTCGCCGTCGTGGGCATGGGTCCGGTCGTGAACAGCGACGTCGACGTCGACGACCTCACCACCGAGCAGCTCCGCGGCATCTTCACCGGCGAGATCACCGACTGGAGCCAGGTTGGCGGCACCGCCGGCCCGATCCAGGTCATCAACCGCAAGGCTGGCTCCGGCACCCGCGCCACCTTCGAGAGCGCCGTCCTCGCCGGCGCCACCGTGCCCGACTCCTTCAAGCCGGTCGCTGAGGAGGACTCCTCCGGCACCGTCGTCGAGAAGCTCCAGCAGACCGCTGGCGCCATCTCCTACCTCGCCTTCTCCTACTACGATGACTCCAAGTTCAAGGCCCTCAAGGTCGATGGCGTCGAGCCTAAGGCTGAGAACGTCGAGTCCGGCGACTTCAAGATTTGGTCCTACGAGCACATGTACACCACCCAGGACGCCGACGAGGTCACGAAGGCCTTCATCGAGTACATGCTCTCCGATGACGTCCAGGGCTCCCTCGTCGAGGAGAAGGGCTTCATCCCTCTGACCGGCATGAAGGTCAAGAAGGACGCTTCCGGCACCATCTCCGCCGCCTAGCCTAGACACTCCATCCAAAGGACTCGCACATGGCAAAGCAGCTTATGCCGAAGCGAAGCCTGGAGAACGTTGGACTGGGGCTCACGGGGGCCTGCGTGGCCCTCGTGGCCCTTGTTGTTTTGACCCTCATCATCATGGTCGCCGAGCAGGGTCTCACCACGTTCTTCGTTGACGGCGTTGACTTCGGTAGCTTCATCTCGGGGCAGAACTGGATTCCGACCGATGGCCGCTACGGCGCGCTGCCCCTCATCGTGGGATCGTTCTCCGTCACGATTCTCTCGACGATCTTCGCGCTTCCCGTGGCCCTGGGCTCGGCGATCTTCGTGGTCGAGGTCAGGCCGGTCTTCGGCCGCAAGGTCTTCCAGCCGCTGGTCGAGCTCCTCGTGGGCATCCCTAGCGTCGTCTATGGCCTCATCGGCCTCACGGTGGTCAACGCCGCGATGCGTTCGATCTTCGGTGACGCGGCAGGCACCGGCGCCGGCATCCTCTCGGGCGCCATCGTCCTCGCGGTCATGATTCTGCCCACGGTGACGACGCTTTCAATCGACGCTCTCGCCGCCGTGCCCAACCAGTATCGCGAGGGCTCCTACGCCCTCGGCTGCACCCGCTGGCAGACCGTCACGCACGTTGTCCTCAAGAGCGCCCTCCCGAGCCTGCTCACCGCGGTCATTCTCGGCATGACGCGCGCCTTCGGCGAGACGCTCGCCGTGCAGATGGTCATCGGCGGCGTCGAGAAGGCCATGCCCAACGGCCTGCTTGATCCCGCGGCCACGCTCACGACGGCCCTCACGAGCGGTCTTTCCAACGCGACGACGGGCTCGGTCGAGTACCACGCCCTCTGGAGCCTGGGACTTCTGCTCATGGGCATGTCACTCTTGTTCATCATGATCATCCACGTTATTGGCAAGAGGGGAGCGAAGGCGAATGGCTAACGCAAACTCGGCCTGTGCCACTGGCGCCATGTCCTCCGGCGTCGATGCCGTCGCCCACGCGGCATCCGACGCCGTGTCCGCCGCGGCCGCCCACGTCACGCCCGGCGTTTCCGAGAAGGGCGCCTCCGTTGGCGGCACCGCCTCCGCCGGGGCTTCCGGCACCCCGACCGGCCCCGACGTCATGTCCGGTGTCGACCTCGACGCCCACGCGGCGAAGATCGGCCGCCAGGACAAGATCGCGACCGGCGTGCTCACGGCTATCGTCGGCCTCGTGTTGGCGCTACTTGCTGCCATCGTCATCTACATCCTTGCCCGCGGCCTGTGGAAGGTCGTCCAGCCGGGATTTCTCACGAACCCCTCGTCTGACAAGGAGCTGCCCGGCATCGTCTTCCAGCTGTTCGACTCGTTCTACATGCTGGTCATCACGCTACTCATCAGCGTGCCCATCAGCCTGGGCGCGGCCATCTTCCTCGTGGAGTACGCGCCCGACAACTGGATCACGAGCACCGCTTCCACCGCGATCGAGACCCTCTCGAGCCTGCCCTCCATCGTCGTGGGCATGTTCGGCAGTCTGTTCTTCGTGGTGGTCCTCCACTGGGGCATCTCGATCATCGCCGGCGCGCTCGCGCTCACGATGTTCAACATCCCCATCCTCGTGCGCGTTATCCAGCAGGCGCTCGCCGACGTCCCCCGCTCGCAGCGCGACGCCGCGCTCGCCATGGGCCTCACACGCTGGGAGACCACGCTCAACGTGCTTCTTCCCGTCGCCATGCCCGCCATCGTCACCGGCATCGTCATCTCCGCCGGCCGCGTGTTTGGCGAGGCGGCCGCCCTGATCTTCACCTCTGGCTCCGCCGCTGCGCGCATCAACTTCGGTGCCGCCATCACGAGCCCGCGTAGCCCCTGGAACATCTTCCGTCCGGCAGAGACGCTGGCCGTCCACATCTGGAAGCTCAAGATGGAGCCCACGCCCGGCAACGACGAGATCGTCTGGGGCACGGCCGCGGTGCTGATCATCTGCGTGCTGCTGTTCAACGTCCTTGCGCGTCTCGCTGGCAAGGTCCTTGCGAGGAGGCTGACGAGCGAATGAGCCAGACCATGACCGAGGGCCTCGACGGGGCCCAGCGCGAGGGGGCCGTCGCGCCCGCCGCTGCCGAGGGCAACGCCTCCGCCGACCACCTCCTTCGCGCCCGTGGCGTCACCGTGCGCTACGAACACGTCAAGGAGGCCCTGCACCCCACCACGCTCGGTTTTGACGCCGGCCAGGTGACGGCGCTCATCGGCCCCTCCGGATGCGGCAAGTCGACCTTCCTGCGCTGCCTCAACCTCATGAACCGCGAGATTCCCAAGTGCGACGTGGGCGGAGAGATCCTCTACCACGGTCGCAACATCAACACGCGCGAGGAGGACCTCTTCCAGCTGCGTACGAGCATCGGCATGGTGTTCCAGCAGCCGACGCCGTTCCGCAAGTCCATCCGCGAGAACATCCTGTTCGCGCCGCGCCGCCATGGCCGCGTCTCCAGCCGCGAGGAGGGCGACGAGCTCGTCGAGCGTTCGCTTCGCCAGGCGGCCCTCTGGGACGAGGTCAGAGACAAGCTCGACCGAAGCGGCCTGAGCCTCTCCGGCGGCCAGCAGCAGCGCCTCTGCATCGCGCGCACCCTCGCGATGAACCCGGACGTCGTGCTGTTCGACGAGCCCTGCTCGGCGCTCGACCCCATCTCCACCTTCGCGGTGGAGGAGACGATTCGCTCGATCGCTGACTCGGGCATCTGCGTCGCCATCGTGACGCACAACATGGAGCAGGCCACGCGCGTAAGCGATCGCACGGCCTTCTTCTACATGGGCGATATGGTCGAGGACGGCCCCACGAAGCGCATCTTCATGGATCCGCACGACGAGCGCCTTGCAGACTACCTCAGCGGAAGGTTTGGATGATCTGATGGAGAAGGAGTTCACCCAGTCGCGCCATCGTTCGATCACGGACACCCCGTCCGCCATCGACGTGCGCGACTTCAATCTCTGGTATGGGGACTTCCAGGCCTTGAAGCACATCACGCTCGACATCCCCGAGCGTCGCTGCACCGCCTTCATCGGCCCCTCTGGCTGCGGAAAGTCGACACTGCTCCGCACGTTCAACCGCATGTGCGACTTCGTTGAGACCGTGCGCCACGAGGGCGCGATTGAGTTCGCCGGCAAGGACGTCTTCGCGATGGACGCCAACGCACTGCGCGTCCACGTGGGCATGGTCTTCCAGCATCCCAACCCGTTCCCGATGAGCATCCGCGACAACGTCCTCTACGGCCTCAACCGCATGATGCGCCTCACTCACGCCCAGGCGGATGAGGTCCTCGAGCGCACGCTCAGCGAGGCTGCTCTCTGGGACGAGGTCAGAGACAAGCTCGACCAGAGCGGTCTGGGCCTCTCCGGAGGCCAGCAGCAGCGCCTGTGCATCGCGCGCGCCCTGGCGACGAGCCCGGACGTCCTGCTCATGGATGAGCCGACGAGTGCCCTCGATCCCATCTCGACCCTCGTGGTCGAGGAGCTCATGCAGCAGCTCTCGCGCGAGCACACCGTCGTGGTCGTCACCCACAACATGCAGCAGGCGACCCGCGTCGCCGACAAGACCGCGTTCTTCTACCTCGGTGAGCTCATCGAGGCCGGTCCCACCAAGGAGCTGTTCGCCAACCCGCGCGAGCAGCGCACCCAGGAATATCTCTCAGGGAGGTTCAGCTGATATGGCTACCCGAGTCGAGTTCACAAGGCAGTTGAGCGACATGGAGGGCCTGCTCGCGCGTTTCGCCGAGAAGTCCGCGACGGACGTCCGCGCTGCGGGTCTTGCCGCCTCCGGCGATCGTGGCGCCGAGACGGGCGTCCTCGAAGGTAGGAAGCCCGCCGATCGCCTCCGCCAGGAGATCGAGAGCCTCTGCCTCGACATCATTCTCATGCAGCAGCCGCTCGTCGGCGACGACCTGCGCTTCGTGTCCGCGTCGTTCCGTCTGGTCTCTGACCTCGCGCAGATCGACTCCATGACGCGCGACGTCGCCTTCGTCTTCTCCGAGATGCCCGCCGACGTTACGACCCGCCTGTCCGACTCCTTCGTTCACATGAGCGAGCAAGCGGCGAAGATGGTCGACGACAGCATCGAGGCGTTCCTCACCAAGAACGTCGAGCTTGCGCAGAAGGTCATCGCCAGCGACGACGTCCTCGACAAGATGTACGCCGCGGCCGAGGCGGTCGTCGTCGAGCTCATCAGGCAGGGCCAGCCGTCGCCTCGCAGCCTTCCGGAGCTGCTTATGGCCGCCAAGTACTTCGAGCGAATCGGTGACCAGGCGCAGCGCATCGCTGATTGGGCGGTGTTCCGCGCCACCGGAGAGCGTATCCTTACCGGTGGGGACCACTCCGCCGCCAATACGGATGGGGAGTAGCCCAAAGTGATGGCGGATCGGATGGAGAGCGACCAGTTGATCTACTACGTCGAGGACGAGAAGAACATCCGCGAGCTGACGGTCTACGCGCTGTCGCAGGCTGGCATCGAAGCCAAGGGCCTTCCCGATGACGCGGCGTTCAGACGCGCCTGCGCCGAGCGCATCCCTGACGCAGTGCTTCTCGACATCATGCTGCCCGACACGGACGGCCTCACCATCCTAAAGCGAATCCGCCAGACGCCCGGCCTCTCCCAGGTGCCGGTCATGATGCTCACGGCTCGCGACTCGGAGCTTGACACCGTGACCGCCCTCGACGGCGGAGCGGACGACTACCTCGCAAAACCCTTCGGCATGATGGAGATGGTGAGCCGTGTGCGTGCCCTGCTGCGCCGGGCCCCGTCGCGCGCTGCCGCCTCGGCCGCCATCTCCGATGTCATGAATCTGGGACCTTTGTCCCTTTCTCCCTCCAGACACGAGGTCTCCCTCGAAGGGAAGCTCCTTAATCTCACCGTCAGGGAGTTCGATTTGCTATCGTTCCTCATGAGGTCTCCCGGCGTGGTGTTCAACCGCGAGACGCTTCTGCAGCGCGTGTGGGGTTGGGACTTCGACGGCGGCAGCCGCACGGTCGACGTCCACGTCCAGACGCTGCGCCAGAAGCTCGGCGATCACGCCGAACTCATCGAGACGGTGCGTGGGGTTGGATATCGATTGAGGGGCTAGTGCCATGGCGGAGGACGCGACCAACGGCATGATGGGTCAGGACGAGCTTCCTGAGCAGGTGGCTGATGTTGTCGATGACGGCGGCGCCACCGGGGCTGTGACGCCTTCGGGTGAGGATGATGTGGATAAGGACGCGCCCGCCGTGCCCGCCCCGGATGCCGTGCCCGCCCCGGCCGCCGCGAAGGCAGCGCCCGCCACGGATGCCGTGCCTGCCGCACCTGCCGCGGATGCGGATGTCGACGGTGACTCCTCCCCACGGAAGTTCCGTATGCGCCTGGCCCGTGGGCGCAAGTCACTTGCGCGCCGCATCTTCGTCTCGCTTGCCGCCGTGTCCGCCATCGCGGCCGTCGCGGTTCTCGTCATCGCCACGCTCGTCTACCAGAAGAGCGGCGTGAGCGATGCCGGCCGCATGCTCGAGACCGAGTGCGCCCTCGTCAAGACGAGCATGCGCGGCACGCAGTCTGACATCATCCACCTCACCAACCTTGACCTCGGCGAGGCGCGCGTGACCGTCGTCAGCCCCGACGGCACCGTGCTCTATGACAACCAGAACAGCGTCGACAGCATGCCCAACCACGCCGACCGCCCCGAGATTGCCGGTGCGCTCGAGACGGGAAAGGGTTCCGCGGAGCGAGACTCGGCAACGTCTGGCGGGGTCGAGATCTATCGCGCCGTTCGCCTCGACAACGGCAACGTGCTGCGCCTTGCCGTCGGCCGCGATGGCATCAAGGCGGCGCTCGGGCATGACGTGCTGCTCGCCGTTGCCGTGGTCACCGCCGTGGTGCTTGTGTGCTGGGCCGTGTCGCGTCTGATTGTCGACCGCCTCGTGGAGCCCATCCTCGACATCGATCCCTCGAACCCCGACCCGGAGGGCTCCTACGTGGAGCTCGAGCCCCTGGTCGAGCGCATTGACGAGCAGATGGGGGAGCTCCGTGGCGCGGACCTCATGCGTCGCGAGTTCACCTCGAACGTGACGCACGAGCTCAAGACGCCACTTTCCACCATCTCTGGTGCGGCGGAGCTCATTCGCGACGGCATCGCGAAGCCCGAGGACGTACCGGAGTTCGCCGGTCGCATCGTGGACGAGGCGCACCACATGACAGACCTCGTGAACGACATCCTCACCCTCTCCAAGCTTGACGAGTCCGAGCGCGCCGGTGACACCTCGCTGCTTGGCAAGGCCGAGCCTGTCGATATCGCCCATGCGCTTCGCGAGGTCGGCAACCGCCTCGCGCCTGTGGCGGAGGCAGCCGACGTGAGGCTCACTTGCAGCGGAGATCCCGTCATCGTGCGCGGTATCCCGTCGCTTCTCGACGAACTCGCCTACAACCTGTGCGACAACGCGATCCGCTACAACCGCGCCGGCGGCACGGTTGATGCCCGCATCGACGTCGTCGATGGCTGCCCGCGCCTCGTCGTGGCCGATACCGGCCTGGGTATCCCCGAGGCAGCGCAGGCCAAGGTCTTCGAGCGCTTCTATCGCGTCGACACGAGCCGGTCGCGCGAGCGCGGCGGCACGGGTCTGGGCCTCGCCATCGTGAAGCATGCCGCGGCCTATCACGGCGCCAAGCTCGCGCTCGAGTCGAAGGAGGGCGTCGGCACCACCGTGACCGTCACCTTCCCGGAGTCCTCGCTCGTGGAGGCACTCGGCTAGTCGCCGGCAGTTTGCCATTCTCGGACGCTCGATTCGGGGCGGTGCCTCTCCGGGGGCGCCGCCCCGGTCTTTCTCGGCCACCCGGCCCCGCTCCCGCCCGGCGCCTCTCGGCCGCCCGGCCCCGCTCCCGTCATTCCCGGGCGTGCAAAAGTGCGATAATCAGCAGGTTGACTGACTATCGAGAAGGGCACCCATGGCTTCCGAGAACACGAATCGCCCCAACTTCCCGGCGCGCGCCGTCGTCACGGCCGGTATGCCGTATGGCAACAAGGACCTGCACTTTGGCCACATCGGTGGCGTCTTCGTGCCGGCGGATTTCTTCGCCCGCTTCCTGCGTGACCGCATCGGCTCCGAGAACGTGCTGTTCGTCTCCGGCACGGACTGCTATGGCTCGCCGATCATGGAGGGTTACCGCAAGCTCACGGAGGCCGGCGAGTTCTCCGGCACCATCACCGACTACGTTCGTGGCCACCACGACAATCAGAAGGCCGCGCTCGACGCCTACGGCATCTCGCTCGACATCTTCGCCGGCAGCGGCCTCGAGCCGGCAAAGCCCTTCCATGCGAAGCTCTCTGACGAATGGATTCGCCGCCTGTACGAGGTGGGCGCCCTCAAGAAGCGCTCCACGCTGCAGTTCTATGACACCGAGGCGAAGACCTTCCTGAACGGGCGCCAGGTCAAGGGCCGTTGTCCGGTCCGCGGCTGCAAGTCCGAGAAGGCCTATGCGGACGAGTGCGACCTGGGGCACCAGTTCGACCCGGAGGAGCTCATCAACCCGGTCTCCCAGCTCACGGGCACCAAGCCCGAGCTTCGTCCGTGCGACAACTGGTACTTCGACCTACCCGCGTTCTCCGAGGCCCTCGAGACCCTCATGGACGAGTGGGATGCTGACCCGCAGGTTCGCGACATCGTAACCAAGACCGTGCGCGAGAGCCTCGTCGCGCCTGTCATCTACATCAAGAACGAGCTGCGCGAGGACTTCGCCGCCGTCGCGGGCGACCTTCCGGTCCACACCGTGCACGAGGCGCAGGGCAACCAGGCTAGCTTCTCCGTCGAGTTTGCCAATTGGGAGGCGCGCGACAAGGCGCGCGAGGTGCTCGAGGGCGCGCACGTTCGCTTCCGCACGGGCAAGTGCCTGCTGCCGTTCCGCATTACCGGCAACATCGACTGGGGCGTTGCTGCCCCGGAGATCGACGGTGTGAGCGGCCTCACCGTTTGGTGCTGGCCCGAGAGCCTGTGGGCGCCGATCAGCTTCGTCCAGACCGCGCTTGCCGAGAGCGCCGACGGCCGTTACTCGAGCCGCGACTGGCACGACTGGTGGTGCGCGGATGACTCTCGCGTCTTCCAGTTCATCGGCCAGGACAACATCTACTTCTACTGCGTGGCGCAGCCCGCGATGTGGGAGGCGATGGGCTGGGGCCTCAAGCAGACCACGCCCGTGGCCAACTACCACATCCTGTTCATGAACAAGAAAGCTTCGAGCTCGGGCGCCATCAAGCCGCCGATGGCCGCGGAGCTTCTCGATCACTACACCGCCGAGCAGCTGCGTGCTCACTGGCTGTCGCTCGCGCTCGACGCCAAGGCCGTGAGCTTCTCGCCCAAGGTCTATGACACGAGCGTCTCCTACAAGGACAAGAAGACCGGCGAGGAGGTCCTCGTGTGCGACGATCCTCGCGTCGTCGACCCTGCCCTCAAGGAGAGTGCGTTCCTCACGAACATCTTCAACCGCCTTGCCCGCAGCTGCTTCTACGGCGCCGCGAAGGCGTGCGATTGCAAGCTGCCTGCGGTGGAGGCGAGTGCCGAGGTCGTCGAGGAATGCCGCGAGGCGACGCTCGCGTTCGAGCGAACGGTCCATGGGATGGACTTCCACGGCGCCCTTGCCGCGGTGGAGGAGTTCACTCGCGCGGCCAACAAGCGTTGGGACGCGGCGAGCAAGGCCGCCGGCGACGACACGGATGCTTACGTGGCCGCCCTCGCGGACGCTTTCGCCGCCCTTCGCACGACGGCCCTGCTGATGCACCCCGCCGTGCCTGCCGGGTGCGAGCTCGTTGCCGAGTACATGGGCTTCTCGGAGAAGGACTTCTTCAGCTGGGAAAACGCTCTCGCCACGCCGCTCGAGCTCGCCGCCGAGCTTGGCGAGGATGCTTCCGAGCACGCTATCCTCGAGCTTCCCCCGCGTTTCGATTTCTTCCGTAAGCACGAGAGCCAGTACAAGAAGTAGAGACTTACAGCTCATCGTCACGTTGCGTCCGTGTGCCGTGTTTAGCTCGTGACATGTTCGAGCTAGCTCCGCGAATTCCTGACCTCTCCGGACATCTGCGCCGGGGAGGTCTTTTACATTCACGTGCCGTCACTTTTCGCGCCGCCGTGTCGTCATGCCATGCTCTCCTGCGCCGACGCGTCTAGTGTGTCGCTGTGCCTTGCGTCGTCGTGGTCTTGCGTCTCCTTACCTCGCTCCTGGATCTTGCGTCGTCGCGACCTTGTGCCTTCTTGCCACGTCCGGCTGCGCCGGGAGGCTCTGGACCTGTCATGGAAGCCCCTTTGTCCCTTCGCGCCGCTTCGCGTGCAACGAATTTGAGGTTCTGCGGCTCGAATTGGGGCTTTGAGGCTTTAAAAACAATATGAGAGCAAAGAGCTAGCAAATAAAACCCCAGTTGCTCGTTATTCGGATGAGGAAAAAAACCATTTTTTAGCCGCAGAATCTCATTTTTGTTGCACGATGCCTTTGTTTTTGGCTCTAGAGAGCCTTCTGAACGCGCTCGCGCACCGTCAGAGGACGTTTCAAGTGCTGCGGCAGTGGCGTTTGTCGCGTGCGCTCTTTGTGCCGTGTCGTATTCGTCGGGCACCCCCATTCTTACCTTTACCGGGGCCTTTCATTCTTGTCTTTACCGGGCTCTCCATCCCTATCTTCTCGTGCATCCGTTCCTACCTTCTCGGTCGCCCCATTCCAGCCTTTACCGGAGCTTTTCATTCCTGACGAAAAGATGCGCGAACGGCTTCATACGCTGTCCGATACCTGACAGAACCGAAGTCTCGCCATGACGGCAGGCCGGGACAATCTCTCTTGTGCCCAGATGAATGAGAGAGAAAGGAAAGGCCCGCGTGTCGAGTATCGAATTGCGTCACGTATCGAAGTCGTATGACGGGAAGCCTCCGGTAATCCCCGATCTTTCGCTCACGATTCCCGATGGAAGCTTCACCGTGCTGGTTGGCCCCTCCGGCTGCGGAAAGTCGACGACCTTGCGCATGATTGCGGGACTCGAGGATGTGACCTCGGGTGATTTGTTCATTGACGGAGAGAGAGTAAACGAGGTGGGGCCCTCGGATCGCGACATCGCGATGGTCTTCCAGAACTACGCCCTCTATCCCACGATGACGGTGAGGGGCAACATCGAGTTTGGCCTCATCAACATGAAGGTACCCGAGGATGAGCGCCGACGTCGAATCGACGAGATATCTCGCATCGTCGGCCTGGAGGGTTACCTCGACCGTAAGCCCTCGCAGCTCTCCGGTGGCCAGCGCCAGCGCGTCGCCCTGGCGAGGGCCATGGTGAAGAAGCCCAAGGTCTTCCTCATGGACGAGCCCCTCTCCAACCTCGACGCGAAGCTGCGCACGCAGATGCGTACCGAGCTCATCGCCCTCCACCAGCGCCTCGGGACGACCTTCGTCTATGTCACGCATGACCAGACCGAGGCCATGAGCATGGCTACCAAGATCGTCCTCATGCGCGACGGCGTTATCCAGCAGGCAGACGTCCCCGAAGAGGTCTATGGTCACCCCAAGAACCGCTTCGCCGCGCAGTTCATCGGAACACCTTCCATGAACGTGTTCCCCTGCGCGGGCCTGGCCCTTCCCGAGCTCCCTACCGCCGCGGCGCTCTTCGGCTTCCGCCCGTCGCGTGCGATCATCGCCGGCGATGCCGGCGCTCCCTCCGACAGCTTCGCCTTCGAAGCGAAGGTAAACATTCACGAGGTTATGGGTTCGGAGATCATCTACCAGGCCGAGGCTCCCTTCGGAATCCTCTCCTTCAAGACATTCAACCAGCCTCTCGTCGAGGTGGGGCAGGCCGTTCAGCTGTTCGTTGAGAAGGACTCCATCCACTACTTCGATGACCAGGAGAGGCGGGTCGAGGCCTGATGGAGGCAAGCGTTACCGCCACCCCGGGGAAGACGACGGGGCGTCCGAGCGTTGGGAAGGCGAGTGGTGGCTCGAGCGAGAGCGAGAGGAGCGAGCGCCTGAACGCGAAGAGGGTGCTCCGCGCGCTTCGCCCCTACGCCGCCATCGCCCCTTCGATCGTGATCCTTGCGGTCTTCTGGATCTACCCGATATTCGAAATGGGTGGCCTCTCGCTCTATGAGTGGAACCTCGTCAATCCGGAGAAGGTCTTCGTTGGCCTTCAGAACTACATCACACTGTTCCAGGACGTGCAGTTCCGCCAGACGCTCGTCAGCACGCTGATTTACATGGTCTTTACGGTTGGACTCTCGGTTGTCCTCGGTATGCTCTGTGCCCTTCACCTCAAGCGCGTGAGCCGCAGGAACCGATTCCTCCAGGCGGTCATCTTCTCGCCCTATGTGATCTCGCTCGCCTCAATCTCCCTCCTGTGGCTCTGGATCATGAACAGGGATTATGGCCTGCTGAACCAGATCCTGTCCGCCTTCGGGGTGTCTCCCGTCGACTGGCTCGGAGACTCTCGCGTGGCGCTCGCCTCGCTCATCGCGATCTCCGTCTGGAAGTCCGTCGGGTATGACGCGCTGATCCTCACCTCGGCGTTGCAATCCGTCCCGGAGAACCTTTACGAGGCGGCGGAGCTCGACCACGCGAAGCCCTGGGCCACTTTTTGGAAGATCACCCTGCCCATCGTGTCGCCGACCCTCTTCTTCCTGGTGATCGTCGAGGTCATCTCCTCGCTCAAAGTCTTCGAGACGATCCAGATCATGACGCAGGGAGGGCCCCAGAACGCCACGAACACCATCGTGTTTTCCCTCTACCAATACGCGTTCAAGTTCTACAAGGTGGGCTATGCCGCAGCCATCGGCATGGTGCTCCTGGTCCTCGTCGCCATCTTCGCAGTCGTCTACTTCAAGGTGCTCGAAAAGCGAGTCCACTACCGTTAGGAGCTATCCTATGCAACCCATGACCAAGCACGGGATGCCGGCGCGCCGTGCCGTCCGCTCGGCGGGGAGGCTCGCGATTGACATCCTTCTCGTGCTCGTCTTCTTCTTCCCGTTCTTCTGGATGGTCTCGAGCTCGCTCAAGACGCTTGGCGAGACCATGCAGTTCCCGCCTTCGATCCTGCCGGCAAATCCGCAGTGGCAGAACTACGCCGACGCGCTGGAGTCCGGCCCCTTTGGGGTCTACCTGAGGAACTCGATCATCGTCACCCTGGCGACGCTCGTGTGCCAGACGCTCACCGTGATCCCCGCGGCCTACGCCTTCTCGCAGTATCGCTTCCGTGGTAAGAAGGTCCTGTTTGGCATCACGCTCGTCACGATGATGGTGCCGGTCCAGCTCGTGTTCCTGCCCATCTTCATCATGTTCTCTCGTTGGCACATGATCAACTCCTATGCCTCCCTGGTGCTGCCGTTCGCCACGAGCGCCTTCAATATCTTCATGCTGCGCCAGACGTTCAACAAGATGCCGCCGGAACTCATCGAGGCCGCCAAGCTCGACCATGCGAGCGAGCTGACGATCATCTTCAAGCTGTTCCTGCCGATGGCAATGCCGACTCTTGTAACCCTGGCGCTGCTGACCTTCATCGGGACCTGGAACGACTACTTTTGGCCCCTCGTCCTCACCACCAAGGACCTCGCTCGCACGCTGCCCGTTGGCGTCGCTGCACTCAAGGCGTCCGAGTCTGGCGTGAACTTCCACCTGCTGATGGCGGCGAACGTAGTGCTGACGGCCCCAATCATGGTGGTCTACCTCTTTGCGAACAAGCACATCGTGAAGGCGTTCTCGTACCTGGGCGACAAGTAGCGATGCCACGGGCATCGCACGCGGCGCCCGTGCCCGCGCGAGTCGTCCGCGCGCCCGTGCCCGCCCATGCCCGCCCATGCCTGGCCTGTCAGTGCCGCGCGTGCCCAGCGCTGGCCGGGCCTCCGCCTGACGCATCGCACGTGATCCAAAACAACAGGCTTCTCTCTTGCCCCCTCCGCGGAGGTGGGGGAGTCCTGTGCCGATAACGAAAACCAAGCCATTACGCACGTGAAATCGAAAGGACATCCCTCATGAAGGACCTCTCTCGTCGTCAGTTTGTCAAGCTCGGAGCCACCGCCACGGGCGCCGCCGCGCTCGCCGGTCTTTCCGCCTGCTCGGGCGACGGCGGCGTGGCCAGCCCTGCTGCCAGCACCTCCTCTGTCGGCACCATCGAGCTCACCTACTGGTACTGCTGGACCGACAAGATCAAGGAGAACAACGAGGAGCGTATCCAAGAGTTCAACGATACGATCGGCAAGGAGAAGGACATCCACGTCACCGCAGAGTCTCAGGGCTCCTACGATGACCTCAACTCCAAGCTCAAGAGCGCTTTCGTCGCTGGCGAGGCGCCTGACGTCTGCGTCATGGTCATCAACTCGACCAAGGTCTTCGCCGACGGTGGCATGATCCAGCCGATCGACGAGTTCATCGCCGATGACGACCTCAACGACTTCTGGCCCGGCCTCATGGAGAACTGCAAGGTCGACGGCAAGCTCTACGGCGTGCCGTACCTGAGGTCGACGCCGATTCTCTACTACAACAAGACGCTCTTCGAGAAGGCCGGCCTCGACGCCTCCACCGCTCCCGCCACCTGGGACGATATGGTCAAGGCTTCCGACGCTCTCGCCAAGGTCGGTGTCAAGGGCTTTGGCTTCTGCGCTGACACCTGGCTGCTCGAGGCCTTCTCCTTCTGCAATGGTGGCTCTCTCTGGGGAGACGGCATCCTCGGCACGAAGGCGACCTTTGCTGATGACCCCGCGGTCGACATGGTCCGCTGGTTCCAGGACAACGTCGCAAACCACAACTACTCGTTCGTCGCGGGCACTAACGCCTCTGACACACTCGACTCCAACGCCGCCAACCAGCAGATCGCCATGTGGACCTCCTCGACCGCCGGCCTCACCAACTATATGAGCGTGGCCGAACAGGGTGGCTATGAGGTGAGCGTTGGCTTCATCCCCAAGAACGCGCAGAACAAGGTCCCGACCGGCGGCTGCAACCTCGTGATGTGCGGCAGCCTCGAGGGCGAGCGCCGCGAGGCCGCGGCCGAGCTCATCAACTTCATGACGAGCAAGGACTCGAGCGTGAAGAACCACCTCAAGACCGGCTACCTCTTGACCCGCCAGTCCGCCTCCGACGACGACCGTATCAAGGACGCCTACTCCGAGACGCCCGAGTACCAGGTCGCCTTCGACCAGCTCGAGTACGCGGTTGGTGACTGCATGAACTCCGGGTTCGACGAGGCCGCCAAGATCTACATCGACGCGTTTGAGGGCGTCATGAGCACCGGCGAGGACCCCGAGGACAAGCTGAAGGCCGCGGCGGAGCAGGCGACCTCCGTCCTCGCCCAGAACGCCTAGGGAGGTATGGCCAATGCATAGGCTTCTTGTCATTTGTGTGGACGCCCTCTTCACGACCGACCTGCCCGACACGCGCCATCTTCCCGGATTCTCGAGGCTCCTCGAGAACGCGGCGGTCTTCGAGCACGTCGAGAGCGTCTACCCGACGCTCACCTACGTCTGCCATGCGAGCATCGGATCTGGTTGCTGGCCCGAGCGCACGGGCGTTCCCCACAACCAGAAGCTCGATCCTGCCAGCAGGAACGAGGAGTGGTACTGGGACTACTCTGCGATCAGGGTCCCGACGGTCTTCGACTGGGCGTCCGAGGCTGGGATGACGACGGCGTCCATCGGGTGGCCGGTGAGCGCCAACGCCCCCGTCACTTATGACATCCCGGAGATCTGGAAGTGGAGCGCGTATCCCACCGTGGAGGCGGTCTACCGTGACGGTTGCAACGACGCCGGCTGGGAGTATGCGTCCCGCTACCTCGACGAGTATGACGTCGCCAACGCGACCCACCCCTCGTATGACGAGTTCGAGGTACGTTGCCTCGAGGACCTGATTCGCGAACGGGCGCCCCAGGTCATCCTCGACCACCAGGCTCACCTCGACCACGTGAGGCACGTCGCGGGCAACCACGCCCCCGAGGTGCAGGAGGCGCTCCGCCTGCACGACGGGTGGCTCACGCGCACCTTTGACGCCCTCGAGGATGCGAATGTGCTCGACGACACCGTGATCTGCGTCCTTGGCGACCACGGCCACCTTGAGGTGGACTACAAGCTCTCCGCCAACGTGCTCCTCGCCAAGGCCGGCCTTCTCGAGGTCGACGAGGCGGGGGAGGTCAGCTCCTGGAACGCCTACGTGCAGTCCGGCGGCATCTCCGCCGAGCTCTTCGTGAGAGACGAGGTGTACCTGGAGCCCGCAATGAAGGCCCTCACGCCGCTGTTTGACGAGGGTTACGTGACTGACGCCCTCACGAACGACGAGGCGAGGCAGCGTTTCCACACCGCCGGGGACTTCTCCTACATCTTCGAGGCTGCCCCGAACTACGCCTTTGGCGACGACGCGGAGGGCCCGCTCGTGACGCCCGCCGGTGGCGATGACTACAAGTACAGCCTCGCCACGCACGGTCACATGCCCTTCAGGGGGGAGAAGCCGTGCTTCATCATGGCTGGCCCTGGCGTCAAGCCGGGTCGCTACCAGGGCCTGCGCCTGATCGACGAGGCGCCGACCATGATGAAGGCCGCAGGGATTCCCTTCGACGAGGCGGCGCTTGATGGAAAGAGCTTCTTCTAGGAGAGACTCTGAGAGTGTGCCGGTAGGGACGTCCGTCGGAAGGTGGACGTCCCTTTTCGTGCTGCCGGGACGGTTGCTCGGGACGCACCTGGTTACGGCGCACATGGAAGTTCGAGGACTGCGGCGATTCAGTGGGTAGAATGAAGGCTCACGCAAAACAGAAGGAGCTAGCATGATAAAAGCCGTCCTCTTTGACATGGACGACACGCTGCTCGACATCAACCTCACGGCGTTCATGAGCGCCTACGTAGCTGACACGTCGCGCATCCTCTCGAGCATCTCCGGGGCGCCCACGCTCTTGTTTGGCATGGCGTACGCTCGCGGCTACCTCGCCGTGAGCAATGATGCACGCGCCGATGGCCTCACCAACCAAGAGGTCTTCAATGCGGAGTTCGAGCGCGTGAGCGGCGTTCCCGTGGGAGACTCGGCCATCGCAGACGCCATCGGCTATTACGAGCGCGAGATCCTGCCGCGCCGCGGCGCCGGCCTGGTTGCCGCACGCCCGATGCCGGGCGGACTCGACGCCATCGAGCGAGCCGGCGAGCTCGGCCTTTCCGTGGCGCTGGCGACGAATCCGAGCTTCTCCGAGAACTGCATTCACGCGCGCATGGGCTGGGCTGGCATCGAGGACGCACCGTTTCTTCGCGTGAGCCATTCCGGCAACTCGACGCGCCTCAAGCCGAAGGCGCGCTATTACGAGGAGTTTGTCTCGGCGATCGGCCTTGCTCCCAGCGAGTGCCTCATGGTTGGCAACGACGCCCGCCGCGACTTTCCTCGTCCGAACATCGGCATGCGCACCGCCTATGTGGGTCACACCCATCCGCGCCGCGCCATCTGGTGCGGTCGCATGAGCGAGCTCGCGGACGCCCTCCCTGCGATCATCGACGAGCTCAACCGCGAGGGCTAGGGAGCGGAGCTGGTGACGCGCCGTGTGCCCCGCTCGCGCGTCGCGCCCGCCTCCGCCCCGCGCCCGCGAGCTTCTGCCCGTCTCCGCCCCGCGCCCGCGAGCTTCTGCCCGTCTCCGCCCCGCGCCCGCCGCATGGGTAGAATGGAGTCCGTGTTCCAAACGGCGTCGGCGCGCCACGCGTCGTCGCGTTTCCAAGAAACGGAGCCCCAATGGCAGATCAGAACGGCATTCCCCAGTTTGAGCTGGGCGATCTTTCGCGCGTGCACCACCTCATCGGCGTCGTCTCCGGCAAGGGAGGCGTGGGCAAGTCGCTCGTGACGGGCATTCTTGCCCGCGAGCTCTCGCGTGCCGGCAAGACCGTCGCCATCCTCGACGCGGACATCACCGGCCCCTCCATCCCGCACATGTTCGGCATGGCCGACAAGCGCGCCCAGGTCGAGGACGGCCACCTTCTCCCGTGCATCTCGAAGCATGGCGTCAAGGTCATGAGCGCCAACCTCGTCCTTGAGGACGAGTCTCAGCCCGTCCTGTGGAGGGGTCCCGTCCTCGGCGGTGCCATCCGCCAGTTCTGGGGCGACACCGCGTGGGGCGACATCGACTACATGCTCGTAGACATGCCTCCCGGAACGGGCGACGTCGCGCTCACCGTCTTCCAGAGCCTACCGATCGAGGGCATCGTTATCGTCACGAGCCCGCAGGACCTCGTCTCGATGATCGTGGGCAAGGCTGTGAACATGGCCGCCCAGATGAAGATCCCGGTCCTCGGCCTTGTGGAGAACATGAGCTACGCGGTTTGCCCGCACTGCGGCGAGCACATCGCGGTCTTTGGCGAGAGCAAGCTCGCGGAGGTCGCCGCTGGCTACGGTCTGCCCGTGCTCGGCACGCTCCCGATCGACCCGGCCATCGCCGCGGCCTGCGATGACGGCACCTTCGAGGATGCCCTGCCCGAGGGCCTCCTGTCCGACGCCGTCGCCTTCGCCCTCGACCTCCCCGAGCTCGAGGTTGCCGAGCAGGAGCCCAAGCCTCGCGAGCCCACGATGGCGGAGCGAGCTGCTGCCGCCGCTGCCGCCTACAAGGCGAAGAAGGCCGAGGCGGCGGGTGGCGATGTCGTCGACGTGACTCCGAGCGAGGTCTAGCGTGGCGACTCGCCGCAAGACTTCCGCCGGCGCGGCGCGCGCGAGGGAGAGGGAACAGGCCCTCGCTGCCGCCGCTGGCGTTGTTCTGCCCAAGCGCGCTGACGTCGCCGTCATAGGCGGCGGTGCGTCTGGCCTCGCGTGTGCGATTACCGCCGCCGAGGCAGGCGCCTCCGTCGTCGTGCTCGAGTGCGACCTCGCCTGCGGCAGGACGATCCTCGCCACGGGCAACGGCCGCTGCAACTTCGCGAACGCCGAGCTCGATTCGGCTCGCTATCGCAATCCCGAGTTCGTCTCCGCCGTCATGGGGGAGCCGGCTGTCGCGCTCGAGGACATCCTCGGCTTCTTCGCGGGGTGCGGCCTCGTCTGGGCGGAGGAGGAAGGCAGGCTCTACCCGCGCAGCCGCCAGGCAGCGAGCGTGCGCAACGTCCTTCTCGCTCGCGCGGCGCGTGCTGGCGTCACGTTCGCGTCCGCCCGCGAGGTCACCTCGCTCAGGCGGCGCGATGCGTCTTGGCGCGTTCGCTTCGATCAGGCCTGGGATGGGCGCTCCTCCTCGTTTGACGCCGGTGCCGTCGTGGTCGCCTCTGGCGGCGGGTCCGCGCTCGTGCGCGGGTTGGGTGTTTCCGTCGCGGACGAGTCTCCCGTGCTTTGTGCGCTCGCCGCGGTGGGGCCGGCGCCCTCGTTGCTTGATGCTCTTGACGGACGCCGCGCCCGTTGCGTGGCGTCCCTCACGCGAGGAGGCCGCGTGGTGTTTCGCGAGGCGGGGGAGGTGCTCTTCCGTCCGTACGGGCTCTCCGGCATCATCTCGTTTGACCTGTCGAGGAGGGCGCGTCCCGGTGACATGGTCGAGCTCGATCTCGCCCCGGACGTGGACGCCTGGGAGGTCGACGCACTCGTCGCGCGCCATCCCGGTGAGGCGACTGCCCTTGACGGCATCCTCGACCCGGTGATCGCGGCTGAGCTCATCGCCCTCGCTGGCGGCCCTGGCGCAGATGGCCTCGCCTGGCGCGTGGCACCGCTCGTGAAGGGCCTGCCCTTCCGCGTGACCGGCCTTGCGGACGAGGCGCATGCGCAGGTGACCCGCGGTGGCATCGACGTCTCCGCACTCTCCGCGGACACCCTCGCCATTGCGGGTGCGCCTGGGCTCTTCGCCTGCGGCGAGGCCATCGACGTGGATGCCGATTGCGGCGGTTTCAACCTCGCCTGGGCCTGGTCGAGCGGTCTGCGCGTTGGCGCCGCCGCTGCCGAGGCGGGCATCGCCGCGCGCCCGTCTGTGGGGGAGGCCGAGAAGGACGCCGATGCTGCCGCGCCCGCTGACTCCCGCGCTTCACGTTCGTCCAGCTCCAACGCAAAGGGAAGCTCCGCATGCTAGAGATCTCAAACCTCAAGATCGCCCTCGCCAGGCTCGATGGCACGCCCGAGTCCGAGCGCCGCGCCGTCCGCACGGCGGTCCTCCGCCGCCTGCACGTCGCCCCGGACGACGTCACGGGCGTCGAACTGCGCCGTCGCTCCGTCGACGCTCGCAAGCGCGACAACGTGCACCTCGCGGTGACGGCGCGGGTGACGCTGCGCGGCGGGGCGAACGCGGAGAGGGCCCTTCTCGCCAAGCTCGCGCGTCGCAAGAACGACCGCGGTATCCAGCAGGTCGAGGACAATGCGCCGCTGCTCCCGCCACGCGTCGCGAAGACTCCAGCCCACCGGCCCGTCGTGGTCGGTGCGGGCTGCGCGGGCCTTTTCTGCGCGCTTGCGCTCGCGTCCGCCGGGCTCGACCCCATCCTGGTCGAGCGCGGTGACGATGCCAGTCGCCGTGGCGAGGCCGTCCGCCGCTTCAACGAGACGGGCGAGCTCGACTGCGAGAACAACATCCAGTTTGGCGCGGGCGGCGCCGGAACCTTCTCCGACGGCAAGCTCACCACCGGCACGAAGAGCGTTCTGCACCGCCTCGTTCTCGATACCTTCGTGGAGGCGGGCGCTGCGCCAGAGATCGCCTGGGACGCGAAGCCGCACATCGGCTCGGATGTCCTGCCGGGTGTTGTTGACCACATCTGCGCGCGCATTCGCGAGCTTGGCGGCGAGATCCGCTTCCGCACGAGGCTCGCGGGCATTGACATGGCGGGCGGCACCACCTCGCCGCGTGTCGAGGCCGTCTCCCTCGAACGCCGAGAGCCGTCCGGCCTTCTCGTGGAGGAGCGCCTTTGCACGGACGCCCTCGTCCTCGCTTGCGGACATTCCGCTCGCGACGTCTTCGAGCTCCTGCGTGACCTGGGCGTGGCGCTCGACCGCAAGACTTTCGCCATGGGCGTGCGCATCGAGCACCTCCAGGCTGATATCGACCGCGCGCAGTACGGTCCCTCCGCCGGACACCCCGCGCTTGGGGCCGCGCCCTACAAGCTCGTGGCACATCTCCCGAGCGGCCGCAGTGCCTACAGCTTCTGCATGTGTCCCGGCGGCTATGTGGTCGCCGCTGCGAGCGAGGAGGGCGGCGTCGTCACGAACGGCATGAGCCTCGCGGCCCGTGCCGGTGTCAACGCGAACTCGGGGCTGCTCGCCAACGTCTTGCCGAGCGACCTGCCCGGCGACGACCCGCTCGCCGGTATCGAGCTTCAGCGCCAGTGCGAGCGCGCGGCGTTTGAGATGGGTGGCGGCGGCTACGTCGCTCCGGCGCAGCTCGTGGGAGACTTCCTGCGTCGCGAGGCCTCGAGCGCGGCCGGCCGCGTCAGGCCCACCTACCCGCGCGGCGTCGCCTGGGGCGAGGTGGACGGGTGCCTTCCGCCCTATGTCGCTGAGACCCTGCGCGAGGCCATCCCCGCCATGGCGCGCCACCTCCGCGGGTTCGATGACGCCGAGGCCGTGCTCACGGGCGTCGAGAGCCGCTCGAGCTCGCCGGTGCGCGTCACGCGCGGCGAGGGCTTCCAGAGCGTGAGCCATGCCGGACTCTTCCCGGCGGGCGAGGGCGCGGGCTACGCCGGCGGCATCATGAGCGCCGCGACCGACGGCCTCCGCGTCGCCGATGCCGTGATCGCTGCGCTCGCTGGGTAGAATTGAGTGAGTGGGCGACGAGCGAGAGGAGGGCATCATGTTTTGGGATTACATCCAGCTTCCTGATGAAACTCAGGTTGCCTATTCGGATATGCACGAGGACGGTACCGTTGAGGTTCGTATTGAGCGCCCGGTCGACATGGGCTTCAATTCTGCGCGCTGCATGCTCCCTGCTTTTACCTGGAGCGATGTTGAGGGCTTCACGGATGACGAGATGAAGAAGCTTGACGCCCTTGTAAAAAACAACGCGCCGCTTATCTTCGAATTCGCTCAGGCGGATCCAAGCGAGAGGCTGACTGCCTAATGCCTAAGGTTCTCGTAGTCGGTAGATATGTGCTGTTCTTTTGGGTCTCAGAGAATGGAGAGCCCGTCCACGTGCACGTTGCGGTGAGGCATCCAGAGAAGAATTCAACAAAGTTCTGGCTCACGTCTTCCGGCGGATGCATCCTTGCCAACAACAACAGCAGCATCCCCGAGAAGGATTTACGTAATCTCGCCAAGGTCATCAAGTTCAACCACGGCTTGATCTGTGAGCGATGGATGGAGACGTTCGGGCGGGATTCGCTCGTGTTTTATCTATAGGCCGCTCAAGGCTATTCAGGTTAGCTCGCAGGATGCGAAGTTGACCGCCCAACTCTGTACAACTCGCATTCTACGTGCGGAAACGTTACAAATGGGCAACTCGCGACGTTCGCGCGCGGGCTCGTCTGCGCTATGATTGCAACGTCTGTGGAAGTCGCGTTCGCTTGCGGGCGCGCAACACGATGGACGCCGCGGCACCGGGGAGTGTCGTGGTCCGTATGCGCCGGATTCGCCGTCTTGGCGTGCCGGCTCGCGCAAAGAAAGGAGAGGCATGCAGTATTCACAGGAAGTGGAGAACATGTGCCCCGTCGCCAAGGGTGCTTACCACGGCCCCGCGCCCATCCCCGAGGAGGGCAAGTGGGTTCAGGCCAAGGAGATCTCTGACATCTCTGGCCTCACGCACGGTGTGGGTTGGTGCGCTCCCCAGCAGGGCGCCTGCAAGCTCACGCTGAACGTCAAGGAGGGCATCATCGAGGAGGCCCTGGTCGAGACCATCGGCTGCTCCGGCATGACCCACTCCGCCGCCATGGCTTCCGAGATTCTTCCCGGCAAGACCATCCTTGAGGCCCTCAACACCGACCTCGTCTGCGATGCCATTAACGTCGCCATGCGCGAGATCTTCCTGCAGATCGTCTACGGTCGCAGCCAGACCGCGTTCTCCGAAGGCGGCCTGCCCGTCGGCGCCTCCCTCGACGACCTCGGCAAGGGCCTTCGCTCCCAGGTCGGCACCATGTTCGGCACCAAGGCCAAGGGCGCTCGTTACCTCGAGCTCGCCCAGGGCTACGTCACCCGCATGGCGCTCAACGACAAGAACGAGATCATCGCGTTCGAGTTCCTGAACCTCGGCAAGTTCACTGACGCCCTCAAGGCCGGCAAGTCCGCTGAGGACGCCATCCAGGGCGCCATGGGCCACTACGGCCAGTGGGACAACGCCGCCAAGTACATCGATCCGCGCACTGACGAGGAGACCCACTCCGTCGCCAGCACGTTCCCGGTTCACGAGTAGAAAGGGAGGGATATAACCATGGCTGTTACGTTCGAAGGTTACGAGCGCCGCGTTGAGAAGATCAACAAGTGCCTCGCCGACAACGGCATCGCCTCCCTCGAGGAGGCCCTGCAGATCTGCACTGACAAGGGCTTCAACCCGCGTGAGATCGTCCACAACACGCAGTCCATCGCCTTCCAGAACGCCGAGTGGGCCTACACCCTGGGCTGCGCCCTGGCTGTCAAGCGTGGCGTCAAGTCCGCTTCCGAGGCCGCTTCCGTGATCGGCGAGGGCATCCAGGCCTTCACCGTCCCCGGCTCCGTAGCTGAGGACCGTAAGGTCGGTCTCGGCCACGGCAACCTCGGCGCCATGCTGCTCTCTGACGACACCGAGTGCTTCGCGTTCCTCGCCGGCCACGAGTCCTTCGCTGCCGCTGAGGGCGCCATCGGCCTGGCCCTCAACGCCAACAAGGCCCGTCAGAAGCCGCTCCGCGTCATCCTGAACGGCCTTGGCAAGGACGCTGCCCAGATCATCGCCCGCATCAACGGCTTCACCTACGTGAAGACGCAGTTCGACTACTACACGGGTGAGCTCAAGGTTGTTGAGACCATCCCGTACTCCGATGGCCCGCGTGCCGCCGTCAACTGCTACGGCGCCGATGACGTCCGCGAGGGCGTTGCCATCATGTGGCACGAGAACGTCGACATCTCGATCACCGGTAACTCCACCAACCCGACGCGCTTCCAGCACCCCGTTGCTGGCACCTACAAGAAGGAGCGCCTCGAGGCTGGCAAGAAGTACTTCTCCGTCGCTTCTGGTGGCGGCACTGGTCGTACCCTGCACCCGGACAACATGGGCGCCGGCCCCGCCTCCTACGGCATGACCGACACCATGGGCCGCATGCACTCTGACGCCCAGTTCGCCGGCTCCTCCTCCGTGCCTGCGCACGTCGACATGATGGGTCTCATCGGCATGGGCAACAACCCCATGGTCGGTGCCACCGTCGCCTGCGCCGTCGCCGTGAACGCCGCGCTGAACGCGTAAGGACAACCTTACAGAATCATTCTCGTGTCAGGTTTCTGGCGTGAGCTGAGACCGCTGCTCGGGCTTCTCGGGCAGCGGTTTTCTTTTTTTCTGAACTTGGCGAACGGTAGCAAATTTGTCGTGGACGGTAGTTCTTGCGCGGTGTACCCTAGGCAGCGCCCAATCGGCACCTCGTTGCAACGCGGTATCTACACCACAGGGCACGCCTTACATAAGGCGCGTCTGCAAGGAAAAGGGAAGCGATTCGAACCATGTTCGAAACCGAACTGCCGTATGACCACAAGACGATGACCATTCGTCTCGAGGACAAGAACTTCGCTGGCCTCATGCAGGGCCACCAGAATGACTTCAAGCCGTCCGAGAGCCAGGAGCAGCTCGTCGAGGATTCCCTCGACAACCCCTACGGCTCTCCCAAGCTCGAGGAGCTTTGCGCGGGCAAGCGTGACATCGTCATCATCAGCTCCGACCACACGCGCCCCGTGCCCTCGCGCGTGACGATGCCCATCCTGCTTCGCCGCATCCACGCCGCGGCGCCTGAGGCACGCGTGCGCATCCTCGTGGCCACGGGCATGCACCGTCCCTCCACGCACGAGGAGCTCGTCAACAAGTACGGCGAGGACATCGTCGCCAACGAGGAGATCGTCATGCACGTCGCCACCGACGACAGCATGATGGAGAAGATCGGCACGCTGCCCTCCGGCGGCGAGTGCATCATCAACAAGGTCGCGGCCGATGCCGACCTGCTGCTTGCGGAGGGCTTCATCGAGCCGCATTTCTTCGCGGGCTTCTCGGGCAGCCGCAAGTCCGTGCTTCCGGGCGTGGCCAGCTACAAGACGATCATGTACAACCACAACGGTCAGTTCGTGAACGACTCTCACTCCCGCGCCGGCAACCTGTGCCACAACCACATCAGCGAAGATATGTTCGCCGCCGCCGAGATGGCGCACCTCGCCTTCGTGCTCAACGTGGTGCTCAATGGTAAACATGAGGTCATCGGCTCGTTTGCCGGCGACATCCACGAGGCCCACGAGGCCGGCTGCGACTTTGTGAGGAAGCTTGCCGGCGTGGAGCCCGTGGCGTGCGACATCGCCGTGACCACGAACGGCGGCTACCCTCTTGACCAGAACATCTACCAGGCCGTCAAGGGCATGTGTGCCGCCGAGGCCACGCTTCCCGAGGGTGGCGTGATCGTCGACGTGGCCGGCTGCGCGGACGGTCACGGCGGCGAGGGCCTGTACCACAACATTGCCGACAACGATCCGGCCGAGTTCGAGCGTGCTTGCATCGACCGTCCGAAGGACGAGACCCTGCCCGACCAGTGGACGAGCCAGATCTTCGCTCGCATCCTGGCGCATCACCCGGTTATTCTCGTCACCGACCTGTGCGACCACCAGATGATCCGCGACATGCACATGACGCCGGTCAACACCGTGGAAGAGGCGCTTGCGCTGGCGTTCGAGATGAAGGGCGCTGACGCCAAGGTCGCCGTCATTCCTGATGGCCTGGGCGTGGTCGTTGCTCAGCACTAGCCTATTCGGCCGCGGGGGCGCGGCCTGTCGATAGGGAACAGAAGGAAGTACGTTCGAAGGAGTTTTGCACGTGATCAGCAACGATCTGCTTTTCCATATGCTGTGCGAGTTTGGCAGCACGGCACTCATGATCGTCTTTGGCGTGGGCGTCCACTGCGACACCGTGCTCAAGGGCACGAAGTACCAGGGTTCCGGCCACATGTTCGCCATCACGACGTGGTCGTTCGGCATCTCCGTGTGCCTGTTCGTCTTTGGCGGCGCCGTGTGCATGAATCCGGCCATGGTGCTTGCGCAGTGCATCGTGGGTCTCGTCCCCTGGGCGAGCTGCATCCCCTACATGGTGGCCGACATGCTCGGTGGCTTCGCGGGCGCTTGCATCGCCTGGCTCATGTACGCCGACGAGTTCAAGGCCTCCGAGGGCGTCATTGACCCGATTGCCCAGCGCAACATCTTCTCGACGAACCCCACGAAAGAGGGTACGAACTTCGTTCGTGACTTCTTCTGCGAGGCCATCTGCACCTTCGTGTTCATCTCCGCAATTTTGGCCGCCGCGAGCCGCGCTGGCGAGAACGTCCTGATGCTCGCTATCTGCGTGGGCCTCATCGTGTGGGCCGTCGGCATGGGCATGGGTGGCATCACCGGTTTTGCCATGAACCAGGCTCGTGACCTTGGTCCGCGCATGGCCTACCAGCTGCTTCCTATCAAGAACAAGGCTGACAATAACTGGAAGTACGGCCTGCTCGTTCCCGGCATCGCGCCCTTCGTGGGCGCCGCCGTGGCCGCGCTGTTCGTTCACGGCTTCCTCGGCCTGTTCTAGCGCTTGTTTGCGTGACGCTTTGCGGCGCCGCTACCCCTTGCGGGTAGCGGCGCTTTTTTGTTGCGCGCGGTGGCGCCGGCGGGTACGTTGCTGGGGTGTTATTGCATGCCGGTTCCATTGCTGCGGCGTTTCTGCGTGCCGGATCCATTGGCGGAGCGCTATTGCACGCTGGGGAGCCGTTGAGCGTGTAATAGCGCCGCGCGAGTAATGATGACGTGCATAAACGCCATGCCATTCTCGGGATGCTACGCGACATGCGGGATGCCGAAGCGCTCTAGCAGCGCCACGAGGCGTGCCTCGTTGGCCACGTCCGAGAACGTGAAGCGCACGATGCGGTCGACGGCGAGCGTCATGCCGGATTCGCGAAGCCGCTCATCGCGCATTACCTGCAGCGCGTCTCGGCCGTGTGTCATGGCTCGGTTGACGTACTTCTCGCCGCCGTCCAGCTCGCCGACGATGATCGTGCCGTCTGGCAGCTCCCAGAAGAAGTCGCAGCGCCAGGGATGACCGGGGTTGTCGGGGTTCTCGATGGGGACCTGCAACTCGGGAAGCATGAAACCGTGCTCGATCATGATGGCGCGCGCCATGGACTCACCGCCGCTCTCGCTGCGTGCGTCAGCGTGGCGCGCGGTTTCGAGCGCGTGCCGCACGCCGGGGCGATGGCATCCCCGTTCACTGATCAGAACGTCAAGCTCGACAGCGTCGATTCCCAGGCGCGCGAGGCCCGCGTCTGCGATTGCGAGGCCCTCTCGAAAGCCCAGCTCGAGGAGGCAATCGACTATCGTGTCCTCAAGTGAGGTGACGAGAATGCCGTCGATCCGCTCCACCATTGGCCTGGTTGCCTCGGTGCGCCTGTGGCGTGTGATGCGGCCCGCGCTACGCGTCGACGGCCAGCGTTCGCCTGACAGCACGTGGACGCTGGCAAGGCGGCGAAACGATACGGGCAGCCCGTGCAGCAGCGCCGCGCTTGCGTGGCAGAGGACGAGTTCGGGGCGAAGCGTGGCCTCGGCTCGCAGGATGTGTTCCTCACGCTGCCGGCGACCTAGGCCGTCCCAGTAGCTCTTTCGCGCATAGAGGTGACTGCGCGGACTCACGAGCTGATTGGGCGTTCGACGGTCGAGCGCGGCCTTGAGCTTGCGATCATGCGTCGCGAGGCATCGACGTGTCCTCTGGGCCTCGTCAAGCAAGATGCCTATCTCGACGTCCCGTTTTGTGCCCATGTCTCCTCCGTTCGTCTCGTGCAGGGTAACAGGGGCGACGTCGAGAAAACCTGACGGGAATCTAACGGAGACCTAACAGCCCAGGTCAGGGCGCAATTCTTGTGACGTCCGTTTCGCCAGCGGCTCATATGCATCGGCGGGCGGCCCGTGGTGACGTTGCTGCGGCGTTATTGCGCGCTGACTCCATTGCTGTGGCGTTATTGCGCGCTGCGCGGGCTCTGAGCGTGCAGAAACGCTATGCCAACGAGTGGGATGTGCAAAAGCGCCACGGTAGCGAGCAGGGCAGCGGGCGGTGCGGTGCTCGTGGCGTATCGGCGGCGAGTGGCACGGCGCGGTGAGGAGAACGGCGCGGCGAGTAGGACGGTCCAGCGAGGGGAACGGTCCAGCGAGGAGAACGGCGCGGCGAGTAGGACGGTCCAGCGAGGGGAACGGTCCAGCGAGGAGAGCGGCGCAGCGAGCAGGGATGGCACGGCGCAGCGAGGGGAGTAGCTCAGCGAAACGCGGCGTATCGGCAGCAAAAAGCGCCCGCGTGCGGGGACACGCGGGCGCCTGGGGAGCGCGTGCGGGGACACGACGCTCCGGGTTGAGACTCGCGCGCGGGGACGCACGGCCTCGTGGACGACGTGCTGGGACACGACCGCCCGGAGGTTTTAGTTCGCGGGGGAGAGGGCCCACGAACATCGGGTAAAGCAAGGCTTACGGAGCTGTTTGGTCCCTTGGGAGACGAGTCGGAGCCGAGTTCGCCCGACCGAGTCTATGCGGGAGAGATACGACATCTCTGCTTTCGACTCGGCTCCCAAGGGGCCTCTGCGGCGGTGAGCGCGCCGCAGAGGCGAAAAGCCGTTACTTCAGGAATCGGAACGGGCTCATGCCAGCGTAGGTCGCGGCATCGCCCAGCTCGTCCTCGATGCGGAGCAGCTGGTTGTACTTGGCGACGCGGTCGGTGCGGCAGGGAGCGCCGGTCTTGATCTGGCCGGCGTTCGTGGCAACCGCGATGTCGGCGATCGTGGTGTCCTCGGTCTCGCCGGAACGGTGAGAGACGACCTGCGCATAGCCGTAGCGCTCGGCGGTCGCCATGGCTTCGAGGCTCTCGGTGAGAGACCCGATCTGGTTCACCTTCATGAGCAGCGCGTTGGCGGCGCCCAGCTTGATGCCCTTCTCGAGGCGCGACTTGTTCGTCACGAACAGGTCATCGCCCACGAGCTGCACCTTGTTGCCGATGGCACGCGTGAGGTTGGTCCAGCCGTCCCAGTCTTCCTCGGCCAGGCCGTCCTCGATCGAGATGATGGGGAAGCGGCCGATGAGCTCGCTCCAGTAGTCGATCATCTCGTCGCTCGTGAGCGTGCGGCCTTCGCCCTTGAGCTCGTAGAGGCCCGTCTCCTTGTTGAAGCACTCCGAGGTGGCGGGGTCCATGGCGTACATGAAGTCCTCGCCGGGCTTGTAGCCGGCCTTCTCGACGGCGCGCTCGATCCACTCGAAGGGCTCGGCGTTCGTCTTGAGGTCGGGCGCGAAGCCGCCCTCGTCGCCCACGCCCGTGGCGTGACCACTCTCGGAGAGGACGCCTTTGAGCGTGTGGTAGACCTCGGTGCACCAGCGCAGCGCCTCGGAGAAGGTGGGGGCGCCCACCGGCATGATCATGAACTCCTGGAAGTCGACGTTGTTGTCCGCGTGGACGCCGCCGTTCAGGATGTTCATCATCGGCGTGGGCAGGGTGTGGGCGTTCGGGCCGCCCAGGTAGCGGTAGAGCGGCAGACCCACGGACTCGGCCGCGGCGCGGGCGCAGGCGAGTGACACGCCGAGGATGGCGTTGGCGCCGAGGTTGCCCTTGTTCGGCGTGCCGTCCGCGGCGATGAGGGCCGCGTCGATGCCGCGCTGGTCCGTGGCATCCATGCCGAGAACCGCGTCGGCGCACTCGTCGTTGACGTGGGCGACGGCCTTGAGCGTGCCCTTGCCACCGTAGACGGACTTGTCACCGTCGCGCAGCTCGACCGCCTCGAACTCGCCAGTGGATGCGCCGGACGGCACGATGGCGCGGCCGTGCGAGCCGTCGCCGAGGGTGACCTCGACCTCGACGGTGGGGTTGCCGCGCGAATCGAGTACCTGACGGCCGTAGACGTCGATGATTTCGCTCATATGCGTTACCTCCTGACTAGGGCTGGGCGGCCCTCGTTGTTTCCCTTGTAGATATATACCACTAGTTAACCGGTATTAACACTAGAATTGAGAAATAGCTGGCCGAGGTTGTTGGTTATGTGATTTGCCGAGGTGGACGGCGCGGCTGGTGCGGCGTTTCGGCACGCCGATGCGGCTGGTGCGGCGTTTCGGCACGCCGATGCGGATGATGCGGCGATTATGCACGCTGGAGAGCCACTGAGCATGCATAAACGCTACAGCAATGGCTGTGTTGTTACGGCACACCGGCGCAATCGGGGCAGCGCTTATGCACGTTGCCGCGGATGGCGGGGCGATTCGGCACGCCGACGCGGATGCCGCGGCGTTTTTGCACGCTGGAGAGCCGCTGAGCATGCATAAACGCCATAACAATGTCGATATCGCTGCGAATGGCGGTGTCGTTGCGGCATGGTCGGCAACGGCCTCGCGCTACAATGCGTCGAGAAATGAACGCTCAAGTGGGGGGCTGCTCGTGGACGCGACGCTCAGGCGGCTTGTCGCAGCGTGTTTTCTCAACCAGTTGGGGTTCCAGGCGGCCTACTTTGTGGGCATCATCGGCTGCGCCACCTACGTGCTGGATGCGGGCGCGGCAGAGGTCTCGGCGCTCGTGTTCGTGATGAATGTCGTGATGCTTGTGGGATACTCGGCTGCCGGTGCCCTCATTGACGCTGCGGGCCCGAGGACCGTGCTCGTGGCGTCTCTGGCGCTGCCGCTCGCCGCGGCCGCCGTCGTGTTCGCCATGCCCGTCTGCATGGTGTCGCTGCTGGTTGTGGCAATCGTGATGGGACTTGCCGGCGCCGCGGCATCGACAGCCGTTGAGACATTTCCTCGCTATCTCACGAACGACGAGATCCTGCTCGCGCGCGTGAACTCGCTCAACAGCGTGGTGACGTTCGTTGCCGTCATCGCAGGACCGCTGTTTGCCGGCGCCATCGCCGGCGCGACCGACAACCGCCTCGTGTTCGCCGTGCTGCCCGTGACATCCGTCCTTGGCGTGCTCGTTGCGCTGCGCCTTCGCGAGCGCGTTCGTCCCGAGCACCCACAGGACGGCGGGCAGACCACGCCCTCCCTGCTCTCGCGCCTGACGGATGGCGTGCGCGCCACGGTAGCGAACCCGGCGCTCATCGTGCTGTTTGCCGTGTGTTTCCTCGGCAACCTCGGCTTTGGCGCGTTCGACTCGCTCGAGAGCCTCTTCTACCGAGACGTGCTTCGCGTTGGCGCCGAGTGGATGGGCTGGCTCACGGCGATCGTGGGCGTGGGTGCCACGGTGGGGTCTCTCCTTGCCGGCCGCGTGCCCGCGCGCCGCGTGACGCTGCCGGTGCTGTGCGGCCTGCTTGTGCTGGAGGGCCTGGGAGCGGTGCTCTACACGGCGACGCCGTTCGTGTGGTGCGCTGCCGCCGGCCAGCTCATCCTCGGGGCAGCGAATGGCATGATCATGCCCCTGCGTGTGACGCTCACGCAGCGCAACTGCGAGCTGGGCCACCTCGGCAGCGTGAGTGCACTTATGCGCGTGGGCATCAGCGTGTCGGGCACGCTGCCGTTGCTCGCGGCGCCGATGCTTGCGGATGCGTTTGGCGTGCAGGCGGTGCTCGTCTCGGCGGCAGCTCTCGTCGCGCTTATGGGCACTGCGCTGGTGGCCGTGGCCAGGCGCGTGCGCGAGGGCTAGGGCTTCCTGGTGGCTACCACCCTCGTCGCGCTTACGGGCGCTGCGCTGGTGGCCGTGGCCAGGCACGCAGAACGCGGCGGTAAACGAGCCTCGTGCCCCGTGCCTCGCACCCGCCCACCCTCGCCCCGCACTGTTACCGTACTGACACAATCGCGCCCGCTCGTGCTTGACGTCCGCAACCTGCCATAGAATGACAGGGTTAACCACTATGTATGGGAGGCCACATGGCACTAAGCGAACGCGACGTGCGCGGCATCGCGGACTACGCCCGCATCGCCCTCACGGACGAAGAGCTCACCGAGATGACGGCGTACATGAACGGCGCCATCACGGGCGTGCTCGAGCCCGTCCTTCAGTATGGCGAGGCTGACGTCCCGCCCACGTTCCACCCCATCGGAGACCTCTCCAACGTCATGGGCGCGGACGTCGTGGCGCCGGGCCTCTCGATCGAGGACGCCCTGCTCGACGCCCCCAGCGCGCGCGACCGCTACTTCCGCGTGCCGTCCATCCTCGGAGGCGATCAGTAATGGCTACCCTCGACACACTCTCCGCCGCCCAGATCGCCGCGGGCGTCTCCGCCGGTGACTTCACCGCGACCGAGGTCGCCCGCGCCGCGCTCGACGCCGTCGAGGCGCGCGACGGCGCCGTCCAGGCGTTCCTCCAGGTCTCGCCGGAGCTCGCCCTCGACGCCGCAGCCCGCATCGACGCGGACCGCGCGGCTGGCAAGCCTCTGCCGCCGCTCGCCGGCGTGCCGCTCGCCATCAAGGACAACATGATGCTCGTGGGCACGCGCACCACCTGCGCCTCCCGCATGCTCGAGAACTACGAGAGCGTCTACACCGCCACCTGCGTCCAGCGCATGCTCGATGCGGGCTGCCTGCCCATCGGCAAGGCAAACATGGACGAGTTCGCCTTCGGCTCCTCCACGGAGTCCTCGGCATTCCACCGCACCAACAACCCGTGGGACCTCGAGCGCGTGCCCGGCGGCTCCTCGGGCGGATCGGCCGCGGCCGTCGCCGCCGGTGAGGTCACGCTCGCCCTGGGCTCTGACACCGGCGGATCGATCCGCCAGCCGGCGAGCCTCTGCGGCGTCGTCGGCATGAAGCCCACGTACGGCGCGGTCTCGCGCTACGGCGTCGTGGCGTTCGGCTCGTCGCTCGACCAGGTGGGCCCCTTCGCCCGCAGCGTCGCGGACGTGGCGCTCGCCATGAACGCGCTCGTCGGCCCCGGCCGCGACCCCAAGGACTCCACGAGCCAGGACTGCCCGGTCGACTTCACGGAGCACCTCGAGGACGGCGTCGCCGGCAAGCGTGTCGGCATCATCCCCGCCCTCATGGAGGCAGACGGCCTCACCGCCGAGGTCAAGGCCGCCGTCACCGCCGCCGCTGAGTCCCTGCGCGAGCAGGGCGCCGAGCTCGTCGAGGTGGAGCTCCCCAACCTCGATGCCGCCATCGCCGCCTACTACGTCCTCGGCCCCTGCGAGGCCTTCTCCAACCTCGCGCGCTTCGACGGCGTGCGCTACGGCTACCAGGAGCCCAACTGCGCCACCCTGGTCGAGCAGAGCTCGCTCTCTCGCGCCCACGGCTTCGGTGCGGAGGCCAAGCGTCGCCAGATGCTGGGTGCCTGGCTGCTCTCGAGCGGCGTGTACGAGAAGTACTACCTCGCTGCCCAGAAGGCGCGCACCCTCATCACGCGCGACTACGCTGCCGCCTACGAGAAGGTCGACGTCATCCTGATGCCGGCCAGCCCGCGTACGGCGTTCAAGTTCGGCGAGATCTCCGACCCGACGCAGATGTACCTCTCGGACCTCTACACCATCAGCATCAACATCGCCGGCAACGGCGGCGTCTCGGTGCCGCTGGGCCTGGGTGCGGACTCCGGCCTGCCCACGTCTGCCCAGCTCGTGGGACCGGCGTTCCAGGATCGCCGCCTGCTCACGTTCGCGCGCGCGGTGGAGAAGGGCGCTGCTGCCGCCGCGGGCCACGCGGACGGCTCGCCCGCGCTCGCCGTCGCTCCTGACTTCGCCGGGAAGGGGGGTGAGCTCGCATGAAGAAGCTCGCCGACGTTCTCCAGGACTGGGAGGCCGTGATTGGCCTCGAGATCCACACCGAGCTCACCACGCTCGACACGAAGATGTTCTGTAACTGCCACCTGTCCCATGACGACGAGCCCAACACCAACGTGTGCCCCGTCTGCCTGGGACTTCCGGGTGCGCTGCCCGTGCCCAACCGCCGCGCCATCCAGTCGATCGTGAAGGCGGGCCTGGCCACGAACTGCGAGATCATGCGCCACAGCATGTTCTACCGCAAGCACTACTTCTACCCGGACATGGCCAAGAACTTCCAGACCACGCAGGGCCCCGTCGCCTTCTGCATGCACGGCCACCTCAACCTCGAGGTCACGGGCCGTGGTGCGGCGGAGCGCCCGGAGTGCGCCTTCGGTGAGGCCGAGGCCCAGAGCCTCGCGAGCGCCAGCGCCAACGCCGTGGGCCTCTCGACCGCCATGAGCGACCACCTGCCCGAGGGTGGCGCCGCTCGTCCCAAGGCCTCGAGCCAGGGCACCTATGACACCGCCAACCTCGTGCTTCCCGAGCGCGCGGAGGACGGCTCCTACACCGTGCCCATCCGCATCCTGCGCATCCACATGGAGGAGGATGCCGCCAAGATGGTCCACGTGGGCGGCGAGGAGGGCCGCATCGGCGGCGCGACGGAGAGCCTCGTTGACTACAACCGCTGCGGCACGCCCCTGATCGAGCTCGTGACCGAGCCAGACCTCCGCACGCCCGAGGAGGCGCGCCTGTTCATGGAGAAGCTTCGCCGCGTGTTCCTGACGCTGGGCATCTCTGACTGCTCGATGGAGAAGGGCTCCATGCGCTGCGACGGTAACGTCAGCCTGCGCCGCCGCGGCGAGACGAAGCTCGGCACGAAGACCGAGCTCAAGAACCTCAACTCCTTCAAGGCCCTGCATGACGGCCTCGAGTACGAGATCTGCCGCCAGGCCGAGGTCCTCGAGGAGGGCGGCGTCATCTACCAGGAGACGCGCCACTGGGAGCCGAGCCGCAAGCGCACCGTCGTCATGCGCGTGAAGGAAACGGCGGACGACTACCGCCTCTTCCCGGACCCCGACCTCGCCCCGTTCGACCTCACGAACGAGTTCATCGACGAGTGCCGCGCGGAGATCCCGGAGCTGCCGGATGCCAAGCGTGACCGCTTCTGCGAGCAGTACGGCCTCAAGCGCGCGGACGCCGAGCAGATCGCCGGCGACCCCGTGACGGCGGAGTTCTTCGAGCAGGCCTGCAAGCTCGCGCCGGAAAAGGCCATGGTCACCGTGGGCAACGTCATGGTGAACCTCGCTCCCGCCTACGACGCGCTCACGCCCGCCCAGGTTGCGGGCATCAGCGCCCTGCTCGCGGGAGACGCCATCTCGTTTGCGCAGGCGCGCGAGGTACTCGACGCGGTCAACGGCACCGACCTCGACCCCGAGAAGGTCGTCGACGAGCGCGGCATGCGCCAGGTGAGTGATACCGGCGCGCTCGAGCCTGTGGTCGACGCCGTGCTCGCGCGTTGCGGCGAGCAGGTCGAGCAGTACCGCGGCGGCAACACCAAGGTCGTGGGCTTCCTCGTGGGCCAGTGCATGAAGGAGAGCCGCGGCAAGGGTAACCCCAAGCTCTTCAACCAGCTGCTGAGCGAGAAGCTCTCCCAGATGTAGCGCTTTGGGCGTCCGTCCCCGCGGCGGGCGCCTTCTTTTTGCGGCACCCGTCCATTGCGGTGGGTGCCTTTCTATGGCGTAGTCCGTCCATTGTGGCGGGTGCCTGCCTATGGCGCGGGTAACCCGTCATGGGCCGCTCGCGCGAACACGCGTAACAAAGCCGCTGCCCGCCCCTCGCGGCGGGCGCCCTCATAAGGAGACGATCGAATGAAGGTATCCCTGCTCGAGCCGCTTGGCATCCCGGAGGCGCGCGTCCGCGAGCTCGCGCGTCCCATCGAGGAGGCCGGCCACGCGTTCGTCTACTGGCCCGAGAAGACGACGGACGTCTCCGAGCTCGCCCGTCGCTCTGTCGGCGCCGACGTGGTCATGATCGCCAACAATCCCTATCCGGCCGAGGTCGTGCGCGGCGCCGACGCGCTCAAGATGATCGCCGTGGCGTTCACGGGCATCGACCACGTGGACCTCGACGCGGCCCGCAAGCGTGGCGTCACCGTGTGCAACTGCGCCGGCTACTCGGACGTCAGCGTGGCGGAGCTCGCGGTGGGCCTCGCGATCGACGTGCTGCGTCACGTCGTGCCGGCCGATGCGGCAACGCGTGCGGGCGGCACGTCGGCTGGCCTCATGGGGCGCGAGATCTCTGGCAAGACCGTGGGCATCGTGGGCACGGGCCACATCGGGTGCGCCGCGGCGAGGCTGTTTGGCGCGTTTGGTGCCCGCGTGCTGGGCTATGCGCGCCACGAGAGCGAGGCGGCCCGGGCGGCGGGCATCGAGTTCGCGAGCCTCGAGGAGCTTCTCGCCGAGTCCGACATCGTGAGCCTCCACCTGCCCCTCACGCCCGAGACCCGCGGCTTCCTTGATGCCGAGAAGATCGTGCGCATGAAGGACGGTGCCGTGCTCGTGAACTGCGCGCGTGGCCCGATCGTGGACAACGATGCGCTCGCCGCCGCGCTGAACGAGGGCAAGCTCGCCGGCGCTGGCATCGACGTCTTCGACATGGAGCCGCCGCTGCCTCAGGGCTACGCGCTCGCCTCCGCCAAGAACTGCGTGCTCACGCCCCATGTGGCGTATCTCACTGAGGAGGCCATGGAGCGCCGTGCCGTTATCGAGTTCGACAACGTCCTCGCCTGGCTCGAGGGCGCTCCCAAAAACGTCTGCGCGCTGTAGGCGAGTGGACCACCTGCGCGGGGTGCTCCCAGCGGTCGCCCTCGTTTGCGAGGATGACGAGTGTGGTATAGGTGTTGCCCTCGGCAAGTTGCTCGTTGAGGACATCGATGAAGTGGCGGAGGTCGTTCTCGTTAAAACCGTCGCCGCACGTGTACCTGAGGGCGAACGAGCAGCTGCGCTCTTGCGCATGAGTACAGCATCGTGTAATAAATCGGAAACAATAGGAGAACGACATCAAATGGACTCCTAAAGGAGCCTCGAGGTGTCCTGGTGATCTGAGTAATGGTCGCGGCACGAGTAGATGGTGACCGATGCATTGCGGTCTTGGCATCGCGCTGGGCTCGTTTCAGTGCGCCGGCTTGTGAGTCGAACGACGCGCCGCGCTGCGCTCGTTGCAAAAAAAGGCGCCCGGGGACTGGAGCCGGGCGCCCTTGCGTGCGGTCTGCGGAGAGGGAAGGGAGGAAGGGTAAAACCCCTCCGCACACCGCGCATGCTCGTATAATCGCGCGGGATGGTTACAGAAATATTTCGGGAGTCCGTCGTTTACAGACTTGAAAGAAACGGCTTACGCTGGCTTTACGCCGTCGCTCCCAAATTGATGGATGCTTTACGAGGGCGCCTCTGCGATGATGAGGGTCTTGGATGGACGGTGTGTGCGGAGGCGCGCTGCGGCGGCGCGTGCGGAGGTGTACTGCGGCGGCGCGCGCGGGTGGACTCGCGGATGCCGGCGGGCGCGGTGACGCGCAACGTGGCACAGTGGGCAACGTGCGCGCCCGACTCGCATGAACGTTCCGGCGCCGATGGAGGAGGGCTGACATGATCGACATCGGGCGCATCGCACAGGAGACCGGCCGCGTGCCGCTGGCGCTTCACGCCTGCTGCGGCCCCTGCTCGCTCGAGCCTGTCGCGAGCCTTCGTGACGAGGGCTTCGAGCCCGTCATCCTCTGGGACAATCCCAACATCCAACCCGTCGCCGAGCACGACTTGCGCCTCGCCACGCTTCTGACCTGGGCCGACGTCGCGGGTGTCACCGTGGTTCGCTGCGAGCGCGGTGCGGGATCCGGCGTCAACTCCGCGCTCACCACGGCCGAGGGCCGCGAACGTTGGGAGCGCGTCGTTGCTCCCCATGGCTTCGACCGCGTTCCGCGCTGTCGCGCCTGCTACACGATCCGCCTCGATGCCGCATGCCGTGTGGCCCGCGAGCTGGGCTTCTCGCACGTATCAACCACGTTGGCCGTGTCGCCTTACCAGCTCTTCGAGGACTGCACCGAGATTCTCGAGCGACTCGCCACGGCGAACGGGCTCACGGCCGTTGTACGCGACTGGCGCCCGCTCTATCCCAAGGCCACGACCGAGAGTCGCGAGCTGGGCATGTATCGTCAGAACTACTGCGGCTGTCGCTTCTCCGCCGCCGAGGCCACGATTGAGCGCCACGAACGCCGCGACGAGCGCAAGGCGGCCCGCCGGGCGCGCTAGCTCGTACGACGCCGCCTCGGCGCGGCGGTTCTTCTCGGCCAAGCGCGCCTGCATGACCGGCCTGTCTCGGCTACGCGCGCCCGCTCAGCGTGGCCCCGGCTGCGCGCGTTCGCTCGGCGTGGTCCTTCTCGGAAAGATGAACCCACTGGCTCGAAAGCCCTTCCATCGGGCATCGCGCCTCTCCTGCCGAAACCTTATCCAATACAAGCTGTCCCTCTGTTACGTTGACACAATCGGTGATCCAAGCGGCAGACGCTCGGGGCCGGCTAAATAGGGAGACCAACATGGGTATGTTTGACGGCAAGGTCGTTATCGTCACTGGCGGCGGTAAGGCCACGCTCAAGGACGGCAGCGCTGGTTCCATCGGTTATGGCATCGACATCGCCTTCGCCAAGGAGGGTGCCAACCTCGTCATCACCGGTCGCAATTTTGCCAAACTCGAGGCCGCCAAGGAGAGCCTGGAGGCCGAATACGGCATCAAGGTCCTCGCTGTTCAGAGTGACGTTTCCGCTGGTCAGGACAACGAGGCCGTCGTGCAGAACGTCATCGACAAGACGATCGAGGAGTTCGGCCGCATCGACGCCGTCGTCAACAACGCCCAGGCTTCCGCTTCCGGCGTGACGATCGAGCAGCACACGATGGACCAGTTCAACCTCGCCATCTACTCGGGCCTCTACGCCACGTTCCTCTACATGCAGAAGGCGTACCCGCACCTGAAGGAGACCAAGGGCTCCGTGGTCAACTTCGCTTCCGGTGCCGGTCTGTTTGGCAACTACGGCCAGTGCTCCTACGCTGCGGCTAAGGAGGGCATCCGCGGCCTGACGCGCGTTGCTGCCAACGAGTGGGGTAAGGACGGCGTGAGCGTCAACATCGTCTGCCCGCTTGCTTGGACCGCCCAGCTTGAGAACTTCGAGGCTGCGTACCCCGAGGCCTTCAAGGCTAACGTTCACATGCCGCCGGCTGGCCACTACGGCGACGTCGAAACCGAGATTGGCCGCGTCGTCGTTCAGCTCTGTGGCCCTGACTTCAAGTACATGAACGGCGAGACGATTACCCTCGAGGGCGGCATGGGCCAGAGGCCGTAAGGTTTCGCTGCTGTTTGTCGTGGCGTCGTTATCGTGGGGCTCCGCTTTGTGCGGAGCCCTTTCTTTTTTGGCGGGCGTCGCGAGAATGCCGGCGGCGCGCCCGAGCGTAGGGTGGCGGCCTTGCATATCGCGAGACATGTTCAGCGCGTGCCGCGCGGGCGATCTCCACGTTTTGCATCTGCCAGCGCCGGCTGCCACGTTTTGCGCGCGCCGTGCGCGCAAATCACGGTCGCGGCCAACGAACGCGTGATGTCGCGCGTGCAGAACGTGGCTGAGAATGCCAGTCGTACCCGTCATGCCGCAATTGCGAGCGACCCCTCGTCCAATACCTGACATTAACGGACGCGATTACCGCATAGGGTCAGCCAACTGCCATCTGCCGAGAAGGAAACGACGGCTCGACTCGCCTGTGCCAAACTATTGCTAGTCGTGTTACCTAACAATAGAAGGGATTTGCCATGCGTTTTGAAGGAAAGAGCGTTGTCGTCACTGGCGCAAGCTCGGGCATGGGCCGCCAGATTGCCTATGACTTTGCCAAGGAAGGTGCCACGGTCGTTGCCGTTGCTCGCCGCGAAGAACGCCTTGCCGAGCTCGCCTCTCAGGCCGAGGCCGATGGCCTGCCTGGCAAGATCCTGCCTTACGTGGGTGACGTTTCCGCGCGCGAGACGAATGACGGCATGATTGATTTCGCAGTTGAGAAGTGTGGCAAGCTCGATATTCTTGTGAACAATGCGGGCATCATGGATGGCTTCGAGCCCATCGGCGACATCTCGGACGAGCGCTGGGACAAGGTCTTCGCCGTTAATGTCAAGGGTCCCATGTATGCCATGCGCAAGGCCGTTCAGGTGATGCTTGGCCAGGAGACGAGAGGCAACATCGTCAACGTTGCTTCCATCGGTGGCACGAATGGTGCCCGAGCTGGCGCGGCCTACACGGCTTCCAAGCATGCGCTTGTCGGCATGACCGAGAACACCGGCTACATGTATGCGCATGAGGGGATTCGCTGCAACGCCATCTGCCCCGGTGGCGTCGAGACTGAGATTAGCGGCTCGATGATGGCCGATTCCGGCATCGATCAGTTTGGCATGGGCCGCGCCATGGCGGGTCTCGACAAGGAGATTCGTACGGGCAAGCCCGAGGAGCTTTCTGCCGCGGTGCTGTTTGTCGCCAGCGACGACGCATCGTTCATGACGGGCGCCTGTGTCAAGGTCGATGGCGGTGTGAGCGTTAACTAGCGGCGGCCTTTCACAACGTGCATGCGGGCGCGCGGCGGGCATCTGCCTGTCGCGCGCTATTTGCTGATGGCGCGCGGAACGTGCATGCTTCGCCCCTGTTGTCGCTTGTTCGGATTTGCGATCTTCCTTCCTCGCTGGCTGATGGGCTTGAATGCCGCCCTTTCGCCCTGGCTGGCGGGCATGAATGTTGCTCTTCCACGTTGGCTGGTGGGCTTGAATGTCACTCTTCCACGTTGGCTGCTGGGCTTGAATGCCGCCCTTTCGGCCCCCGATTCTGAAAAAGTGCGTCAAGTAGGGGGCTAAATTGAGGTTGCCAAAGTAGACGCCATGTTTAGCATGACAAAACCGCAGCTAAACTGATTGCGTGATTCGGCTCTACTTGGCTGGAGTCCAAATAGCCCCCTACTTGGCGTGTTTTCTTGGCTGGGGACGTCGGTGTGTCATCCAGACGTGTCCTCGCGCTTGGGCAGTGAACATCGAAAGGGGTTTTATGTCCGGACAACTGACCAAGCGTGCCCTTGAGGAGTCGCTCAAGCACCTTCTCCTCACCAAGCCCCTGACAAAATTACGATCGCTGATCTCACCGAGGATTGCGGAGTCAGCCGCATGACGTTCTACTACCACTTCCAGGATATATATGACCTGGTAGAGTGGTCGTGCGAGGAGGACGCGCGTCAGGCTCTCGCCAACAATACAACTGCCGAAACTTGGCAGACGGGCCTCGCCAATATCATGTTCGCGGTTCGTGACAACAAACTATTCGTCATGAACGTCTATCGCTGCGTCAGTGCCGAACGGATTCAACGCTTGTCAACTTCGCTTCCGGCGCCGGCCTGTTTGGCAACTATGGCCAGTGCTCCTACGCTGCGGCCAATCTCGGTCTCGACGTCGCCGTAGTGACCCTCTTTGTGCGGAGCCCTTTCTTTTTGGCGGGCGTCGCGACTGTAAGCGCGCCGCTCAGCGACGGCCACGTTCTACGTGTCCCGCCGCCACGACCCGTGCGCCACGTTTTACGCGTCCCGCCGGCGTTCGCTCTCGTTCTTGCTTCCATTGCACCGGATTGTGTTTGCCGAATCTTTAAAATAGCGAAGTCGAAATTCGATAGCTAAAATAGGAATCGTTGAGTAGCCGTAGCGTAAGCGTTTGTAAAACTGCAGGTACCAGACTTGCTGCCATTTGCGCTACTTGGGTCGCACGCTTTTAGCTATCGAATTTCGTGTCCACTATTTATGCGAATGAGTTCTCGGGCCGCCGTGCGGCGCTGGACTCCTCCAGACATCTCTTCGAAACGCAGTTGACCGCCTCTGTCGTGGTTGAAGTGAGCATCGTGACATGAGGCCTCTATATCCTACGGAGCTCGGCGCACGATATTTCTTTCTTTGCTACGTCTCGCCCAGGTTGAATACGGAAAACTCCAGCGAAGGCAAACGCAGCATGGCCGAGGCAATTCAGAAGCTGGTGAATTCGTTCTCGGGCGAGCGGATTGAGCTTTACGGCAAGATCGACAAGCCATAACGCTTTCAGATGGCGACTCGCTGCCTGGTTCGGGGTGTGCAGACCGTTGAGAGCGGCTCGCGAATAATAGTGGATCCGAAATTGTTAATAATTTTCCGGCGGATTCGAGTAGGCCCATTTGCCGCAATTCATATTGCATAGACGGGATTAAGTGCATGGGGCAGAACGAAGCATGCCGCCACGCCTCCGTCGCAGCCGTACCTGCGACTCACCAGCTCTTTGACCGGATATACTCTTCTATAACACGTCAAGGAGGTTTGCCATGTTCCAGAACGTTTTTGGCTCGGACGGCAAGTTCCACCTCGAGAATCAGGTCGGGAATATCCGCTACGACCTTACCACGGGCGAGAGCAAGACCGTCTATCCCGTCGGGTCCAACACGAACATGACCTTCGATAACAACGGCATGCACACCGAGGTTCAGACGGGCAATATGCGTTATCGACTCGGCGAGTCGGGCTTCGACTGGATTCTGTAGCCTGCGGTTTTTGCCGCCGCTGCGATGCGAACGATGTAAGCGGGCGCGAGCGACTGGCGCTGGCGCGGTGCGAGCTCGAGCGAATGCCGCGCGAGAGAAGCAGGGCAGAGGATCGAGCGAGCCCATCGCGCCCGCAGAGTGGGCGAGGCCAGTGAGGCAACGTGCCGCCATGACGACAAGGAGGCCCATCCCATGGACGAGTTCTTTGCCATCAAGTGCCAGAACTGCGGCGGACCCATGTACTCGCATCAGGCGAAGCGCAGCTTCGAGTGCGCCTATTGCGGCACGGTCCTGCCGTGGGCGCCCGGAGCCGGTGACCCCACGAGCGCGCTGGGCATCCGCCACCAGCCGCTTCAGGTCGTCGATGGTCTGCTCAAGCTCACGCACGTCTCGCAGTTCGAACCGCCGGTGAATCCAGACTGGTACTTCTTCAAGCCCCATTGGCGCAACCAGTCGGTGCTCGAGCACCTGCTGTGGGAGGACCGCGGCACTGCGTCCGAGTACCAGGAGGCCGAGCATGTGAGCATTCCGTGCCCGTTCTGCGGCGCGTCCTTCGAGGGCACGTCGACCCAGCGCGTGTTCGAGTGCCCGTCGTGCGGAAACAAGGTCGGTGTCGCGGACCTGCTCAAACCGGGCACCTTCAGCAAACGCCTGACCATGGGATTTGGTGCGGAATACGTGCCTGAACAGGGAATTCCATGTGCGGTCAGCGAACAGCAGGCGCGCGCCGCTGCACTCCAGCTCGTTCACCGGTATCCGGATGCCTTCGCGGGCCATGACGTGGAGAGCGCCATCCAGAACGACATGATGCTCTTCTACTTCCCCATGGCGCTCGCGGACCTGCGCATGATGGCGTCCTTCCCGGGCAGGGGGCTGGGCAAGGAGGCCCTGGTCTACTACGAGGTGCTCGACTGGGCGTATCCCAGGGCCAACTACCTCGACATTTCCCTTATGGGCATCCTCGAGCCATGGGATTTCTCGAGGGTGGCGCCGTTCGATCCCGCCATGCAGGAGGGCGACTTCCGTGTGATTGCCGTCGACGCGTCGACCAAGGACGACGTCGTTGTCGACAAGCTGGCGCTCTATATCGCGGGCAACGACGCAGAATCCGCGCTAGGCTTCAACAAGAAAAACCTTCGCGCGTGGTCCCGAAAAGTTCGCAAGCACAAGGATGGCCTTGTGATGGTGCCGGTGTACTACGTCGATCGTCCGGCGGCGGATGGGCGCGACGGCGAGCAGGTGCGCATCGCCGTCAACGGGCAGACCGGGCGCGCGGCGGCCGTTGTGTTCAGCGAGAAGCGCGAGACGCACATTGTGGCTCCGCTTGCGTCGGGTCTGGCCCTTTCGAGCGAGAGCACCGTGCATGCGACGCCCATCGAGGTCAAGTACGTCAAGTCGCCGTTTTTGTACGAGATTGTCCGCAGGGGCGGCGAGGGTGCGGCACCGCAGGTAGCAGCGGCGCGCGAGGGATCACGGCGCGAGGAGAAGACCAAGCGCGGCGGCCTGTTTGGGGCGATCTTCGGGAAGTAGGGCACCGCTGCCAATCTGGGGTTCGCGTCGCGCGGTACCGGGGCGCGGACGGCAGGCGTGCCGATGATGCGCCGAACGAGACGCTTCTGCGAATATCGATGGTATGGCGGAGGAGAAGCGGGCGCGCGTCGCCTTCGCGCTTGCGGCAAGTCCTTTCTTGTCGACGGGTCGCGTTCGCCGTTGCCGACGGTTCGCGTCTGCCGTTGCCGGCGCCGCCGCGTCAGCCACCTATGGCATAGTTGTCATCAGCAAATACGAGAGAAGCCTCCAGGACGGCATGACGGAATAGAGCTTGGCATGAGAAAGATCCTCAATCGCATTTTGATCGTCATTCCCGCGGTTGCCTTGCAGGCGCTCTGGCTTCTGCTGCTCACGAAGTGGCTCGCGCCATACTCCACGCTTATCGCGTCGCTGCTCTCCATCGTAGCGGTCTTTCTCGTTCTCTTTATTGTCATCAAACGTGACGAGAGCACCTACAAGCTGCTTTGGCTGCTGGTCATCCTAACGATTCCCTTGGTTGGCACGCTGCTCTACCTCTGCTTCGGCAACAAGCGTACGGCCAAGCCGCTCAGGCGTCAGCTTGAGAGCGCCAGGGAGAGCAATGACCCCCAGCCTCTTCCAATTGGCGAGACGCCCTTCGACGGTGAGAAGCGCATGGAGCAGACGCTTCGCTGGCTGGAGGAGAAGACCCGGTATCCCCTCTATAGGGTCGAGGACGTGCGCTACTATCCGCTGGGCGATGATATGTTTCCCGACATGCTGGCAGACCTGAGGGGCGCCAAGCGCACGATCTTCGTCGAGTACTTCATCGTTGAGCCGGGCCACATGTGGAACTCCATCGTGGAGCTCCTCGAGGCCAAACTGAGGCAGGGCGTGGACGTTCGCGTGATGTATGACGACCTCGGTTGCTTCTCGACCTTCGATTTTGGCAACGCGCGCGAGCTACAGGAGAGGGGCATTCCCTGCGTGCCGTTCAACCCACTCCTCGCCCTGAAGGGCACTGCCAACTATCGCGACCATCGCAAGATGTTGATCGTCGACAACGAGATTGCCTATAGCGGGGGCGTTAACCTTGCGGATTGCTACATCAACCTCGAGCGACGCTACGGGCACTGGAAGGACATCGGCTTCCGGCTGACCGGCGAGCCGGTGCGCGCCTTCACCCACATGTTCCTGACGTTCTGGAACGCCTTTGGGCGCGTGCAGGACTATGAGGGTCTCCCGATGCCCGAGGTGCTGGCTGGCGAGGCGGTTCATGCCGTGGGCCGTCTGGGGATGGCAACGGTAGCTCGGCCGATGGAGGAGGGTTGCGAGGTGGCGGCGCCTGCGGCTCCGCTGGCGGGCGTGGCGATTGCGGGGCGGCCGGCTTCGGCTGCCGCGAAGCGGTCGGCTTCGGCTACCGCGGGTCGCTCACCGGTGGTGGCGCCCTCGCGTGAGACCGACGGCTATGTCCTCAGCTACTATGACTCGCCCCTCAACCACGAGGCCACGAGCAACCGGCTCTATATCGACCTCCTCTCGCAGAGCACGGAATACGCCTGGTTCTTCACGCCGTACCTCATGCTTGCCGACGACCTCATGGATGCGATGCTCGCGGCGGCAAGCCGTGACGTTGACGTGCGAATCATCATGCCAGGTATTCCGGACAAAAAACTGGTCTTCCGCATGTCTCGCAGCTTCTATCAGGTGCTGTTGAACGGCGGCGTCAAGATTTACGAGTACACGCCTGGTTTCGTCCACGCGAAGGGCTCCATGTTCGATGACCGCATCGCCACGATCGGCACGGTCAACCTCGACTATCGAAGCCTGTTCCTGCACTTCGAAAACAACTCGCTGTTCTATCGCTCGAGCGTCATCTCGGAGATCAAGGCTGATTTCCTCGCCACGCAGGAGAAGTGCGTCGAGATCAAACCTTATGACGCAAGGCAATACTCCTACCGCTGGGCGATCGATGGTCTTCTGCGCATCTTCGCGCCCCTGTGCTAGGCGGGGGAGTGCCGTGCGCTCCTGCTGCGACGGGGCGAGGCGTCGCTTCGCTTGAAGCGGCGCCATTTTGACGTCAGGTCGGCGCCCGTCGTTCAGCCGGATGAGGGCGGTGGCAAGGACAGGCGGTAATCTGCAACGTTGACGATCATGCGGCAAATTAAGGGTTTGCACGCAACGCTGGCAGCGCGAAGGCGCAAAGAAAAAGGGCGACGACCTAAGTCGCCGCCCCATCATTTATGGTGGAGAATAGGGGGTTCGAACCCCTGACCTCATGACTGCCAGTCATGCGCTCTCCCAACTGAGCTAATTCCCCGAATTGGTGCGAGGGATATATTACCAAACTTTTGGGCTGGGGAAAGCGACGATTTCAAATTCTTGTTTCAGACGCTGATTGATGGAGGGGTTATGGATGCATAGCCCCTCGCGCCGTCTTGAGCGGCGGCCGCTATGCAGCTGGGTGCAGTTTTAGGCGCAACACTGCCGCGGGCGAAACCCAAGGCGCACAGTCGCCTATCGCCGGACCCAGCCTTGAGCGGGCGTCAATGGCATCATCCTGAGACCAGATGGTATTGACCGTCGTCTTGCTAGCTTCTATGGAAAGGGGCTGCGTGAATCATTGTCAGCGGTGCCGTGCGACTAGGTGGGATTGTGACTAGGTGCGAGAGTGCCGCGGTTCCGACGTCGCAGCATAAGAAAGCCCGATAGGCGAATTGCCTATCGGGCTAGTGGTTCAAATGATCGTCGATCGAGATGAAGCGCGAGTCTGAGTGAACCGAGGCGACTACTTCTTGTGGCTTAGGGCCACGCCGATGACGATGCAGGCGGCTGCGGCAACGGCGAACATGATGGGGAGCATTGCATTGTTGGTGTCGCCCGTCTGCGGAATCTGTTTGCTGTCGCTGGCGGAAGTGTCAGAACCGTCAGGCTTGTTAGAGTCTGCAGGCCTGTCCGCGGGAGCGACGTAGGTGTTCGTGAAGGTTGGGTTGTTGCCCTCGACGGAGGCTTCAAGCTTGCCCTCGTCATTGACGGTGACTACAACCTTGACGGTGTGACTATTGGTGTCGTAAGTCATGCCCGCGACGTTGCCGGCAACCTCGCGAACGGTGAAGGTGTAGGAACCGGTTTTCCTGAGGGTAAGCTCGCGGAACGCGATTTTACCATCGGCGTCGTTAGTGGCTTGGCCCATAAGGTCATTGTTGTTCACGAGTTCGAAGGTGAACTCGCCGGTGGAGAGGTTGGCACCGTTGAGGACCTTCGTAGCCGTGAGGGTCACGTGCACGGGCTCGGGAGCGGCAACGTTGAACACGGGGGATTCAGCAAAGGCACTGGTCTGACGGTCTAAGGCTGCCTCGACGCCATCGGTCTTCACGACGGGCGTGTAGTTGACGACAGCTCCGTCAGTGGCGTTTACGGCAAAGTCCTGAGCCTGACCACTAGCTGCCACCTCTTTGAAGGCGTTGGCGCTGGGGCGGATGGTGAACGTCACGGAGTAGGTGACGCCGTCCTCAAGCGCGTCGCTCCCAAGGTTCCAGGTGAGCTTGCCGCCCTCGATGGTGGCGGCGGGAGCGTTATCCCATTTAGTACCGCCCTTGGCGTAGCGAAGGTTGCCGACAGATCCGTCGTCGGCCGTAACGAACTCGGCGTAGTCAGAGAGCTGGTCAACGAGTTCGACGTTCTTGTAGCCAGCGGCCTTCTTGATGGTGGTGCTGAGGTTGGTAAGCGCGGCGGTGAGGTTGCCCTCCGTGTTGCCGTTGGCAAACTCGGCACCCGCCTCGCCGGCGAACTTGCTCACGATTCCGTTGGCTTTGCTCGAGAGAGAGACGGCGGTGAGGATCGCGCTGCCACGACCCTGGGCTGCGCGCAGGGCGGCGGAATAGTTGCGGCCCTTGGGATCGCCGGTGGACGTGCCGTACGTGTCGTCGTAGTGCGCGGGGCCGGTATAGCCCTCGGCACTGGTGCGGAGCGTCGGCTCGGAGTCGGAGAGGAGCACGATGCGCTTCTCGACACCCGTGCGGCCGCTCAGGGCATTCGCCTCGGCAAGCGCAGCCTCCCAGTTGGTGCCTGATTCGGGGGCGGTCTTAGGGAGAGCATTGGTGACATCAGAAGCGCTGTTGGTGAAGGGTTGCTTCACTTCCGCCTTCCTGCCGTAGGTAATGACGGCCATCCGGATTTGCTGATTGTCGGGCAGCGCCGCGTTCTCGGCGGTGAGGTATTTGTTCGCGGCGGCGGTGATGGCCCTGCGTGCAGCCGCGAGATCAGGGACCATGCTCAACGACCTATCGACGACATAGATGATGTCGATAGGCTTGGCAATCTCGGTCTCCTCCGTGGCACCGGTCACGGACAGCGTCACGTCATACGTGCCGTCGCCGTTGTCCACGAGTGTGTCCGTGGGAGTCATGGCGTGATCAGGCGCCTTGGCGACGAGGTCGTCGACGGCGTCCGCCATGGCCACGGTGGGCAGGGCGGTTCCTAGCGCAAGCATGATTGTGGCCGCTGCCGCAAGTAAGCGACGCTTCCACATGCGCCTTGCTTGAGTGGTCGGTCTCATATGAGCTTCCCTTCCCGGCGCGGGCGCGCCGATTGCGAGAGTTGTCTGCTTCTAGAATCAGAGCATGGACTCAGCGTAGATAACTCCTTAATTACCGGAGTTTATATTAACAGTCATTGTCCGTGGATATTACATATATGCATATTCTTTCTGCTAACGGTCTGTCACGAGATGATTGCGGGAACGTCGCGCGGGGTGTCTTCTTCGTCGCTTTGACACGTCGATAACCGACGTATCAGGACGTATATCGATTACTCAGTTTACGTGTGCCCGCCCTGGGTACGGCCTGCTTGCATGCAGCCCAACAGCACTCGCCCGCGCCCGCGGGCGGCGGAGTAATGGAAGCGCCCACCCGCGTTCGCGGGCGGATCAAGGGAACGGAGCGCGCAATGGCCGTTGACGCCAAGCAGTACGCACTTGACAAGCACGGGGAGTGAGAGGGCAAGATCGAGGTCGTGAGCCGCGCCTCCATCTCCACCCCGAGGAGCTCGCCGTGGCATACACGCCCGGCGTCGCCGAGCCATGCCTGAAGATTCGCGATAACGTGGATGACTCCTACACCTACACCCGTCGCGGCAACCTCGTCGCCGTCGTGACGGATGGCACGGCCGTTCTCGGCCTGGGTGACATCGGCCCCGGGGCGGGTATGCCCGTCATGGAGGGCAAGTGCGCCCTGTTCAAGACCTTTGCGAACGTCGACGCCTTCCCACTGTGCGTCCGCTCGAAGGACGTCGACGAGATCGTCCGCACCGTCGAGCTCCTTGCCGGCAGCTTCGGCGGCGTGAACCTCGAGGACATCAGCGCGCCGCGCTGCTTCGAGATAGAGCGCCGCCTCAAGGAGGTCTGCGACATCCCCATCTTCCACGATGACCAGCACGGCACCGCCGTCGTCACCTGCGCGGCGCTTATCAACGCGTGCCGTCTTACCGGTCGCGACCTGGCTGACGTGCGCGTGGTCATCTCCGGCGCGGGCGCCGCGAGCATCTCCAACGCCCGCCTGATGAGGCGCATGGGCGTCAAGAACATCATCATCATCATCTGCGATTCTCGTGGGACCATCTACCAGGGGCGCGAGCGCCTGAACCCCGTCAAGGAGGAGATTGCCACCTGGACTAACCTCGATGGAGTGCGTGGCACGCTGGCTGATGCCGTCAAGGGTACTGACGTCTTCGTGGGCGTCTCCGCGCCCGGCTCACGCAGGATATGGTTCGCACTATGGCGCCTGACGCGATCGTTTTTGCTTGCGCCAACCCCGTTCCTGAGATCATGCCGGACGAGGCTCTCGCTGCCGGTGCCGCCGTTGTCGCCACGGGCCGCTCGGACTTCCCGAACCAGATCAACAACGTGCTTGCCTTCCCGGGCATCTTTCGCGGTGCCCTCGACGTGCGCGCTTCTGACATCAACGACGAGATGATGGAAGCCGCCGCCTTCGCCATCGCCGGCCTGGTGGATGACGACAAGCGCAGCTCGGAGTACATCATCCCGGGTGCCTTCGACGAGCGCGTGGCCACCGCGGTGGCCAGCGCCGTGGCCGAGGCAGCGCGCAAGTCTGGCGTGGCGAGGATCTAGCGTCGGCGGCAGGTACCGCTGCGGACGCTGGCGATGACATAGCCGTTCGTTTTGCAGCCTCGGCCCTGCCGGCCGGGGCTGCTTCTCGTCGGAGGGCCGGCATCTCAATGGGACGTCGCGGCCTCTCAGAGCCCACCTCTTGTAAGGGATTCGGGTCGTTTTCGCGGCCAAATCCTTACAAGAGGCTGGTTCTGGCGTTTGCTGCGGCGTGGGCGTGGCGCATGTGGCCCGCGCGAGCGGGTGCGTGGCGTTCGGGCGTGCGAAGCACGTTGCTCGCGCGTTCGGGCGTGTGGCCCGCGCGGGCAGTTGCGCGTGTCTCGCCTGGCGCCTACTTGGCGACGCGGACGCCCTTGACTTTGGTCACGGCCTTGTCCTTGCGGCGGTCGTTGCCCCAGAAGACGAGGGAGAGCATGCCGGGACCCACGTGCGATCCGATGGTCGGGCCGATGGTCGGGCGAAGGACCTCGAGGCTGTCGTCGAGGGAGCGCAGCTCGGAGGCGACGCCGAAGCCCTCGTCCGCTACGTCCGCATCGCCGACGGCGCACACGTTGGCCTCGTCCTCGAGCTGAACGTTCTTCTTGTAGTAGTCGATCAGCTTGCGTTGGCCCTTCTTGCGGCCGCGCGCCACGGATCGAATGCCGAGCGAGCCGTCGAGGTTGAAGTGCAGCAGCGCCTTGACGTCGAGGGCGTCGCCGATGACCGCCACTCCCTTGGGGAGGCGCCCGCCGCGGTGGAGTGAGTCAAGGTTGTCGACCATGAAGAGGATATGGATGCGATAGCGCGCCTCCTCTGCCCATATGACGAGACGCTCGGCGTTCATGCCCTCATCGCGCTTGTTGCATGCCTCGTTGAGGAGGAGCGTGAGGGCGGTCGAGGCGAGGAGCGAGTCCACGACGTAGATGCGGATCTCCTCGTCGGGGTGGGCCTCCTTGAGGCGGTCGAGGCTCATGACGGCACCGTTGTAGCCGCCGGAAAGGGCGCTCGAGATGCAGAAGAGCACGGTGGGCACACCCGACTCATAGGCGGCCTGGAACGCCTCGTCAAACTCGAGCTGGGAGGGCTGCGAGGTCATGGGCATGGCTCCGTGGCGGATGGCGTCATAGAACTCATGGGCGCTGCGAGACTGGAAGAGATCGTCGTCTCCGCAGAGGCCGCCGTTGGGCTTGTCGGCCTCGACGTAGTGGAAGGGGAGGATGGTGATGTTGCGCTCCTCCGCCTGCTCGGCGGTGAAGTCGCAGGTGGAGTCACACATGATGTTGCACTTTACGGACATGGTTTCCTCTCGCCCGTGATGGGTGTTTGAAGTGTTGTATTTTACGCTAGACGGGTGAACAGGGTATTTCAGCTCTTTGTGCCGCACGCCCGTGCCCGTGCCCGTGCGCGGGCGTGCGGCAAGCGTGCGGGCTCGGTGCCCGTGTACGGGCGTGCGGGTGTGGGACCCGTGCGCGGGCGGACTGGGGCCTTGCTCATATAGACCGGGACTCTTTTCGCGGCAGTCATTCGGGATTGATGGAGAGGTTGGTTTGCCATGGTGCTTGAAACAGAACGCTTGATCCTTCGCCCTTGGGAGGATTCTGATGCCGAGGCCCTCTACAAGTACGCCTCGGATTCCGAGGTTGGCCCTGCGGCTGGCTGGCCCGTGCATGCGTCGGTCCAGATGAGCCGCGAAGTCATTCGCGACGTTCTCAGTGCTCCGGAAACCTACGCCATCGTGTTGCGCGAGACCGCCGAGCCCGTTGGCTCGATTGGGTTGATGAAGCCTCGGCTCCAGGATGTTGCCCCAACTGATCATGCGCTCGAGCTGGGGTATTGGATTGGCAAGCCCTATTGGGGCCGCGGGCTTGTTCCCGAGGCGGCCCGGGCTGTGATCGCGCGAGCGTTTAGTGACCTTGGGTGTGACCAGCTCTGGTGCGCGCACTATGCCGGCAACCAGAAGTCGGCTCGCGTGCAGGAGAAGCTCGGCTTTGCTCCCCATCACGTCGAGGATCACGGTCGTGTCGAGTTCTGGCAGGTTTATCGCGGCTGTTCAGGGCATGCGTGAGCGTGCCGACGAACTACGCCGTTTCGCGCGCGTCGCCTTGCCGCACTCGCCGCGCTGACCGCCCCTCGCGCCTCGGTGCGCTTGCCGCGCTGGCCGCCCCTCGCGCCTCGGTGCGCTTGCCGCGCTGGCCGCCCCTCGCGCCTCGGTTCGCTCGTCGAGACATGCATTAATTCGAGTTGCGACGGCGAATCGAGGCGGATAACTCGAAGAAATGCATGTCTCGGTGGCTGGATTGGCTTGAGTTTCGAGGCGCGCTCGCGGCGTGTTCCGAACGTTGGCATCTACCTGCGCTATCAACAATTCCCACACATGTGAAAATAAGCTCTGGACAATGCGACAACTTTTCCTGTATGATAACCCACGCACCTGACACGGGGTATTAGCTCAGCTGGTTAGAGCGCCGGCCTGTCACGTCGGAGGTCGCGGGTTCGAGCCCCGCATATCCCGCCATTGGATGTCCGAAGGGTCCTGGTTCACGCCAGGGCCCTTTTTGTTTTTGGGAAGCGCCTGGGCAAACGCTCTGTCGCCGCGTCGTGAGCCGGATTGGCGCGCGGATGCGCGTTCGCGATGCCCGTCGGGGCGCTGCGCACTTGCACGTTGCGGTGCTTGTGACTGCGGCGTGGGGCGCTGCCGATCGTGCCGCCTTCCATGCGGCCGGATCTGATTACCGGCCGCTGGCGGAACCCGTTGTCCGAGCTGCTGAAAATAGGGTAGCGTTAAAACTAGGGGCTATCAAAACTGGGGGCAATCGGGAGTTCCGGGCGTTTAACGCGTCCGGGCCAGACGGGTGGTGAGACGGAGGCTGGCTGTATGTTTGAGCTGATCATGGGCGCGCTCGACTTCTGCATGGAGAACATCGTCGAGGTCGCCATCCTGCTGTTTGAATTCATCGGCGTCGGAATCATCATTTTCTCGGGCATTCGCGGCTTCTACCTGTACCTGACTCGCTCGCCAGAGACTAAGCTCACGCTCGCGAAGGGTCTCGCCATGGGCCTCGAGTTCAAGATGGGTAGCGAGATTTTGCGCACGGTCATCGTGCGCGACTGGCACGAGATCGGTACCGTCGCGGGCATCATCGCCCTGAGGGCCGCGCTCACCTTCCTCATCCACTGGGAGATCAAGGAAGAGGAGAAGGAAGAGAAGGGCGAGGCTCGGCGGGCCCTCGGGGAATAGCGGGCTGCAAAGGCGCCCCGGATGGCGTGGTATTCCGTCGTCCGGGGCGCTAAACTCTCTTGCGGACAAAACAACGAGAGGAACCAAAACCATGCGCACCGATGACTTTGACTACCCGCTGCCGGACGAGCTGATCGCCCAGGCTCCCGCTGAGCCTCGCGACTCGTGCCGTCTGCTCGTCCTGCATCGCGACGGGGGCGATGGAGTCACCGGAACTGCCGAGGCGATCGCGGACGGAGGTTCCGTTGAGCACCGTCACTTCTATGACATCGTCGACTACCTCGAGCCGGGCGATTTGCTCGTCGCCAACAAGACGCGCGTCATGCCCGCCCGCCTCGTGGGCCACAAGGCAAAGACGGGTGGCGTCGCCGAGACCCTCCTGCTCAAGCGCCGTGAGGACCTCGATGCCCTCGGTGGCATCTGGGAGTGCCTCGTCAATCCCGGCAAGCGCCTGAAGCCCGGTGCCGTCATCGAGTACCGCGCCGGTGGCCTCCACGCTCCGGAGAGCTCGCCGGCGGTTCTCACGGGCGAGGTTCTCGACTTCGTGGAGGATTCCAAGGGTGGGCGCCTCGTGCGCTTCGAAGCACGGGGCGTCGACCCCGCCACGGGCGAGCCCCGCACGCTCGATGCCGCCATCCATGCCGCTGGCCATGTGCCCCTGCCGCCGTATATCACCAGCTACGAGGGTGATCCCGAGAAGTACCAGACCGTCTATGCCATGAGCGAGGAGCACTCCGCCGCGGCTCCCACGGCTGGTCTCCACTTCACCCCCGAGCTCATCGAGCGACTCAAGGAGAAGGGCGTCGGTTGGGCGACGGTCGAGCTTGAGGTGGGTATCGACACCTTCCGCCTGGTGGAGGAGGACGACCCGACCCAGCACGTCATGCACACCGAGCGCTACCACGTCGGCCAGGACGTCATCGATGCCGTCCATGCCACGAAGGCTGCCGGTCATCGCGTCGTCGCGGTGGGTACCACGGCCGTGCGCTCGCTCGAGAGCGCGTTCGACGCCGAGGCCCCCGTTTCGACGCCCGCCGTCGTGGCGAGGCATTTCGAGGGTCGCGCGGACGGCGCGGACACCCTTGGTCGCGGTGACGTTGTGGCTCGCGCGAATGCGACCACCCAGCTCTACCTCATGCCTGGCAGCACCTACCACGTGGTCGACGCGCTGATCACGAACTTCCACGTGCCGCGCTCTACGCTTATGATGCTCGTCTCGGCGCTTGCCACGCGCGAGCAGATCATGGATGCGTACGCCGCTGCGATCAGGGAGCGCTACCGCTTCCTGTCCTTCGGCGACGCGATGCTCATCGAGTAACTGCGGGGGGCGCGCCGTGAACGCGCTCGTGGAACGGCTCCGGTCGCCATTCCTCGCACTTCAGCGGGTGGTGCGGTGTCGTACCGCCACGATGTGAGCGGCACGACACCGCTTGCCGTCACGATGCAAGCAACACGGCGTCAAGGGCCGTCACGATGATGCCGATAACCACGAGAAGCGCCGTGAGCGGTCGCGAGTTGACGTACTCGCCCATGACCTTTCGCGAGCTCGTGAGTCGTATCAGCAGAAACACCGTGATCGGCAGCTGGAGCGAGAGCAGGGCCTGGCTCCAGACGAGGCCTGCAAAGGCGTCGCCCACCGCCAGGCACGCCACCACCGCTGCCAGAAGGCACGCCACCACGCCGATCGAGGAATGCCTGTCGTGGATGTCGTACTCCTCGCCAAACATGCCTGCGGTGATGGTGCCTGCCGCCATGGCCGCGGTCACGCTGCTGGAAAGCCCGGCGAATAGTAGCGCCACGGCGAAGATCGTCGAGCTCGCGGGTCCAAGGATGGGGGAGAGCGTCGCCGCGGCCGCCGCGAGGTCGTCGATGACGATGCCGTGCGAGAAGAACGTCGTCGCTGCGAGGATTACCATCGCCGAGTTTATTGCCCAGCCGACGCCCATTGAGAAAAGCGTGTCGAACAGCTCGTAGCGAAGTCTCTCCTCGATGACCTCCTTGCCCTTGCCCTCGAAGTGCACGGATTGGATGACCTCGGAGTGAAGGAAGAGGTTGTGCGGCATGACCACCGCCCCGAGCACACTCACTACGATGGGCGCCGAGCCCGTGGGTAGGCTTGGGGTTACCCAGGACATGGTTGCGCTCGGCCAGTCAACCTCGACCAGGGCGAGCTCTGCCAGAAACGAGAGGCCCACTATGCTCACAAAGGCAATGATCCAGCGCTCGGAACGCTTGTAGGAGCTCGTGAGCAGCATCGCAGCCGAGGCCGTCGCCACGATGACGCAGCCAAGGTGCAGTGGCAGGCCAAACAGCATCTCGAGCGCAATCCCGCCGCCGAGCACCTCGGCCATGGCCGTGGCGACGGTGGCGAGGTAGGCGCTGCCAAGAATGACGCGGCTTGCGAAGCGTGGCAGGTAGCGCGTCGTCGCCTCGGCCAAGCACGTGCCGGTGGCGATGCCCAGGTGCGCCGCGTTGTGCTGCAGCGCGATCAGCATGAGCGTCGAGAGCGTGACGATCCACAGCAGCGAGTAGCCAAACTGCGACCCAGCCGCCATATTCGATGCCCAGTTGCCCGGGTCGATGAATCCAACGGTCACGAGGAGGCCGGGACCTATGTGGCGCAGGATCTCCAGGCCTCCGTGCGCGCCAGTCCTCTCGGCGCCGAACTGTCGTTTGAGGTAGTCGAGCATGGCCGTTACTTGTGCGCCTTGCCCTGGTTGGCGACGGCGTCGATTTTGGCGGCTATGGTCTCCGGGTTGCCGATGTAATGCTTGTCGAGCACGTTGAAGTTCTCGTCGAAGGTGTAGACGAGGGGCACTCCGGTGGGGATGTTGACCTTGATGATTTCCTCGGGGGTGAGGTTCTCGAACTTCATGACGAGTGAACGCAGCGAGTTGCCGTGGGCGGTGATGAGTACGCGCTTGCCAGCAAGCATCTGCGGGCGGATCTCATCCTCGAAGTAGGGCCAGGCACGCGCGATGGTGTCCTTGAGGCATTCGGTGTAGGGGAGCTGATCGGGTGCGACGTCGCGGTACTGCTCCTGGACATGTGGGTCGCGCTCATCGCCGGGCGCGAGCGCGGGTGGGCGCACGTCGAAGGAGCGGCGCCAGATGAGCACTTGCTCGTCGCCGTGCTCGGCTGCGGCGTCCGCCTTGTTGAGGCCCTGCAGAGCGCCGTAGTGACGCTCATTGAGCTTCCAGGACTTGATGATGGGCAGCCACTCGCGCCCCATCTCGGCGAGGACGAGGTTGAGGGTGTGGATGGCACGCTTGAGCCGCGAGGTGTAGCAGACGTCGAAGTCGAAACCGGCCTCCTTGAGTGCGCGACCGCCAGCGGCGGCCTCCTTCCTGCCCGTCTCGGTGAGTTCGACGTCGGTCCAGCCGGTGAACAGGTTGAGTTTGTTCCACTCGGACTCTCCGTGGCGGATGAGGACGAGCTGCATCGTACGAGGGCTTGCCTGCGTGGCGGTGTCGTGGTTCTGTTCTGCCACCTTCGCGGCGTTCTGGGTGACTTGTGCCATATGAGCCTCCTTGGTCTTTGCGGCCGAGCTTTGCCCGGACCGCTTGCTATCACCGCAAGAGTACCCCTTTTCGAGCAGAAGTTAACTAAGGCTAACAAGTTTATTCAAATTATTACGTTTAGGTAGGTGCGGGATTGGCCGCGTTCACGGTGTGTGCCTTGCGGCTGCGACGTCCGCGGTACCGACTGCCCGGCCTACTGCATGACGAAAACCAGAATGGCGATGACGACGATTGCGACCGCAGCGATGATCACGGCGTAGAACATGCGGCGCGAATGCTGCGTGCGCTCGCGGACGATCCGCTCCTCCTCGGCGAGGCTCGCGACGACGCGCTTGTGCTCCTCGGTCTTCGCCGTGGCGGCGTTGACCTTCTCTGCGAGGGCTGCCGTTGCCTTGGGATGGGCGTGGATGTCCTCGGCCTCCTCGATGGTGGCGGTTGCGGCGTCGATGCGCCCCTGGGAGACCGTCGCGAGCTCCTCCTGCTCTTCGATCTTCGAGGCGAGGTCGCTCACCTTGTCCGATGCCTCGCGTTCGCGCTCATCCGCGGAGGCCTTGAGCTCGTTGTACTTCTCGCGCTTGGCCTTCTCGTCCGCCTGGGCGCTGGCGAGATCATCTTCGAGGACCTCGAGGGACTTGCGTTGCGTGTAGAGGTGAGTCTGGGCGATGTCCGCTGCCTGCGAGGTCTCCGCGGTGACGCGGGTGACGTCTGCGCGGGCGTTCTCGAGCTGGGCGAGGGCCGCCGCGACGCCGCCGCTCATCTCGGAGAGCTCCTTGGCGCCGGTCGAGGGATCGCGCTTGAGCTCGGCAAGCTTGTCTTGGAGGCGCTGGAGGCGACTCGCGGCGTTGTCCGCGGCACGCATGGCGGCCTGGACGCGCGAGTCGCGCGTGTTGATAGCGTTGTCTGCGGCGGCTTGGGCGGTCTTGACCGAGCGACGCGCCTCGCGGGCGGCACGCTCGGCGTCTTCGAGGGAGCCCTTTGCGGAGCTGGCGAGCTCGCGATAGGGAGTGAGGTCACGTTCGTTGGCGGCCTTGAGCGAGGCGAGGGCATCCTTGGCCGAGAGATGTTGGGCCTTGAGGGCGGATTTCTCCGTGGAGGCTCGCGTGAGGTTCTCGTTGGCCTCCGCGAGCTCAGCGTTCTGGACCTCCAAGATGGTGTGGTAGTTCTGCTCGACCTCATGGCGATGGTCGAGTTCCTCCTCGAGGGAGCGCTGTTCGTCCTCGGCCTTGGCGAGCTCGTCGCGGGCGGCGGCGTGCGCGCGCTTGGCCGCGGAGACCTCGCGTACAGCGGCAAAGCCCTCCGTGACTGATGCCGCGCCGGAAGCGGCGAGGTCGCGGGCTATGTCGAGCGGAGCGGGGGAGTCGGGCGTGACGCCGGACTCCGGCTCGGTGGGCTCGAGCTCGGCGGTGGGCTTCGAAGTTTCGGGCGTGGCGGTCTCGGGCGTGGCGGGCACTAGTGTGGCGGGCTCCGGCGTGGTGGGAGCCGATGCCTCGGGCCCCGCGGTCGTCGTGGCTTCGTCCGCGCTCTCGACCTCGAGCGCGGATGCGAGTGCGGGCTCGACGGGCTCCTCGAGCGGCTCCTGCTCTGCCACCTCGGCCCTCGTGGCCTCCTCTGCCATCTCCGCCTCGGTCGCCGTGGCCTTCTCGGGCATATCCGCGGCCTGCCCCGGAATCCCCGTCTTCTCGTCAGCCATGAAATACCTCCCTCTCGCGTCATCCTCCACATTGTCTCGCATGGACGGGACATGATGTGCGCGGCAATGTGAGACAATCGCCTATTGCACAGGATGACAACGCGAGCGCGCGGGCTCCGGCGGCGATGCCGTCCGGCCTGGATGGCGCGAGCGAGCGCGTGCCGGCAAGCCCGGCGCCAGCCCGCCCAGTCGCGCCCCGCCCAGCCGCGCGCCCGCGCCAGACGAGAAGGAACGTATGGACCTGCCTGAGAACCTCTTTAAGTTCGACATCATCGCGAACGACCCGAACACCCACGCACGCTGCGGCGTCTTCCACACCGCCCACGGCGACATCCCCACTCCCATCTTCATGCCGGTGGGCACCAAGGCCACGGTGAAGGGGCTCATGCCCTTCCAGATTCGCGACCTCGGGGCGAAGATCATCCTCAACAACACCTATCACCTCGCGATGCGTCCCGGCGCGGACCTGGTGGAGGAGATGGGCGGCGTGCATGAGTTCATGCGCTGGGACGGCCCTATCCTCACGGATTCCGGCGGATTCCAGGTCTTCTCCCACAACGAGTTCATGAAGCTCACGAACGACGGCGTGCGCTTCCGCGCCGTCGACTACGACGGCCGCTGGGTCAGCTGGACGCCCGAGGACAACATGGCTATCGCCGAGAAGCTCGGCAGCGACATCTGCATGCAGCTCGACCAGTGCCCGGGCTATCCGGCCACGAAGGACTACGTCGCCCGTGCCGTCGAGCTCTCGAGCATGTGGGGGGAGCGCTGTTGGAACGCCCATACGCGCCCTGACCAGGCGCTCTTTGGCATCGTCCAGGGCGGCATGCACATGGACCTGCGCCTGAGGAGCCTCGCTCACCTCGAGGAGTGCGGCGACTTCCCGGGCTATGGCATCGGCGGTTACTCCGTGGGCGAGGACCACGAGACGATGTACGAGACGCTCGAGCCGCTCGTGGCGGAGCACATGCCTAAGAACAAGCCCCGTTACCTGATGGGCGTGGGCAACCCCACCACGCTCGTGCGTGCCGTCGCCTCGGGCGTCGACATGTTCGACTGCGTGCTGCCCACGCGCACCGCGCGCATGGGCACGGCGTTCTCCAGCGAGGGGCGCCTCAACCTCAAGAACGCGCGCTTCGCCCATGACCACGGCGTGCTTGACGAGCGCTGCGATTGCCCGGCGTGCCGCGGCGGCTTCACGCGCGCCTACATCCACCACCTCGTGCGCCAGAAGGAGATGCTGGGCGGCATCCTGCTCTCGCAGCACAACATTCGCTATCTCCTCGCCCTCATGGAGCGCGTGCGCGCCGCCATCGCCGAGGGCCGCTACGCCGAGTTCTATCGCGACTGGATGAACTCGCCCGCCGCGAACGACTTCTAGGGCGTTTCGCTTGGCGGCTTGCTGGGGCCAGACCTGCCGTAAGTGTCTGCGGGGCGGCGTGGAAGTGACTCCGCGTCGCCTCTTTGCGTGATTGGCGATGCCGCCGTCACATGCCCTTCCCCGAAGGCCGAGAGGTAACCCTCCTGCAACTGTGCGGCCCTCCTATTAGGTACAATCGAGGGGTTAAACAGACTACGGCTGGGTTTGGCGACGCGTTTTGCCGCTCGGCCACACAAGGGGGACCTATGAAGCGTGACGCCGACGAGGCTCGCGACGATGCCGCGGTATCGAGCGACGAGAATTCCAATTCCGAGAAGGACATGAAGGCGGAGGAGCCCGCGAAGGCCGCCGAGTCCGAGGGCGACGCCGAGAAGGACGAGCCCGGCGAGGCCGAGAAGGACGCCGAGCCGGACACCGAGCCCGAGGAGCCCACGGCCAAGGCAGACACCCCGGCGAGTCGCACCGCCCAGGAGCGTAGCCGCCACTCGGGTGTGATGTTTGCGACCCTTGCGCTCATGATTCTGGCACTCGTGGGCCTGCTCCTGCCCGCGTGGGGCATTCCGCTGGGCTGTGACCTCGGCGGCGCCTCCGTCGTGACCCTTACGGCGAGCGACTACGAGGACGGCACCACCGCGGCGGATGCCCTCGCCGTCCTCAAGAACCGCGCCGCGCTCCTCAGCGAGCGTGACATCCAGGTCGCCCAGACCGGCGACGACACCTTCGAGCTGCGCGTGCCTGCGGGCTATGATGCGAGTTCCGTCGCCTCTGCCCTCACGCGTAAGGGACACCTCGAGTTCGCCCGCCTCGACTCCGTGTCTGACGCGGACGCCCTCCAGCAGCTCCAGGCTGGTGCCTCGGGCGTCACCCTCGACGAGGGAACCTACGAGCCCTTCCTGACCTCTGACGAGGTGAAGGGCGCCACCGTGGTCTCCCAGAGCTACTACGGTATGACCTACTACGCGCTTTCCGTCTCGCTCGACTCCGACGGCGCCTCCGCGCTCGCCTCCACGACCGAGGACCTCGCCTCCTCCTCCGGCCAGATCGCCGTGCTGCTCGACGGTGCGGTCATCGCCGAGCCCTCCGTGAAGAACAAGATCGAGGGCAGCAAGATCAGCATTTCCGGCGGCTATACCGAGGACCAGGCCACGGCGTATGCCGCCGCGCTCTCGGGCGGCGAGCTGCCCTGCTCCCTCTCCCAGACCGATCCCGTCTCCGTCGGCGCTCGCGCTCGTGGCCACGCGAGCGAGCTTGCGGCCGTGGCGGCGATCGCGCTCGCGATCGTTGCCGGCGCCGTCTCCTCCGCCAAGCTTGGTCGTGCGGGCTTCCTCGCGGCGAAGCTCGCCGTCGTGGTTGTTGCCATCACGCTTGGCGTGCTGACCATCCTCTATCGCTTCGAGCTCGTCATCCTCGGCCGTGCCGAGCTTCTCGGCCTGGCTACCACCGAGGTCATCTCCATCATCTGCGGCGTGCGCATGGCCGCCCGCTACCGCGCAGCTCGCAACGAGGGCTCCTCGGTGCGGAAGAGTCAGCAGCAGGCGACGGGCCCTGAGCTCGCCCTTCTCGTCAAGGCGGCTGTTGCCGTTCTCGTGCTCTCCGTCGCGACTGCCTTCTTCACACACGGCTTTGCCCGCGAGCTTGCGGTGACCCTTGCTGCCGGCATGGCGTCCCTGCTCGTCGCGCTCGGCCTCTTCGCGCCCGCCGCCCTTTGCATCCGAACGGCCGCGGACGTGTTCGAGACCGCCGATGACGAGTTCGCGGCTGCACAGGACGGCGCCGCTGGCGTCACGGACGGCGAGTAGAGATGAGTGGCCTGCGAGAGAGCGGGCGTTGGCATCTGCTGCCCGGCGACGTTGCCGCCGAGCACGAGATTCGCATCGCCTGCGGCGTGTCACCGCTCGTGGCGCGCGTCATGGTTGCGCGCGGCATTCGCGACGCCAAGAGCGCCCAAGAGTTCCTCACCCCGTCGCTTGACAGGGACTGGCATGACCCGCTCGAGCTTCCCGGCTTGCCCGCCGCGGCTGACCGCGTCGAGCGAGCCGTGCACGACGGTGAGACCATTGCCGTCTTTGGCGACTTCGACGTGGACGGCATGAGCTCGACCTGCCTTCTTACGCTCGCGCTTCGTGACCTTGGCGCCGAGGTGCACCCCTACATTCCCAGGCGCTTCGGCGAGGGCTACGGCCTTTCCTCCGAGGCGCTCCAGCGCGTGGTCGAGGGCTGCAACCCCGATCTCATCATCACGGTCGATAACGGCGTCGCCGCCGCGGTCGAGGTCGAGATGGTGCGCTCCGAGGGGATCGACGTCGTCGTGACGGACCACCACGAGCCGGCTGACCTCGTGCCCCAAGGCGTTCCCGTCTGCGATCCCAAGCTCGATCATAGCTGTCCCAGCTGCGACCTCGCCGGCGCCGGCGTCGCCCTCAAGCTCGTTCACGAGCTGGGTCGCCGCTTTGGCAGGCCGGACCTCTGGCGCGAGTACACGGACGTGGCGACGCTCGGCACCATCTCTGACATGATGACCCTCACGCGCGAGAACCGCGCCCTCGTCACGGAGGGCATCGCGCTCATGCGTCACACCAAGCGCGTCGGCCTGGTTGCGCTCGCTGCGGCCGCTGGCTGCGACCTCACCCAGATCGAGGCGGGCGGCCTGCCCTTCTCCCTCGTCCCGCGCCTTAACGCCGCGGGTCGCATGGGTGACGTCGACGTGGCGTTTGACCTGCTCATCTCCAACGATCCGGACGAGGCGGCCCGTCTCGCCGCCGAGCTCGAGACCATCAACCAGAACCGTCGCGACATAGAGTGCGAGCTCGCCGACGCCGCCATGGCGATGGTGGAGGAGACCTATGACGGCGGCCGTGCCATCGTCGTGGGTGGCGAGGGCTGGCACGAGGGCGTGAAGGGCATCGTCGCCTCGCGCGTCGTGAACCGCTATCACGTGCCCGCGATCCTGTTCTCCATCTCGGACGGCGTGGCGCACGGCTCCGGTCGCTCGGTCGGCTCCGTGAACCTTTTCGAGGCGGTCGAGAAGTGCGCGGATCTCTGCGTGCGCTTTGGTGGTCACGCCGGCGCCGTGGGCGTCACCATCGACGCCGAGAACCTCGACGCCTTCCGCGAGCGCCTCGAGGCTGTCATGGCCGAGCTCCCGGAGGAGCAGTTCGTCGATACGGACGAGGTCGCGGCTATCGTTGGCCTTGATGAGCTGGACGTGCCCACGATCGACTCCCTCTCCGTCCTGAAGCCGTTTGGCCAGGGGAACAAGGTGCCCCTGCTTGCTGCGACGGGCGTGGTCATGCGCGCGCGCAGCCGAGTGGGCCGCTCCGGCGAGCACCTGCGCTTCCTTGCCACGGACGGAGTGAGCACCGTGCCGGCGATCATGTTCCGTACGCCGGACGTCGAGAGCGCGTGCGATTACGAGGGCGCCGTCGACCTCGTCTTCGAGGCCGTGGCGGAGACCTGGCAGGGCCGTACGAAGCCTAAGCTCATGGTGCGCGACATCATCTATCGCACGGCGGACGCCGCTCCCGCGCCCGCGATCGTCAACGAGATATTCTCCCGCGTCCCCCAGATCCTCGCGTCAGACTCTCGCGAGGGCCTGCTCGCGGCAGCGCCTACGGATGGCGATGCCCCTTCCGCGCCCGCGGGCGAGGACCTCACGGCATCGCTCGTCCATCGCTTCATCGGCGACCATGACCTGCTTCCCGCGCAGAAGCTCGCCCTCGACTCGCTTGCCGCGGGCAAGAGCACCCTTTGCGTCATGGCGACGGGTCGTGGCAAGTCCCTCATTTTCCACGTGCACGCCGCGCGCATCGCCCTCGCGCGCAAGCAGGCGAGCATCTTCGTGTACCCGCTGCGCGCCCTCGTGGCGGACCAGAGTTTCCATATCGCTGGGGAGCTCGCCGAGCTCGGCCTTTCCGCCCGCGTCCTCACGGGCGAGTCCACGCCGGACGTCCGCGCCGAGGTCTTCTCCGGCCTTGCCGCGGGAAAGGTCAACGTCATCCTCACCACGCCGGAGTTCCTCGCCATCCATTCCCGCGAGTTCGCTCGTGGCTCGCGCGTTGGCTTCGTCGTCATCGACGAGGCACATCACGCCGGCACCTCGAAGGGTGGCAACCGCGGCGCCTACCAGGAGCTTCCCCGTGTGCTCGACGAATTGGGCAACCCGACGGTCCTTGCCGTGACCGCCACCGCCGCCGAGCCCGTCGCCCGCGAGATCTGCCGCCTGGCCTCGATCGAGAGTGTTTTCGTCGACGACACCTGCCGCGAGAACCTCGTCCTCGATGACTCGCGCGAGCTCCGTGACCGCGATGCGGCGCTCACCGCAATCGCCGGCACGGGGGAGAAGTGCGTCGCTTACGTGAACTCCCGTGAGCAGTCCGTCGTGCTCGCTCGCGCGCTTCGCAAGACGAATCCCGAGCTCGCGCCCCACATCGCCTTCTACAACGCGGGCCTTACCCGTGCCGAGCGCAACCGCGTGGAGAACGCCTTCCGCGCCGGAGAGCTCACCTGCGTCATCTCGACGAGCGCCTTTGGCGAGGGCGTGAACCTGCCCGACATCCGTCACGTCATGCTCTACCACATGCCCTTCGGCGCGGTGGAGTTCAACCAGATGAGCGGCCGTGCCGGCCGTGACGGCAAGCCCGCGACCATTCACCTGATGTTTGGCGCCCGCGACGCCCGCGTGAACGAGCGCATCCTGTCCTCCTACGCACCCGGCCGAGACGAGCTCGTCTGCCTGTGGCGTGCGCTCCGCTCGCTCTCCGCGCGTGCCGCCGCTGCGGGCGAGAGCAGCATCGCGCATACGAACGCCGAGCTACTCGACGCATGTCTCCAGGTAACCCCAGGATGCGGCCTTGAGGAGCGGTCGGTCTCCGCGGGGATCGCGATCTTCCGCGACCTGGGCTTTCTGACGGTCGAGGGATATGGCACGCAGCGTCGGATTCGCATGGCGGAATCGCCCGAGCGTATGGAACTTGACCAGTCAATCCGCTACCTTGAGGGCATGAGGTCTGGCGCCGAGTTCCGTGAGTTCCGCGACTGGGTGCTCTCAGCGACGCCCGAAGAGCTGATCGGGCGCATCAACAGGCCCATCGTTCCCGGTTTTGGGACGATGGCGCGCGAGGGAGGGGAGTGAGCCCCATGGCTGACACCAAGCACGAGGCCGCGACGGATGTCGAGCGACGCGTTACCGCTCCGCCCGAGGGCGCGCCGGAGGTCGGCGCGGACGATTACCCGCTGTTGCGCAAGACTTGCTCGCGCTACCTCACTCCGGAGGAGATGGCCAAGGTCGATGAGGCCTATCGCTTCGCCGCCGAGTTCCACCGCGACCAGAGGCGCAGGAGCGGTGAGCCCTACATCAACCATCCCGTCGAAGTGGCCCTCATCCTTGCGCATGACCTTCACATGGACGAGGACGTCATCTGCGCGGCCCTGCTCCACGATACGGTCGAGGACACGCCTGCCACGCTCTCGGACCTCTCCGAGCTCTTTGGCGAGACGGTGGCCGAGCTCGTCGACGGCGTCACGAAGCTTACGTCCATCGAGGTCGATTCGATGGACGCCAAGCAGGCGCTGAACCTACGCAAGATGTTCCTCGCGATGAGCCGCGACATTCGCGTCGTGATAATCAAGCTCGCTGACCGTCTGCACAACATGCGCACGCTGGCCGCCCTCCCGCCCGATCGCCGCGTCTTCAAGGCTCACGAGACGATGGACGTCTACGCCCCGCTCGCGGACCGTCTCGGCATCTCCTCCATCAAATGGGAGCTCGAGGACCTCGCCTTCTTCTATCTCGAGCCCGAGGAATACCAGCGCATTGCCCGTATGGTGCAGGACTCCCGCGACCAGCGCGAGCGTGACACCGAGGAGGCCATCAAGACCCTCACCGACGAGCTTCGCCGCGTCGGTCTCGATGGCATCCAAATCACGGGACGCCCGAAGCACCTGTGGAGCATCTACCTCAAGATGAAGCGCAAGGGCAAGGAGTTCTCGGACATCTACGACCTCATCGCCCTGCGCGTCATCCTCAACACCGTGGGTGACTGCTACAGCGCGCTTGGCGCCGTCCACTCGCTCTGGCACCCGCTGCCGGGCCGCTTCAAGGACTACATCGCCACGCCTAAGCCCAATGGCTACCAGTCGCTCCACACGACGGTGGTTGGCCCGGACGCGCGCCCCATCGAGATTCAGATTCGCACGCGCGAGATGCATGAGCAGGCCGAATACGGTATTGCCGCCCACTGGCTCTACAAGCGCGCCGGCAACTCGCAGGGCAACATGAGTCAGGATGACAAGAGCGTCGACAAGCAGATCTCCTGGATTCGCCGCAGCCTCGACTGGACGGTCGAGGACGACATGGTTGACCCGCACGAGTTCCTCGAGGACCTGCGCGTCGACCTCTTTGGCGACGAGATCTTCGTTTTCACGCCGAAGGGCGAGGTTATGAGCCTGCGTGCGGGCTCTACGCCGCTTGACTTCGCCTATCAGGTGCACACCGAGGTGGGCAACCACTGCGTGGGCGCCAAGGTGAACGGCAGCGTGGTCTCGCTCACCACGCCGCTTGCCACGGGTGACCGCATCGAGATTCTCACCAACAAGAACTCCAAGCCCAGCCGCGACTGGATGAACATCGTGGCCACGCCCTCCGCGCGCGCCAAGATCCGCAAGTACTTCGCCGCCTCGACCAAGTCTGACGACGCGGAGTCCGGCCGCGGCGAACTCGCCCGAGAGCTGCGCAAGCGCGGCTACGGCATCTCCACGCCGAGGAGCGTCAAGGCGCTCAACCGCGCCGCCGAGGCGCAGTCGTTCAAGACCACGGACGACATGTTCGCCGCCATCGCGAACGGCAAGCTCACTGCCAAGTCCGTCGCCAACAAGGTCGAGGCCATCCTCGAGGAGGGCTCGCCCGAGGAGGTGCTTGCCGCCCAGCAGAAGGCGAACGCCGAGGCCAATGCCGCCCGCCAGCAGTTCTTCGAGGCGGACGTGCCGATGGTCGGTAACAAGCAGACGCGCGCCACGCGCGGTCGCAAGCCTGGCGACGGCCGCAAGCGCACGAGCTGCGGCGTCGTCGCCAAGGGCGACGCGGACCTCCTCGTCCACCTCGCGCACTGCTGCAACCCCGTCGCGGGTGACGAGATCGTGGGCTTCATCACGCGTGGTCGCGGCGTGTCCGTCCACCGTGCGAACTGCCCCAACGTGAAGGGCCTCATGGCTCATCCGGAGCGCATGATCGACGTCGAGTGGGATACCTCCGGCGCCACGCAGTTCCAAGTCGAGATCGTGGTCGAGGCGACGGACCGCATGGGCCTGCTCAAGGACGTTACGATCGCCGTGGGCGACGCGGGTGGCAACATCCTTTCCGCCGCGACGAACACCAACTCGCATGGCGTAGCGAAGCTGCGCTTCCTCATCGCCATCAGCGACGCGAACCTGCTCGATACGCTGCTTGCCACAATCGGCCGCGTGCCCTCCGTCTATGACGCAAGGCGCATCATGCCCGGTGAGGGTGCGAGCTCGATTCACGGGAGGAGATAGCCGGTATGGGCATTTACAATGCGGGCGCTATGGGACTGGATGGCGCCGAGGCCGTGGAGTCTGGCAGGCTCAAGGTCATTCTTTTCCACGTCGAGGTCGGCATGCATTCGACCAATTGCTATGCCGTGGTGAGCGAGGGCCGTGCGCTGGTGATTGACCCCGCCAATGGGGGCGCCGCTATTGCCAAGGAGCTCGACGTGCCGGTCGAGCTTGTGGTCGCCACGCATGGGCACGTGGATCACGTGGGCGGCGTGCTTGGGCTGGTCGAGGCCACGGGCGCGAAGTTTGCCATCTCCGCGGCTGACGCCGATGCCGCGATGCATGCCAAGCGCGAGCTTTCGATTGGTGCGAACTATGACGATGACGCGCCGAAGCCGGATATCCTGCTTAAGGCCGGTGACGTCGTAGACGTTGGCGCGGCGAGGTTCCGCGTCCTCCCGACGCCCGGCCACACTCCGGGTGGCATTCTGCTCGTGGGTGAGGGCGATGCCGAGGGAATCTGCTTTACCGGTGACACCATCTTCGCCGGTAGCGTGGGCAGGACTGATCTTCGCGGCGGCGATATGCCCGCCATGCTCGACTCCCTGCGCCGTGCGGCGGACGAGATCCCGCCGACGACGCATCTGCTTCCCGGCCACGGTGATGACACCACGATGAGTTGGGAACTCGGACACAATCCTTACCTGCGATGGGTGGGTTAGCGGCGGGCGGCTGAGACCAGTCTGCACCTGGCGCGAACGGGCGGCGAGTGCGGCCGGGCGGCTGCTTACGGCGAGTGCGGTCGGGCGGTGATGGCCGTGAGCGCTGCCGGGCGGCGGCTTACGGCGAGCGCGGCCGAGCGCCTGCTTCCACTGGGCGCGTTTGGGCATAGACACCACGAAAAAGGCCGGCCTCGCAATACGCGGGGCCGGCCGAATACTTGGTGCCCGAGGCGAGGGTCGAACTCGCACGAGGTTTCCCCCAGAGGTTTTTGAGACCTCCGTGTCTGCCATTCCACCACTCGGGCTTAAGCGCGCTGTTCGCGCGACGGACAAGAGTATACAGAATGCCCGACAGGAATGCCCGACGACACGCTTAAAGCCGATAAGTGCTCGCCAACGTTTCGGCTTCTCATAATGCGGTGGACTCGTCATAGAGAATGACGTGTATGGGAGTGCTAAGCCAACTATATGCATAAACATGCATGCGCTTGCTGTGAGCTCATGGTGGGGCAGTTGACCCTTTTCGCTGGACCGCGCCGCCGACCCCCGCGCTGTCCGTCAGTCGCTCGCGCTGCGACCCCGGCCGCTCGCGTTATTCGGCCTCCTGCACCGCAGAGATGGCTCCGTGCTGCCCGTCAACTGCTTGCGCCGCGCCGCCGGTCCCCCGCGCTGCCCCCAGTTGCTCGCACCGCGCCACCGGCCTTTGGCGTGGCACCATACCATCAACCTCTTACGCAGGGGATTCTCATGCCGACTGTGAATTTACCTGCGGTTATACAGAATCGTAGTGATACTATAGGGTTTAGCCGATTTAATCGGTTTAGCCGGTTGGGCCGTTTGAACCGGCCGAGCCGGACGCCTGTCGAGGTTAGCGAGTGCGAGCCTTTCGTGGAGGTTGATATGTTTGCAATTGGGGAGCGTGTCATGCATCCCGGTCAGGGCCTGTGCACGGTTGTCGGTTTCGAGGATTCGCCGTTTCCCGTACTCGTCCTTGAGGCTGGTGACGGACGCAGCACCACGAAGCTACTGTATCCCCAGGCCCAGGCAGACAAGCTCCATCCTCCCGTGAGTCGTGAGGACGCTCTTGCGGTCATCGAGGGCTACGACGATTTGACCTGTGACGATTTTACTGATCGAAATTCTGGTCTCGAGGAGAAGCACTTCAAGGCGCTTCTCAAGAATGGCGTGCCGGATTCCGTTCGCGTGGTCAAGACCATGCGTCAGCGCATTGCCGCCGCGGAGGCTGAGGGCAAAAAGCCCAGTACGTTCATGTCGCGCGTGCTGAGGGAGGCGCAGCGTAGGTCCGTCGAGGAGCTCGCGTGCGCGCTTGACTCCACGCCCGATGAGATCGTCTCGATGTTCGAGGCGCGTGGCCACGACATGGCGGATGAGGCTTAGGGCAATCGTTCGCCTTGCTAGTCACGTGCTTGGCTAGCCTACAGGGCTAGCCAAGCTTGCGAATCTTAGCCAGGAAGAATCCCTCGAACAAGTCGCTCGGGCATACCGTAAGGGCACCGTCCAACCCGCATGGCAGGGTGGGCACGGAGAACTCCTCTGACCCAAGTGCGCCGGTGGACAAGCCAGCGCCAACCAGCTCACAATCCTTGTGACGTGAAAGCGCCCAGCTAACCACGTCTTCGTTTTCGCGCGCAAGCACGGAGCAGGTTGAGTAGACGAGCTCTCCGCCGGGCTTGAGTACGCGAAGCGCCTTGTCGATAAGGGCACGCTGCGAACGTTCGACGCCACTCGCGAGGGCCGGCGTGAGGTATCGCGCTGCGTGGTCGTCCTGTACATGGACGGTGCCGGAGCCCGTGCACGGCGCGTCGAGCAGGATCTGATCGAAGGAGAACCAATCATCGAGCTTGCTCGCGTCCGTGCGCATGACCTGGACGTTCTTTGCTCCAAGTTTGGCAAGGTTGTGTTCGAGCTTATCGGCGCGCGGCTTAGAGACCTCGCAAGCCGTCACGCGTGCGGCGCGGACTCCATCCCCACCGGGAGCGAGCGCTGCCATCTGGCTGGTCTTGCCACCGGGAGCCGCGCACATGTCGAGGATATCTGCCCCGGCGCGTGGCGAAAGGGCGAGAGGGGGCAGCATGGAGGAAAGGCTTTGCAGGTAGATTTTGCCCTGCTTATACATATCGAGATCCCAGAGGTCGCGTTCGCGTGCTCCGTCTGCCAGGACGAAGGCATCCTCGTACCAAGGCACGCGCGTGAAGGCGATGCCAGCCGCATCAAGGTCGCCGGCGACTTGCTCCGCGCTGGCGAGGAGCGTGTTGGCGCGCAAGGTCACGCGACGGCTGCATGCCCACCCCGTCTCGATGCGCGTTGCCTCCTCACCGTACTGGCAGCGAACGGCTTCGATGAGGTGGACAGGAAGGCCAAGCTCGGCATCTAGCTCCTGCGGCTCGGGAGTGGCTTTGGGCTCGCGGGGGCGTGCGTCCTGCCTGCCTGCGGACTTGCCGCGCTTGCTGCCACGCCTGCGCGAGTCAGTGCCCTGATATCCGCTCTTGCCTTGATAGCCCCTGGTCATGAATCCCTCGTTCCTCGTAACTCGCCTACGAGGTAGTATGGCAGAGGTTGCGGACAAGATTGCCCTTCTCGCGGACGCACACTATGAGGAGACCCTCATGCCCTCCGTCGTGCGAGTGCGCGCTATGTGGAGACCTTCACATTTGAGAGCGCGCTCAACTTTGTGCTTGCGCGTCTCGCGAATGCATGGCATACTACATAACCGTTGTGGCCAGACGGCCTCAATTCGAAGTGGGTCAGAGCTTATGGCCCCACCTGAACGGCGCCACGGGCAGCTGTCTGGTCAGACAAAGGAAGATGCGCTCAAATCATAGGAGCGATTTACCTGAATCTTGCCGGGGCTGCACATGTCGCAGCTCCGGTTTTTTCGTGCGGTGGCGCCCGCAAGGGCCAAGCCGCAACCGCGGCGAGGTGCCCCCACCAGGCACACCGCAACGAAAGGAAGGTGTGTAAGATAGCCAAATCCGATGGTCCCCGTATTAACGGGGAGATCACCGCTCGTTCCTGCCGTCTTATCGGTGTCGATGGCTCTCAGCTGGGTCTTTTCGGCGTTCGTGACGCGCAGCGCATCGCTTCCGAGCAGGGCCTCGACCTCGTCGAGATTGCCCCCAACGCGGAGCCGCCCGTCTGCAAGGTCATGGACTACGGCAAGTACAAGTACGAGCAGGCGATCAAGGCCAAGCAGGCTCGTAAGAACCAGGCCAAGGTCGAGGTCAAGGAGATGAAGTTCCGTCCCAAGATCGACACCGGCGACTACGAGACCAAGAAGGGTCATGTCATGCGCTTCCTCAAGAAGGGCGCGCGCGTGAAGGTGACCATCATGTTCCGTGGTCGTGAGATGGCTCACCCCGAGCAGGGTCTCAACGTGCTCGAGCGCCTGACGGAGGACCTCAAGCCCTACGCCACGGTCGAGAGCCAGCCCAAGATGGAAGGCCGCAACATGCACATGCTCGTCGCGCCGATCAAGGGCGCCTTCGACGAGAAGGCCGCAGTGGCAGACGAGAAGGATACGAAGGAGAACTAGCATGCCCAAGATGAAGACGCACAAGGGTACGGCCAAGCGTTTCCGCAAGACCGGCACCGGCAAGATCATGCGCGCCAAGGCTTTCAAGAGCCACATCCTCACCAAGAAGTCGCCCAAGCGCATTCGTGGCTTCCGCCAGGAGACCGAGCTCGCCCCCGCCGACGTCAAGGTCGTTTCGTCCCGCATGGGCAAGTAGCGCGCAGCGCAAGCCCTGTCTTTTTTCACTAGGAGTTGATCACACATGGCACGAGTCAAGCGCGCTGTCGCCGGTCGTAAGAAGCGTAATACCCTGAAGGAGCTCTCCAAGGGCTACTACGGCACTTCCTCCCGCACCTTCCGCGGCATGAAGGAGCAGGTCCAGCACTCCCTGCAGTACCAGTACCGCGATCGTCGTAACAAGAAGCGCGACATCCGTCGTCTCTGGATTCAGCGCATCAACGCTGCCGCCCGCATGAACGACATGAGCTACTCCACCTTCATGCACGGCCTGAAGCTCGCCGGCGTCGATCTCGACCGTAAGGTCCTCTCGCAGATCGCCTACGAGGACGAGGCTGCTTTCGCCGCTCTCGCCGAGGTCGCCAAGAAGGCCATCGCTGACGCCGAGTAACTTACTCGTCTCAAGCATATTGCTCGTCTAAGGTCCGTACGCAACGCGCGTGCGGACCTTTTTTGTGTCGCATGCGCTCCGCACACGCGAGGCCTTCTATTTGCGCCGTCAAGCCGAGTCGGCTATTACGCACGCATAGAGCTTTTAAGCATGTCTTAATGCGCGTAAAACCGGGTTAATGCAAAACGGCGGCGACCATTTACGCACTTTAACAGTCCGCGGCGCTCCATATATGTCAATTTATCGCCACGGATTCTGCCGCGGCCTATATGCGTGCTTAGGGCAAGCATGCGTGTCGATTGCAACCTCGCGCAACCGGCGGACCTCGCGCAGTCAGCAAATCTCGTGCGGCCAGCAGGTTATCGTGTAGCCAGCACTACTTGTCGTCGTGGTGGAGGAGGTCCGAGATTGCCTCGTGACGCTCTTCTCGACGCTCTTCGCGATGCTCCTCGCGACGCTCCTGCTCGACTGCGAACGCCGGGTCATCGGGAGTCACGAGCTCGTCCTCGCCGCTCTTTGGGTTGTAGTGGTGAAGCAACACCGGATCGAAAAGGTGAAGGTGCGCGGCGAACGCGAACGACGCGCCGATAAGGATGCAGAAGACGACGATACGCGGTGCGGTCTCAATCTGCGTCATGATGAGGGACCCTACGGACAGCATTGCCGTCCAGAGGTACATGAGCAGAACCGCCTGCTTCTGGTCATAGCCGTCCTGGATGAGGCGGTGGTGGATGTGGCCCTTGTCCGCCTGTCCCACGCTCACGTGCGCACGCTTGCGACGGATGATCGCGGAAAGCGTGTCGACGATGGGCACGAAGGAAATGACGAGAGGGACGATGATCGTGGTGAGGCCGGCGACGCGGCGGACGTTCAGCAGCGAGATCGTACCGAGCGAGAAGCCGAGCAGCAGCGAGCCGGAGTCACCCAGGAAAATCGACGCCGGGTTGAAGTTGTAGCGGAGAAAACCAAGCGTGGCGCCGGCGACGGCGATGGAGAGCGCTGCGGCGTCGCGCCTGCCGGCGAGGTTCGCGAGCACGAAGAGCGTGCAGCACGAGATGAACGTGATGCCTGACGCAAGGCCGTCGAGACCGTCGATCAGGTTGATGATGTTCACGTAGGCCACGAGGTAGACGACGGTGATGGGGTAGGCGACCCAGCCAAGAACGAGCTCGCCGGGGCCAAAGGGGTTCATGATGGTGCCGACGGTGAGGCCGGCCGCCACGGCGATGCTCGCTGCGAGAACTTGACCCGCGAGCTTCGCGAGGGGTTTCAGCTGGAAAACGTCATCAAGCGCGCCCGTCATGAAAATGACGAGGAACGCGAGGCCGAGCATCGGGTAGTTGTAGATCGAAAAACGACCGGGCATGAAGACGATGGGCCAGTGAAGGTGCATCGTTCCCATGTACTGGAGAATGACGGCTGCGATGAGTGAAAGGAAAATCGCGATGCCACCCATGCGCGGGATGGTGCGCTTGTTGATGCGTCGCTTGCTGGGCTTGTCGACCGCGCCAAGGCGAGTGGCTATGAGCCGGGCGAGCGGTGTGGTCACCAACGTCACGACGAGCGCCGTTGCAAAGAGCGACGCGTAGGGAATCCACCATCTCACCAAGCGAGTAGCCTTTCAAACCTGCGGGCGGCACGCCGCGCGCGAGGGTATTCGTATCCGTTGCCCGGCGGATCGCCGGGTGTTTCGACCGACGAATGCGCCGGTCACGTTGAAACGGGACGGTTGCCGCCCCGCGAGTGCGCCGTAGATTGTTACGGCACAGTAACTACCCATGATACCAGCTCTGCGCTGGAGCGCGTCCCTAAGACGCAATCTCGGAGAGCAGGTTAATCTCATGTCAAGACTGGAACCGATAAATGGCTTCGGTATAGTGAAGGTGTCAGCTCCCCGCAGGGCAAACTGGGTGAACCGACAAGCGTTTCCTGGGAGCCCATATACCAGGCTCAGTACGGGCATCCTCCGTTGTTGAGGAAGGCGGAACAGCCGGTGAGGGCACCCACCTTTTGAGAGGTGGGTTCATTATCGCACCTGCGGGGAGCGACGTTGTTTTTACGTCGCCAATCTATGGTGGTGCCACGCGCGGCAGGAGTGCTATCACGCGTGGCGCCTATGCCGCGGATGACTCGCGCCCCATTCGAGATAATCCACGTTGCACGGCGGGCTTTCTACGTCCTCGCCATACAATCTTTCATTCTTGCGAGATTCTCGTTTGACAGACGGGGCAAGCACGGTACAATAACCAACGCGCAAACGCGCCTGGGGACGTAGCTCAGCTGGGAGAGCGCTGCCGTCGCATGGCAGAGGCCGAGGGTTCGATTCCCTTCGTCTCCACCAGGAATTGTCGAGCGGGCCACGATGTGGTCCGCTCTTTTTGTATGCGCACGACATTCGGGCGCGCCTCGTGTGGCGCTCGTCGTTCGATGCCGGTCAGATGCGGGCTGCCACCGCGCGGACGCCCAGCATAGGATGTCGTGACGCGCCGGCTCCGCCGCCGTGCGGACGCCCGGCAAATGACGAGGGGAGAGGCCATGGCTGAGATGCCGCGAGAATACGAGACGTGTCGCCTTTGTCCGCGTGCCTGCGGGGCCCACAGGGCGGAGGGAGCCCGCGGTGCGTGTGGAGCGACCTCGACCTTGCGCGTGGCTCGCTCCGCACTTCACTTCTGGGAGGAGCCTCCCGTGTCGGGCGAGGCGGGCAGTGGCGCCATCTTCTTCTCCGGTTGCACCCTGCGTTGCGTCTTCTGCCAGAACGCGGAGATCAGCGCCGGCAACTTCGGCATTGACGTGAGCGTCGCGCGCCTCGCCCAGATGATGCTCGAGCTCGAGTCCCAGGGCGCGCTCAACATCAACCTCGTCACGCCCGGCCACTTTGCTCCGCAGGTCGTCGAGGCGGCAAAGGCCGCACGGAAGGCGGGCCTCACGGTGCCCATCCTCTGCAATACCGGCGGCTACGAGACGGTGGAGACCGTTCGTCTCCTCGCTCAGGTCGTCGACGTATGGCTGACGGACTTCAAGTATGCTGACCCGGCGCTCGCCCGCGCGCTCTCTGCTGCTGGCGATTATCCGGAGGTCGCGGCGGCGGCGCTCAAGGAAATGCTCGAGATCACGCGCTCGCGCGGGGGTCGCTCGCTCGGCGAGGATGGCAGGATACTTCGCGGCATCATCGTGCGCCATCTCGTCCTGCCGGGTCACGTGGATGACTCGCTCGCGGTCCTCGACCGTGTCTGGGACATCTGTGGCAACGAGGCGGACCTCTCCGTCATGAACCAGTACACGCCCAACGCAGCGTGCCGCGAGCGCGGGGGAGACCTCGCTCGCGCACTAGGCGACGACGAGTACGAGGTTGTGCTCGATCATGCTGACGACCTGGGCTTTGAGCGCATGTGGTGGCAGCAGGGAGGCACGGTCTCGGAGAGCTTCGTGCCCGCTTTCGACGCGACTGGAGTCGAGGGCCCGGAGCTTGCGGGCTAGTGCCCTGCGTCGCGGATGTGGCCCGGAGCCTGCTGCCGACAACCGCGGCCTTGCCCTTGACGGACTGAGCCATGCCCAAAAGGGATAGACTCTCTAGGATTGATGAAGACTCGCAAAGGAGTTCACATGGCAGACGAACAGGCCCCCCTCACTGACGAGGAGCGCGCCGAGCTCGAGCGCCTTCGCGCCGAGAAGGCTGCGCGCGAGAATGCCGTCCAGGCCGCGGCCCAGAAGGCCGAGCTCGAGCGTCTTCGTGCCGAGCAGGCCGAGGCGGATGCGGATGCCCGCGATGCCGCGAGGCGAGAGCGCGCCCGCGAGTACATGGAGCCTGACGAGGACCTCAAGATGCCCCTCGCCCAGAAGCTCGTGCTCCTCTTCGTGGCGCTGCTTATCGCTTGGTTTGTCGTGCAGGTTGTCGGCGGCGGACTCATCACCAATTAGGGCAACCCTCCGCGCCAGCCGTGGTGCAAGGACCCAAACCGCGCCGTCAGGGCGCCAGACGAAAGGGGAGGGCGCATGTCTCTCACCGACGTAACCAAGCCCACCGATGTGTCTCTTAACACGGACCTCTATGAGCTCACGATGGCCCAGGGATTCTGGGAGAGCGGCCTCATGGACGCGGAGGCGTGTTTCACTGTCTTCTTCCGTGACGCACCGTTTGACGGCGGCTATGCCGTAGCGTGCGGCACGGGCCAGATTGCCGAGCTTGTCGAGAACTTCCGCTATACGCCCGAGGACATCGCCTACCTCGCGAGCATCCAGGCTCCCGGCGGCGGCGCGATGTTCAAGCAGGGCTTCCTCGACTGGCTCGCCGAGTTCACGCCCGACCTCGACGTCTGGGCCGTGCCGGAGGGCGAGGTCGTGTTCCCACGCGAGCCGCTCGTGCGCGTGCAGGGCTCCATGGCGGCGTGTCAGCTCATCGAGACGGCGCTTCTCAACCTCGTGAACTTCCAGACCCTCGTTGCCACCAAGACCGCGCGTGTCGTCCAGGCGGCAGAGGGCCATGCCGTGTCAGACTTTGGCCTGCGCCGAGCACAGGGCCCGGATGGCGGCCTCGCCGTCGCGCGCGCGTCGTTCGTGGGCGGTGCCAACTCGACCTCCAACTGCCTTGCCGGCAAGATCTACGGCATTCCGGTCTTCGGCACCCACGCCCACTCCTGGGTGATGGCCTTCCCGTCCGAGATTGAGGCCTTCCGCGCCTTCGCGCGTTCCATGCCGAAGAACTGCGTCCTGCTCGTCGATACGTACGACGTTCGCCAGGGCATCGAGAACGCGATCACCGTCGCCAAGGAGATGGAGGCCGCCGGCGAGCGCCTCGCGGCCATCCGCATCGACTCGGGCGATCTCGCCAAGCTCTCCAAGTACGCGCGCGAGGCCTTCGACGCGGCTGGTCTGCCCTACGTGAAGATCTCCGCCTCGAATGATCTCGACGAGTACACGATCCAGTCCCTGTTCGCCCAGGGCGCGCCGATTGACTCGTTTGGCGTGGGCACCAAGCTCGCCACGTGCGACCCCCAGCCCTCCCTTGGCGGCGTGTACAAGCTTGCTGCCGTGCGCAAGGCGGGCGAGGCGGAGTGGCGCCCCACGATGAAGCTGTCCGAGGTCGCCTATAAGCGCACCATCCCTGGCATCCAGCAGGTCAAGCGCTTCGTCGATGGCTCCGGCTGTCCCGTGGGCGACGTCATCTATGACGAGACGATGGCCGGGACCAACTGCGCCCTCGCCGTGAACGTGACCGACTCCGAGGTCAGCTATGACTTTGGTGCCTACGAGGGGCACGACCTCCTCGTTCAGATGGTGGAGGACGGCCGTGGTATCGGCGAGAGGCCGACGCTCACGGAGTCTCGCCGCGCCTGCCGCGAGGCGCTTATGCGCCTCGACCCGGCGGTGAAGCGCTTCCTGAACCCGCAGCTCTATCCCGTGGGCGTCGAGGACAGCCTCGCCGCGCTGCGTGTGAGGCTCGCACGCGAGGAGCGTATTGCCTCGTCGCCCATTCGCTAGGACGCTGCCTGCAGGCTGCATCGAGGACCTCGCGCCTGGTGCGTTCCCCAGGCTCGCTTTTGCTACACTCATAGCCGCTTTACGGCACGAAATGTTAATTCGCGGCCCCGCTCTGGGGCCGCGCGCACGTTGGAAGGACGCATCGTGGTCGAGACGATCGAGAAGCTGGTCAGGGCTGCACTGGCCGAGGCACAGTCTGCAGGCGAGCTGCCTGAGTTCGAGGTGGCGGACCTCGGCCTCGAGCGCCCCGCGGATTCCGCGAACGGCGATTGGACGAGTACCGTCGCCCTCCGCAGCGCCAAGGTCGCCCACATGGCGCCCCGCGCGATCGCCGAGGCCATCGCTGCCCACCTCCCCGAGGCTCCGGAGATCGATCGCGTCGAGGTCGCTGGCCCGGGCTTCGTGAACATCTACCTGTCTGTTGCTGCCGGTAACGAGATCTTCCGCACCGTGCGCGAGCAGGGCGAGGACTTTGGCCGTTCTGACCTCGGCGCCGGCCAGCGCGTCCAGGTCGAGTACGTCTCCGCCAACCCCGTTGGTCCGCTGCACATCGGCCACGGCCGCTGGGCCGCGCTCGGCGACTCCCTCGCCCGCGTTCTCGACCACGCCGGTTACGAGGTCGAGCGCGAGTACTACGTGAATGACCACGGCAACCAGATGAACACCTTTGGCAACTCGGTGTCCGCTCGCTATCTCCAGCTCGCCCAGATCATGGACGAGAAGGGCATCGACGCCCACGCTGCCCACGAGGCCCTCATCGCCGACTGGGCCGCCTTCGTCTCTGACGAGGCTGACGAGCACCCTGAGAGCCACCCCTACATGGACGCCTTCCGCGAGTCCCTCGGCGCTGACTCCTACGGCGGAGACTACATCATCGACCTCGCCGCCCACTTCATGGAGGCCGACGGCACCCGCTGGGTCGACGCTGACGCCTCTGAGCGCATGATCTCCTTCCGCGAACGCGGCTACAAGCTCATGCTCGAGGACATCCGCCAGACCTGCGACGACATGCGCACCAGCTTTGACGTGTGGTTCAGCGAGCGCTCGCTCTACGAGAAGGACGCGAGCGGTACGAGTGCCGTCGACCGCGCCTTCGCCCGCCTGCGCGAGCAGGGCTATCTCTACGAGAAGGACGATGCCCTCTGGTTCCGTTCCACTGACTTTGGCGATGACAAGGACCGCGTCCTCGTGAAGGCTGACGGCGCCTACACCTACTTTGCCTCCGACGTCGCCTACCACTGGAACAAGTATGAGCGCGTCGACCACGTCATTGATGTCTGGGGCGCTGACCACCACGGCTACATCGCCCGCGTGCGCGCTGCGACCGACGCCCTCGGTTATGAGGGCAAGTTCGAGGTCCTTCTCGGCCAGCTCGTGAACCTGCTGCGCAACGGCCAGCCTGTCAGGATGAGCAAGCGTAAGGGCACGATGGTCCCGCTGCGCGAGCTGCTCGACGAGGTGGGCGCTGACGCCACGCGCTTCACGCTCGTCTCCAAGAGCTCCAACCAGATGATCGACTTCGATATCGAGGCCGTGAAGCGCCAGGACAACACCAACCCGGTGTATTACGTGCAGTACGCCCACGCCCGCATCTGCTCGATCCTGCGCCGCGCCGCCGGCGTCACTGCTGAGGAGGCCGCCGAGCTCGGCATGGACGAGATTGCCTCTCGCGCCTGCCCGATCGACTGCGACCTCTCCGTCCTCATCGACCCCACCGAGACCGCCCTCGCGCGTAAGCTCGGCGAGTTTGGTGACCTGGTCGAGAGCTGCGCCCGTGACCGTGCGCCGTTCCGCCTCACGCACTACGCACAGGAGCTCGCTGGTAGCTTCCACTCGTTCTACACCGCCTGCCAGGTGCTGCCGAGTGAGGGTCGTCCGGTCGACGAGGCCGTTTCGAAGGCCCGCCTTGCCGCATGCGATGCCGCCCGTCGCGTGCTCGCGCTCACGCTCTCGCTCATCGGCGTCTCTGCTCCGGAGCGTATGTAGCGCGTGACATTCGCTAGATAGATTGCTTGGCGCCCGCTGGGAGTTGTCCCGGCGGGCGCCTTTGTTTGGGGCTCGCTTGGGTGCTCTTGCGATTCTGCCGCGCGACTGACGCTCAACTCGTGCTTGCGCGGCGACGAGCAACTGGGTGCCAATCGCATCGCTTGGACGCGAACTAATGCCGGACGCCGGTGAAGTAACGTTTTGCTCGCACGATACTGTGACGAGTGTTATAGTCGAGGCAATCAGGCCTTTAGGCCTACGTTGTGCCGCGCTTTTGTGGCACCCACTATTTCCCCAACCTCAGGCTCAACTTTCGCAGGACAATGCCGCGCTAGCAGCGTGGGGTGGGAGGCGACGAGTTCGCCCGATTCGAAGGGTCACCCACGTGACAGAAGAGAACAACGAGATTCCGCAGGCACCAAAGCGCCGCCGTCCTCGCGCGCGCAAGACCGATGCCGTCCAGGAGGCTCCCGCCTCGTCTAAGGGCGACGCTGCTGCTAAGGCCCCTGCCGCTCAGAAGACTGATACCGCCCCGAAGGCTGACGCTCCCAAGGCCCGTGCCACCAAGGCTCGCGCCGCCAAGGCCGACCCGGTCAAGGGCGAGGCGCCATCCAAGACAGACTCCGCTCCCAAGGCCCGTGCCGCCAAGGTTGACGTCGCTCCCAAGGCCGACGCCGCGCAGAAGGCGCCTGCCACTCCCAAGACGGATGCCACTCCCAAAGCCGACGTCGCCCCCAGGGCTGACGCTGCCAGCGACGATGGCACGTTCAAGCGTCGTCGCTCGCGCGCCCGCAAGGACCGCGACCAGGCTTCCGCTCCTGCGTCCGATGGGGGCCAGAGCGCCTCTTCGCAGGCAAGCGGCCAGAACGCTGACAAGCAGCAGCGCGGCTATCAGCGCGACCGCCGTGACGTTCGCCCGGGCCGCGGTTTCGACAAGCAGAACGCGCAGGGCCAGCGTCAGTTCCAGAACAACAACGGAGGCAACAACCGCCGCCGTAATCGCCACAACAACAACGGCAACAACGCGGGCAACAACAACGGCGGCCCCACGCTCTCTCGCGAGCGTGCTGCCTCCATGCTCGTGGCAGAGCTGCGTCGCGAGGCGGTTAACCTCGGCGTTGAGTACGTGGGCATCCGCAAGGCCCAGCTCGCTGAGGCGGTCTACGTTGCCGCCGCGCGTGCCGAGGGCTTCCGCGACGTCGCCGGCGTGCTTGACATCACGGGCGAGGGCTATGGCTTCGTTCGTACCGGCAACTACATGGCCGGTGACGACGACGCCTTCGTTCCCCAGCAGATGATCAAGCACATGGGCCTGCGCCGCGGCGACTGGATCGAGGGAACCGTCCGCCCGAGCCGTCCCAACGACAAGTACCCCGCGCTTTACAAGATCGCCACGGTCAATGGCCTCGAGCCCGAGCTTGTTCGCTCGCGCCCGCGCTTCCGCGACCTCACGCCCGTCTATCCCAACGAACGCCTTCGCATGGAGCATGGCCGTGACTCCATCACCGGTCGCGCCATTGACCTCGTGGCTCCTATCGGCAAGGGCCAGCGCGGCCTGATTGTGAGCCCGCCCAAGGCCGGCAAGACCACGGTGCTCAAGCGTATCTGCGAGTCCATTGCCGCCAACAACCCCGAGGTCTATCTCATCTGCCTGCTTGTCGACGAGCGCCCCGAAGAGGTCACCGACATGCAGCGCTCCATCAGGGGCGATGTCGTTGCTTCGACGTTCGACATGCCTGCCGAGAACCACACCATGGTCTCCGAGCTCGTAATCGAGCGCGCGAAGCGCCTGGTCGAGATGGGCCGCGACGTTGTGGTCGTCCTCGACTCCATCACGCGTCTTGCCCGCGCCTACAACCTCGCTGCTCCCGCAAGCGGCCGTATCCTGTCCGGTGGCGTTGACTCCGCGGCGCTCTACCCGCCCAAGAAGTTCCTCGGTGCTGCGCGCAACATCGAGAACGGCGGCTCCCTGACCATCCTTGCCTCCGCTCTTGTCGAGACTGGCTCCAAGATGGACGAGGTCATCTTCGAGGAGTTCAAGGGCACCGGCAACATGGAGCTCAAGCTCGACCGCGAGCTTGCCGACAAGCGCATCTTCCCGGCAATCGACCCGGTTGCCTCCGGCACGCGCAACGAGGACCTGCTCATCGATGCTGATCTCCAGCCGTTCGTATGGGGCCTCCGTCGCATCCTCGCGAACATGAACAACATCGAGCGTGCCGAGGCCTCTCTCGTTAAGAGCCTCCGCGCAACGGCGACGAACGAGGAGTTCCTCATCCGCTCGGCCAAGAAGGCCCAGCAGTCGGAGTACGTCGACTCGCTGTAACGGCTTGTCGTACCGGGGGTGTGACGTTCCCTGGGCGTTCGCCGGCTGAATCGAGTGACATGCGGTCGCGTTGGCGTTGAATGCGCCAGCGCGACCGCTTTGCTGTTCGTGGCCACATGCGGCGGTTGCGCGGACGCGCTTGCAGCTTCCCCTCCAAGAATTCATTGTCTGGGGCGCATTCCCCCGCACTATAATGACTCGCTGATGTATAGTCATTCTACTGGCGCCCACGTGCTGCAAAAGCAGCCTTCGCGCCACGAGGTGCCTATGCACCATGAGGAATAATTGTTCGAGCGACGGTACACGCAGACCAAACACACCAAGCCGTTGCCCGATTGGCCGCCAGATGCCTGGCGGGCCCGTCGTCGCAATCCAGTGGACAATCTGCGTGCGCCGTCGCCTCCGCGAGGGAGGCGTTTGGTCATGACGAGCAGGCACACGAGCCCTGCCATTTGTGCCGGTCTGGCCGGCGTTGCTGCGTGGGCGACCCCCACGTGTGCCAATGCGCTTACGGTTCTGGGCCAAGACGTCTCCAGGATCGATCCCGGCCTAAGCTTTGCTGCCGGATGCATCGCCGGTGCGGTTATCGCCAGCGGCACCTCACTCGTAGTCACGCGCATGGCGGAGACGCGCCATCGAGCTGCCGTTGATTCCGCGGCTCGTATGCGGGGAGCTAATGACCAGGCGGGTCCCTCCGCTTGGGACATGTCTGGCCAAGATGCCACCGGGACTCTCTCGTCCGGCGGCGCCGGGGAGACCTCGGCGGCTGTCGTATCCGAGTGCCAGCCTCGCCATGCCGCGCGCAGCACGCAGCGTGGCATGACCGGATCTTGGGAGCAGACGGGCAACATCCGCGTCCAGCCCGCGCCGCACGTGGCCGCAGCCGCGTCAGAGGGCGCCGCAGCCGCGTCCGTCGCAAACAACCACACCGCCCCCGCAGCTTCCGCGTCCGGCCACACCGCCCCCGCATCCACCACTACCCAGGGGCAGAAGGAGACCCGCTACACCGTTCCCTCGCACTACGGCGTGATGAGCGATGCCGAGGCGGACGCCGCCTGGGACTCCTGGCTGAAGGGCTCGGATTCCGTCGACTACGCCGACGTCGCGGAGGACTATGTCCGCAAGATCACCCTCGCTGAGCGCATGGCCGCGCGTGCCAAGGGCGTTGCCAGCGTTCTCCAGGAGCGCCTCGGAGCTGCGAAGATGGAGGGACTCCCCGTCATCGCGCGCGCCGATGGCAGCGTTGGTGACGTGGGGGAGGCTTGGTGGGACCAGGTATTTGGTAACGAGGTGCGCCCTGCGACGGCTTCCGTCGCAGGCATGGAGTCTGTGAACGAAGGGCTGGCTGATAACAGCGCCGTGCTCTTCTGCGCCCAGACGCCCGCTGCCGCTGCCGCCGCGAAGGACCTTTGGGTCGCCCAGGCCGCCCAGGCCGCGGCTAGGCAGCAGTCGCCTGCGCCTGCGAAGGCTGCTCAGCCCACGCCCTCCGCTTCCGCGCAGCCCTCCCAACCGGCGACGCCGCAGCCCACGCCTTCCGCTTCTGCGCATCCCGCTCCCGCCGCCGTCGAGCCCAGGCGCGACCGCGAGGTCATCGCGACCCGTCTCGCCGACCCGGCCGAGGCGTTCCCCGCTCAGGGCCAGCGCTGGAGCGACCAGCAGCAGGACCTGTGGGCCGTTGCCCTCGCCGCGCTTGACGAGCGTACCAACGAGGACATCGCCATGGCTGCCGCCAACGCTGTGCCCACGCCCTCTCCGGCCTCCTTCGACGAGGAACTGGACGAGGTCGATCACCTCGAGCCGGACACCATCTTCATGGCGTTCAAGCCGCAGGCTGGTCGTCCTGACGTTACGGATACCGATAGCTACGTCGACATGCTCGTTGACGAGGAACTTGCCCGCAACGAGAGCAAGAGCGTCCGCAAACTCGCGCATCACAGCATCCGCAAGCGCTTCAAGGTCATCGATGGTGGCACGGCCGATATACCCGCCCGCCACCTCGCGCTGCAGGGCTAGGGGTGGCTCTTACCGAGCCTGGCGCCTCGCGAATCGCTGGCTGCCGGGCAGGCGCCTCGCGAGCCGCTGACTGTCGTGCCGGTGCCCCAACCAGCAAAACCAAAAGCCACCGCGTCCCCGTGTGGGCGCGATGGCTTCTCGTCTTTGCATGGGTCTTGTTTATTTGGAGCAGGTCGCTCTTCCCGGGACCAGAATCCACGGCTCAAAGCGCCGCTGTCGTCGACATCCTACGCCCTGCCTTCGAGGCACTTGGCGTCACGGACGCGAATCTGATGTCCTTCCTCGTGCGCAAGGCAGCGCACTTTCTCGAATACGCCTTGCTCGGAGTCCTTCTCGGCAGCACGCCGGAGGAAGTTCGTCCCGGGTGGCGTCAGGTCGTTCCGGGCGTAATCGCACCCTCAGCGGACGAGACCCTCCAGCGCTTCGTGCCGGGTCGCTCGGGCCAGCTCTCGGACGTGGCGCTCGACTGCGCGGGCGTCGCCTTCGGGATGCTCGTCGCTACAGGTATTCGATCTGTGCGCCGCAAGTGTCGCAGGTGAGGATGTGCGTCTCGCACTCGGGGAAGCGCTCCTTGAGGCGAACTTGGAGGAACTTGGCCACGATCGTGTCATCCGTCACGGCCATGAGGGTCGAGCCAGAGCCACAGATCCACATCGTCTTCGCTCCACCCTCGAGGCAAGTCTCACGGATGGCGTCGTAATCCGGGATGAGAGCGCGGCGATAGGGCTCCTGCAGGCGGTCGTCATTGGCGTCCGCGATGAGCGAGGCGTCACCCGTCTCGAGGCCGCGGGTCAGGCCCGCGACGCGGCCCATCTGCCAGACGGCGGTCGAGAGCGGGACCTCCTGCGGCACGACCTTGCGTGCCTCGCTCGTGTGAACCTCATAGGGAGGGATCACCGTTACGAAACGGAGACGGTCGCTCACGTCATAGCGCAGGCAGCGCGGCAGGCGACCGTCAGGGGTGAACGAACACACGGCCGCGCCCAGGATCGCGGGCGCGACATTGTCAGGGTGGCCCTCGACGCGCGTCGCCATCGCCACGAGCTCCTCGCGCGTGACGGTGTGGTCAGTGAGCGCCGCCGCGGCCATGATGCCAGCGACAACGCAGGTGCTCGAAGACCCCAGGCCGCGGGCGACGGGCACCTCGGTCTGGATGTCGATCGAGACGCCAAAGGGCTCCTCGCCCCATTCTGCCAGCGCGTCGACGAGCGAGACGTAGACGAGGTTGTTGGCGTTGCGGAACTCCTCCGGACAGCCGGTGATCGTGAGCTCGTCGGCGCGCTCGAACGTGAAGTGCGAATAGAGGGAGACCGCCATGCCCAGCGTGTCATAGCCTATGCCGAGGTTCGCGCTGGTGGCGGGGACGGATATGCGGATCATGCGAGGATCCTCGCCGCCGCGTCCTCGACGTAGCCGCTCATCTCGGGAACGCTCACCACGTCGGAGAACCTCTCCTGGGCGTCACGCAGGGCGGAGAGCGCCTCGGGCACCTTGGCTCCGGTAACCTCGAAGAGCGCGTCCATGCACTCGAAGCCGTCCATGTCGGTCGTGTCGTGGCCGAGCGCCGCGAGGACGTCCGCGGAGAACTTGTAGGGGCTTGCCGTGGAGAGGCAGACGCGGGCGACGCCGTCCGCCGGGCGAGCCTCGAGGACGTGGCGGGCGACGGCGGTGTGCGGGTCGAGGATGACGCCGTGACGCTCCCAGGTCTCGCGGATCGTCTCGCGCGTAGCCGTGTCATCGGCGCGTCCGCACTCGAACGTCTCGTGCAGGCGCTCGAGGACATGCTCGGGCACGGTGTAGAAGCCCTGCTCGGCAAGGTCCTTCATGAGGGAGGACACAAGCTCGCAGTCTCCGTCGGACAGGTAGAACAGCAGGCGCTCGAGGTTGGACGACACGAGGATATCCATCGAGGGCGAGATGGTCTTGTGGAAGGGGCGCCTGCGATCATAGGTGCCGGTGGCGATGAAGTCCGTCAGGACGTCGTTGGCGTTGGAGGCGACGATGAGCTTGCGCACGGAAAGGCCCATGAGCTTGGCGTAGTAGCCGGCGAGCACGTCGCCGAAGTTGCCGGTGGGCACGCAGAAGTCGATCGCGTCGCCGCTCTTGAGCTTGCCCGCGGCCACGAGCTGGGCGTAGGCGTCGAAGTAGTAGGTGACCTGCGGGACGAGGCGACCCACGTTAATCGAGTTGGCGCTCGAGAGCACGACGTTCTTCTCCGCGAGGCGCTCGCGCAGGGCGGCGTCGGCGAAGATGCGCTTCACCTGGGTCTGGGCGTCATCGAAGTTGCCCTCGATGGCGCAGATGGCGACGTTCTCGCCGCGCTGGGTGGCCATCTGGAGACGCTGGACGTCAGAGACCTTGCCGTGGGGGTAGAAGACGGTGACGCCGGTGCCGGCAACGTCGGCGAAGCCCTCGAGGGCTGCCTTGCCGGTGTCGCCGCTCGTCGCGGTGACGATCATGACGCCGCGGCCGTCACCCTCGCGGGAGACGCGCATGAGCTGCGGGAGCATCTGGAGGGCGATATCCTTGAAGGCACTCGTCGGGCCATGCCACAGCTCGAGCGTCCAATCGTCGCCGCAGGGGACGACGGGCGTTACGGCGGGGGAGTCGAAGTTGGGGCCGTACGCGGCGTCGACGCAGCCGGAAATCTCCTCGGCGGTGAAGTCGTCGAGGAGGTGGCCGAGGACGAGGCGCGCGCGGTCCTGATAGGTGCCGGCGAGCAGGCTCTCGAGCGAAGGCGCGCCCTCGGCGACGTCATCGCGAACGAACAGGCCTCCGTCTGGGGCGATACCCTCGAGAATTGCCTGCTTACTTGTTAAGGATTCGTTTCGCGAGCGTGTGCTGTGGTAGAACGTAGTCACTGCTCTTCTCCTTGCGTGTCGGCGCGTTCGCCCGCGAACCTGTTTCCGCGGGCGCTCAGGACGTTTTCCGCATAATAACGCGGGGAGTGGCATCCGGGCCGCTCAAAGCCCAGCTGAGACCGTTTGGTAACAGGCGGGTTGCCTGGCGGAGGTTTGGAACGGGGCGCGGAGGCGCTCAGGGATCGACCTTGACGAGGAGTCACATGATCAAGATCACCAAGTTCGGCGGATCGAGCGTCGCAGACGCCGGCCAGTTCAAGAAGGTCAAGCGCATCATCGAGGCTGACGAGGGTCGTCGCTTCGTGGTGGTCTCTGCCGCGGGTAAGCGCAACTCCGAGGACAACAAGATCACTGACCTCCTCTATCTGGTCGACGCGCATCGCACCTATCACGTCGACTGCACCCCGCTTCTCGCGGATATCAAGCAGCGCTTCGTCGACATCGCGACCGAGCTTGGCCTCAGCTATCCCATGGCCGAGAAGTTCGACGAGTTCGCCGCGCATATCAAGGAATACTCGACCGAGTACATCGTGAGCCGCGGCGAGTACTTCACCGCCCGACTTATGAGCGAGTACCTGGGCCTTCCGTTCGCGGACGCCGCCGAGTACGTGCGCTTCCACCACGACGGGTCTCTCGACATGGAGCGCACCTGCGACCGCATCCATGACCTCGTCGTGCGCGAGGGCAGCTTCGTGCTCCCGGGCTTCTATGGAGCCACGAGCGAGGGCGACATCAAGCTCTTTAGCCGCGGTGGCGGCGACATCACGGGTGCCATCGCGGCTCGCGCCCTCAACGCGGACCTCTACGAGAACTGGACGGACGTCTCGGGCTTCCTCACGGCCGACCCGCGCATCGTCAAGCGCCCGCGCGCCATTCGCCGCATCACCTTCGACGAGATGCACGAGCTCTCCTACATGGGCGCGAGCGTTCTGCACGAGGAGGCGATCTTCCCCGTGCGCGAGGCTAACATCCCCATCGCGATCCTCAACACCAACCACCCGGAGGAGCGCGGCACCATCATCCAGGAGCGCGTCGAGCCCACCGAGGACGATCCCGTCATCACGGGCATCGCCGGCAAGAAGGACTTCCTGACGGTCCACATCGCCAAGGCCAAGATGGGCAGCTCCGTTGGCCTGCTTGCCCGAGCGCTCGCGATCTTCGAGCGCTATGGCGTCTCCGTCGAGCACGTGCCCACGGGCATCGACTCGTTCGGCGTGGTCGTCAACGGCGCTGACGTGCACGACAAGATCTACTCGATCGTGGCCGACATCCAGCGTGAGCTCAAGCCCGATGAGGTCAAGGTCATCGACCACCTCGCCCTCATCAGCGTGGTTGGCCGCAACATGTCTAACCGCCCCGGTACCTCGGGCCGCCTGTTCAACGAGCTGGGCGAGAAGGGCATCAACATCCGCCTCATCACCCAGAGCTCTCAGGAGATCAGCATCATCTTCGGTGTGAACGACGCCGACTTCAAGAAGACCATCCGCGCCGTCTATGACGCGTTCCTTGACGAGGAGTAACTCATGGCTGACAAGAAGAACGTAGCGATCCTTGGCGCCACGGGAGCCGTTGGCTCGCAGATGCTGGAGTGCCTGGCCGAGCGTGACTTTCCCGTGGGCGAGCTCAAGCTCCTGGCGAGCGCGCGCTCTGCGGGCAAGGTCGTCGAGTGGTGCGGCCGCGAGGTCGTGATCGAGGAGGCGCGTCCGGAGGCCTTCGAGGGCATGGACATCGTCCTCGGCGCCGCGGATGACGACATCGCCAAGGCGCTTTTGCCCGAGGCCGTCCGTCGTGGCGCCACGGTGGTGGACAACTCCCACGCCTTCCGCCTCGACGAGGACGTGCCCCTCGTCGTCCCGGAGATTAACCCCCAGGACGTCGCCTGGAACAAGGGCCTCATCTCGAACCCCAACTGCGCCACGATCATCGGCCTCGTCCCCACGTGGCCGCTGCACAAGCTCGGCCACGTCTCGCGCATGATCGTGAGCACGTACCAGGCTGCGAGCGGCGCTGGCGTGCCGGGCATGCGCCAGCTCGAGAACGAGCTGGGGGCCATCGGCCGCGGCGAGGAGCTGCCTGAGCCCACCGCGTTTGTCGACCAGCTCGCGAGCAACCTCATTCCGCAGATTGGCTCCGAGAAGTTCGAGGGCTTCACGTCCGAGGAGATGAAGCTGCAGAACGAGGGCCGCAAGATCATGCATCTGCCCGAGCTGCGCGTGAACTGCACTTGCGTGCGCGTGCCTGTGCTGCGCTCGCACTCCGAGAGCATCACGCTGGAGTTCGAGGAACCCGTTTCGCTCGAGGACGCCCGCGAGGCCCTGGCCGCGGCTCCGGGCGTGAAGCTCGTCGACGACCTCGCCGCTGACGTCGCGCGCGACCGCTACCCGATGCCGCTCTACACGAGCGACCAGGACCTCATCTGGGTCGGTCGCATTCGCCGCGACATCTCCAACTCCGAGCGGGGTCGCGGCATCACCTTCTGGTGCTGTGGTGACCAGATTCGCAAGGGTGCCGCCACCAATGCCGTCCAGGTGGCAGAGCTCCTGCTCTAGGGGCTCAGACGGGCGCTCGGGCGTTTTTGGGCGGGGAGGACGTGCCCTGCGCGCTTGCCGTAGGGCTCGTGCGTCTCGTCCGGGCTGTCATGGCCTTGCCGCCGTGGCTCCTGCCTCGCGCTTGCCGCGTGGCTCGCGCGTCTCGTCCAGTGGGGCCGGCCGCTCGAGCTGCGAATGTCTCTTGTCGTAATCGTGGTGTCTTGCGCTAGAATGGGTTGTCCGGCGAGCGAAGCCGGAGTCACGCGCCCTTAGCTCAGCTGGATAGAGCACCGGACTTCTAATCCGACGGTCGAGCGTTCGAATCGCTCAGGGCGCACCATGAGCTAACGAGGCCAGGGGGCAATTTGTTCCCTGGCCTCTTTGATTTTTGATTTTCTTTTTGGGTGAGCCGATGAGAAACCCCTGGTCACAAGCCTGGACAACGTTTATTTCGACATAACTTCAAAGAAATCTAAAAATTATCCTTGCATGGATCGGATGTGGTGTGCATAATAGACGAGCTGCTTAAAGAGGTGGCCAGATGGTGGGTGTAGCTCAGTTGGCAGAGCGACGGACCGTGGCTCCGTAGGTCGAGGGTTCGAGCCCCTTCACCCACCCCATCTTAGACAAGCACGGACCGTTAGCTCAGCTGGTAGAGCAGGGGACTCTTAATCCCAAGGTCCAGGGTTCGAGTCCCTGACGGTCCACCATTAC
>NZ_JBCLNF010000001.1:96430-444926 GCF_039062465.1 Collinsella sp. 1033st1_E11_1033SCRN_220408
TGGACCGTTAGCTCAGCTGGTAGAGCAGGGGACTCTTAATCCCAAGGTCCAGGGTTCGAGTCCCTGACGGTCCACCATTGCATGCAAGGCCCCGGTAATCCCGGGGCCTTTTGCTATTTCTGGCCACTGCGTCGCGATGCGGTGCTGGGGTTTGGCTACTGCGTTGCGATGTGTCCCTGGACTCGCGCTGCCGTGCCGTAATGCGGCCCTGTTGCCACGAGTGCGCCTTGGATGCATATCGCTTGCCTGGTTTTGCAAACAGTCCGGACTGCCATGCGTTTCGCTCCTGCTAACGCTTGTGAAATTTGGTATATCTTTTTGCAAATCGGTTACATCTATTTGCGAGCTGGCTCGCACGTGAGTACCATGCTTCCGGTATGAATGACATCGGCCGGCGGGGGCTGGCCGGGAGAGGGGAGACCCAATGGCACTGCTCGACAATGACCACGTGATTCTTGATTGCGCCGCCACCGCTCGCGACGAGGCTCTTGACCTTGCCGCGCAGAAGGCAGCCGAGCTCGGCGTTGGTGCGGACGCGTCCACGCTCGCAGAGGCCCTCAAGGCTCGCGAGGCCGAGGGTTCCACGGGTATGATGGGCGGCTTCGCCATTCCTCACTGCAAGTGCGCTGAGGTTGCAGACCCCTGCATCGTCGTTCTCCGCTTCGCTGAGCCCGTCGAGTGGGAGACCATGGACAAGGCTCCCGTCAAGGTCGCCGTCGCCCTGTTCATCCCCGATGGCGAGCGTGGCACCGAGCACCTCCGCATCCTCTCGAAGCTTGCCGTTATGGTTTCGGATGCCAACTTCTGCTCCTCCGTCTTTGATGCCGCGGAGGCCTCCCAGGTCGTCGACGCGATCAACGCCGGCCTCGAGCAGTAGGGAGATTTCTCGTCGCGCGGCGGCGTTTCGGGCCGCGCCAGAAGAGTCCCTTACTTCTTGTCGGGTTCGTCCTCCGTGCGGAGGCGTCCGATGGCAAGATTTTTGCTAAAACCCAGCATATGGCCATTAAACGGAGGTCAACTTTTTGGCTGAGTGGCTCCTGAAAGCACTGTCGGGGGCCCTTTCGTGTGTCATACTGGAGTCTGCGGAAAACTGAGGAAGGAGCGCCCCTTGATTTACACCGTTACCTTCAACCCTGCTGTCGACTACGTGATGCACCCCACGACGCTCGACATGGGCTTCACCAACCGTTCCACGAGCGAAGAGGTTCGTTGTGGCGGTAACGGCATCAATGTCTCCAGCATCCTGAACGAGCTCAACGTTGACACCATCTGCCTCGGCATCATCGCCGGCTTCACTGGTGACTACATTCTCGAGACCCTTCAGAGCGCGGGTGTCACGTGCAACTTCGTGCGCCTCGAGAAGGGCTTCACGCGCATCAACGTCAAGCTCAACGGCATCGTGATGACGATCATCAACGGCATGGGCCCCAAGATCCCGAACGACAAGGTCGATGAGATGTTTGGCCGCCTTGACCGCATCAAGGCCGGTGACACCCTCGTCCTCACGGGTTCCATCCCCAAGTGCCTGCCTGATGACATGTACCAGATCATCATGACTCGCCTCGCCGGCCGTGGCATCCGCTTCGTCGTCGACGCTCCGGGCACGCTTCTGCTCCAGTCCCTCGAGTCGAAGCCTTTCATGATTAAGCCCAACCACCACGAGCTCGGCAAGCTCTTCGACGTCTCCCCGGAGACCCCGGAGGAGTGCCTGCCCTACGCGCGTCTGCTTCACGAGCGCGGCGCCCAGAACGTCGTTGTCTCCTGCGGTGGCGAGGGTTCTGCGCTCGTCGCGGCTGATGGCACCGAGTACATCACCAAGTGCCCGCCGTGCCGTCTCGTGAACGCCACGGGCTCCGGCGACTCGATGGTCGCCGGCTTCCTCGCGAGCCTCGACGCCGGCAAGTCCTACCAGGACGCCCTCAACTTCGCGAGCGCCTGCGGTTCCGCCACCGCTGCCAGCAAGGGCCTTGCCCAGCGCTCGACCATCGATAAGTTCTATGACAGCCTCACCAAGATTATGGACGAGGAGCTCGCCAAGAAGGCCACTGCTTCTAAGGAGAAGAAGCCGGCCAAGGAGGCAAAGCCTGAGGCCAAGGAGGCAAAGGAAGCCAAGGACGCAGAGTAGCCGTTTGTCGCAGATTCGATGGTGTTGACGAACGGAAGCGTTTTGGTTGGTTATTTAGGTTCCAGCGTGCTCATGGTCTGCTAGACTCGACCTAGGCACGTGGGTGAGTCGCGGGGGTATCCGTCGGCTCATAGTGTTTATGGGGTAGGGCTCGCAAGGGTCATAAAGAAAAAAGAGGAGTTCAGCATGGTTTCCGAGAAGGTTACGCTCATCAATCCGCAGGGTCTTCACATGCGTCCGGCCGGCACCTTTGCCTCCGCTATGGGCAAGTTCGCCAGCACCGTGACCATCGTTGCCGATGGCAAGGAGACCAACGGCAAGTCGCCGATGGCCCTCATGGCCGCTGGCCTTTCCTGCGGCACCGAGATTGAGATCAAGTGCGATGGCGCTGACGAGGCTGACGCTCTCGCCGCCGCCGTCGAGCTCGTCAAGAGCGGCATCGGCGAGTAGTATCGCCTTTGGGGCCTTGGCCCCGTGCCACAAATGGCGTGTTAAGGAGGGCGGCGCACTGCGCTGACCCTCCTTTCTATTGCTACTTAGGGTACTTAGATCCAGGGGGGATTCATGTACAAGGGTGTTAACGCGTCTGACGGTATCGGCATCGGCTCTGCCCAGGTTGCCGTCGAGCCGGACCTGTCCTACGTTCCGGCCACGCACCAGGACACTGACGAGGAGGAGCGCGCCCGCTACCAGGCCGCCCTCGATGCCTTCTGCGTCAAGACGCAGGCTCAGGCTGACCGCATGAAGGTTACGGTCGGCGAGAAGGAGGCCGAGATCATGGTGGGTCACATCACCATGGCCAACGACCCCTTCATGATCGATGAGGTCAACAACCGCATCAACGACGGCAAGTGCGCCGAGCAGGCCATCGACGAGGTCTGCGACATGTTCTACGCCATGTTCGACGCCTCTGAGGAGCAGCTCATTCGCGAGCGCTGCGCTGACGTCCAGGACATCCGCACCGGCATCCTCGCCGAGCTTCTCGGCAAGGAGCTTGTCGACCTCTCCGTCCTTCCCAAGGACTCCATCGTCGTCGTGCACGACCTCACGCCGTCCATGACCGCCACGATCGACAAGGAGAACGTCGTCGGCATCGTGACCGAGGTCGGCGGCCGCACCTCCCACTCCGCGATCATCGCCCGCGCTCTCGAGATTCCGGCCGTCCTGTCGCTCGAGAACGCTTGCTCCCTCATCAAGAACGGCGACACCGTCGTCGTGAACGGCAGCACCGGTGAGGTCGTCCTCGCTCCGTCTGAGACCGAGCTTGAGGGTTTCAGGGATCTTGCCGAGAAGGCCGCTGCCGAGAAGGCCGCGCTCGAGGCCTACCGTGGCGTCCCGACGAAGACCGCCGACGGTCTCGAGAAGCTTCTCGTTGCCAACATCGGCAACCCCGACGACGCCAACGTCGCCGCTGAGCGCGACGCCGAGGGCGTTGGCCTGTTCCGCTCCGAGTTCCTCTTCATGGATGCCACCGAGCTCCCCAGCGAGGACGAGCAGTTCGCCGCGTACCAGAAGGTCGCCCTTCGCATGAAGGACAAGCCGGTCATCATCCGTACCCTCGATGTGGGCGGCGACAAGGAGATCCCGTATCTCCACCTCACCCATGACGATAACCCGTTCATGGGCTACCGTGCCGTCCGTTACTGCCTCTCCAACGCCGATCAGTACAAGGTGCAGCTCCGCGCCCTGCTCCGCGCCTCCGCCTTTGGCGACATCAAGATTATGATCCCGCTGGTGACTGACCTTGACGAGGTCCGCGACGTCAAGAAGCTCGTGGAGGAGTGCAAGGCCGAGCTCGACGCCGAGGGCGTGGAGTACAACAAGAACATCGAGGTTGGCACCATGATGGAGACGCCCGCCGCCTCCCTCATCGCCGACGACCTTGCCGCCGAGTGCGACTTCTTCTCCATCGGCACGAACGACCTTATCGGCTACACGATGTGTGCTGACCGCGGCAACGATGCCGTGCGTTACCTTTACACCGTCTATCAGCCCGCGGTGCTGCGCTCCATCAAGCGCATCATTGAGGAGGGCAACAAGGCCGGCATCATGGTTGGCATGTGCGGCGAGGCCGCGGCCGATCCGCTGCTCATCCCGATGCTGATCTCCTTCGGCCTGGATGAGTTCTCCGTGAGCGCCCCGTCGATCCTGCGCACCCGCAAGATCATCTCCCAGTGGACGAAGGCCGAGGCTGACGCCCTGGCCGAGAAGGTCCTCGCGCTCAAGACCAAGGAAGAGGTCAAGGCTGCGCTCGAGGCCGCCCAAAAGTAGTTGGGCGTTTTCTGGTGGCTGCCGGGAGTGTACCGGGAGCTGCTGAGCGTCATGCGTATCGCATGATATAAAGGCGGTCGTCATCGCTGCGTGCGGTGGCGACCGCTTTTTGTGTGCTTTGGGGGATGCAATTGCGGCACCACGGCGTGCAGAGACGTGCGCATGACAGCTGGGCGGATCCGTGTTGTTTGTCATCAATCGTTACGTCGAGTACGGAAAACAAAACAGCCCAGAGGCTTGAATGCCTCTGGGCTGCTGTTTTGCATGGAGCGGGTGACGGGAGTCGAACCCGCGTCATCAGCTTGGAAGGCTGAGGTTCTACCGTTGAACCACACCCGCATGCGTTGGTCGGGGCGACTGGATTCGAACCAGCGACCCTCTGCTCCCAAAGCAGATGCGCTACCAAACTGCGCCACGCCCCGGAACGCCGGTTAAGTATAGGCGAGCAGCCCGATTGGGGCAAACGAAAAGTTGTGCGATTGGAAAATGGTGGGCAAACGATGGCGCATCGATGGCCAAGCGATGACCAAACGATGGGGCTGGTCATCTTGCAATGTGGCTTATGTCGCGTCGGCTTTGCGCTCGCGCCATTTTTGAGTGGCAACCGGGCGGGCACACAGGTTCGAGCGACTGGCGGACGGCGCGCAAGTCTGAACGACCGGTGGACGGCGCGCAAGTTTACCCGCGGCGTCACCGCTCGAACACCCAGGCTCGGCGCGAGTCTGTATTGGGGGATACAATGGAACGCAGCGCCGGCGCAGGGCCGGCTGGATCCTCGGAGGGACCATGGCGTTCTCGCTCGGCCACACGCTCGTCATCGCAAACCCGGCATCGCAGAGCGGCGCCGGTGCCGAAGGCGCGGAGTTCGTTCGTCGCACGCTCGCGGCGTACGAGTCCGCGACGGACGGGTTCGACGTTCGCCTCACCTCCGGCCCCAAGGCCGCTACGGACATGGCCGCGGCGGCCTCCTCGTTCGACACGGTCCTTGCCCTTGGTGGCGACGGTGTGATCCACGAGGTCGTAAACGGCCTGATGAAGATTGACGACGACCACCACCGTCCGCGCCTCGGCGTTATCCCTTTGGGCTCGGGAAACGACTACGCCCGCACTCTCGGCATGGCGCCGAACGACCCGGACAAGTCCCTCGCGCAGATCCTCCGAGGCACCACGCGTCGCGTAGACCTCGGCCTCGTAAATGGCACGTACTTCGATGAGACGCTGTCGTTTGGCGTCGATGCCGCCATCGCGATCGATACCATGGAGCGCCGTCTCGCGACGGGTGCCCACGGTACGCGTCTGTTCGCGGCGTCCGGCATCGACGTCATCCGCCGGGAGATGCGCCGCTGGCCCTTCCGTGCCGTGATCGACGGCGAACCGATCGAAGGCAGCTCCGTTATCTTCACCGTCCAGGTTGGCCCCACGTACGGCGGCGGGTTCCGCATCTGCCCGGACGCCGTGTGTGACGACGGCCTGCTCAACATCTGCTATTCCGAGGGCTCGCCCTCGACCATCGAGGCCCTCGGCATTCTCGCGCGCGCTCGCGTGGCGCTCCACACCGGTTCGCGCTACCTGCGCTTCCGCACGGCGTCGAGCATCGTGATCGACTTCGACGGCGAGCCGCCCTGCCAGACTGATGGCGAGCGTTGCGAGGGGTCGCACTTCGAGATATCTTGCGCCCACCGCGCGATCGAGGTCATCCACCCTACGCGCAGCGCGTAGGGGAGGGGCCGCGCGCCCGTCGCGGCCGCCGTCCGCGCCGCGGCTGCCACACGCGCCCGTCGCAGCCGCCATGCTCACGCCTGCCTCGTGCTCATCGCAGCCGCTACGCCTGCCGCGCCGCCGGTGCCGCGCGGCCATTGTGAAGACATCGGGTTGAGTTTGTTACAACGGTGCTAATCGTGCTTGCGCGCGTGCTTTGTGGAAACGCCTGAAATGTATTTTATTGAGCGTCTGTCCAATATTTGCCGCGCGCCGTGGGGCACGGTTCGCGACCTGTGGCTTGGCGTGTCTGTCGCCTGTGTGACATGCAATCTGCCAGGTCCGTTTGCGCCAAGATGGCGCATGAGAGGAGACGTCGATGACGTATACCGAAAGGGTTCTCGACGAGCTTAAGACCCGTTACCCTGAGCAGCCCGAGTTCCTCCAGGCGGCGACCGAGATTCTCGGTACCCTACAGCCTTGCATCGATGCGCACCCCGAGTACGAGGAGGCCGCCCTTCTCGAGCGTCTCGTTGAGCCCGAGCGCGTGATCATGTTCCGCGTGCCGTGGGTCGATGACTCCGGCAAGGTCCAGGTCAACCGCGGCTTCCGCGTCGAGTTCAACTCCGCCATCGGCCCCTACAAGGGTGGCCTGCGCTTCAATCCCACCGTCACGCTCGGCATGCTCAAGTTCCTCGGCCTCGAGCAGATCCTCAAGAACAGCCTGACCACCCTTCCCATGGGCGGCGGCAAGGGCGGCTCTGACTTCGACCCCAAGGGTAAGTCCAACAACGAGATCATGCACTTCTGCCAGTCCTTCATGACCGAGCTCGCCCGTCACATCGGCCCCAACACCGACGTTCCCGCTGGCGACCTCGGCGTCGGCGGCCGTGAGGTTGCCTACCTGTTCGGTCAGTACAAGCGTCTCCGCAACGAGTGGACCGGCGTCCTCACGGGCAAGGGCCTCTCCTTCGGTGGCTCGCTCGCCCGTACCGAGGCCACCGGTTACGGCCTCGCCTACTTCGTTGACGAGTACCTCAAGAGCAACGGCGACTCCTTCGAGGGCAAGAATGTCGTTGTCCACGGTTCCGGCAACGTCGCCATCTACGCCGTCCAGAAGGTCTCGCAGCTCGGCGGCAAGGTTCTCGCCTGCTCCGATACTCACGGTTGGGTCGAGGATCCCGAGGGCATTGACTACACCGTCCTCGAGCATGTCTACAACAAGAAGCGCTCCGGCCACGACAAGGGCGTCTCCCTCGCCATGTATGTCGACGAACGCCCCGCTGCCACCTGGCACGAGGGTGACGGCCGCGGCGTCTGGCAGCTTCCCTGCGACATCGCGCTTCCCTGCGCTCGCGAGAACACGCTGCATCTCGAGGACGCCAAGGCCCTCGTCGCCAACGGCGTGAAGGTCGTGGGCGAGGGCGCCAACATGCCCACGACGATTGACGCGACCGAGTACTTCCAGGCCAACGGCGTCGTCTTCATGCCCGGCAAGGCCGCTAACGCCGGCGGCGTGCTCGTCTCCGGCCTCGAGATGAGCCAGAACGCCGAGCACCTCTCTTGGACCTTCGAGGAGGTCGACGGCAAGCTCGAACAGCTCATGCGCGGCATGTTCCACAATGTCGACGACACCGCCAAGAAGTATGGCCACGAGGGCAACTTCGTCATGGGCGCCAACATCGCCGGCTTCGAGAAGGTCGCCGACGCCATGATGGCTCAGGGCGTCTGCTAGGGAGTCTCCTGCATTCGGGCGTCCATCAACGGGTCGACGGCTTGCCGGGAGTAGCTCGCGAGTCGTCTGCGCCCTCGCGAATCTAGCGCGCACCAACGGCGCCGCGCCCAGGCGGGCTTCGGCTCTTCCTCAGTCGGGCGCGACGTCGCAGATTCTCCATCGTTGACAAGTGCTCACTTAGGTTACTATTGAGCGGTTGCCATGCGGGCGTGGCGGAACTGGTAGACGCGCTGGATTTAGGTTCCAGTGGGGGAGACTTCGTGCAGGTTCGATTCCTGTCGCCCGCACCATTGACTGTTTGAGGAGGTCGTCGTGATTGCGGCGACCTCCTTTTGCGTCTCAGCAGATGCTGTTCTCATTTGCTAGAATCGTTTATGTTTGTGCATGGGTGGGTCACTCCCGCCCACGGAATGACCATCCAGGAGGAACGTTGAAGATCACCGTCACCGCCACCGAGCCCAAGGACAACAAGCTCGAGGCCAACATTACCGTCGCCGCCGCTGATGTCGATGCCGCCATCAAGAAGGCTTACAAGGACATCGCCAACCAGTATCGCTTCCAGGGCTTCCGCAAGGGCAAGGCCCCGCGTCCGGTCATCGACGGTCTCGTCGGCAAGAACTACGTGCTCGCCCAGGCTTCCGAGGATGTCCTCCAGCAGGCCCAGCCGCTCATGCTCGACGAGCTCGACATCGTGCCCGTCGGCGAGCCCCACTTCGACGGCGAGGCCAAGCTCGTCACCGAGGGCGCTGACTTCGAGGCTACCCTTGTGATCGACGTTCGCCCGGACTGCGAGCTCGAGAGCTATGACGCCCCCGAGATCAACATGCCTCCCGCGGAGGTCACCGAGGCCGAGCTCGCCGAGCAGCTCGACGCCCTCCTGAGCTATCGCGCCTCCTTCGAGGACGCTGCTGACGATTACGTCGCCGCCGAGAACGACCTGCTCACCATCGACGTCGAGAACGTCGAGAACGGCGAGTCCCTCGCTGGCGAGGACCGTCCGTTCATGCTTGGCTCCACCCAGGTTCCCGCCGAGTTCAACGATGCCATCAAGGGCATGAAGGTCGGCGAGACCAAGGACGTCGAGATCCACGTCAACGGCACCGACGAGGCCGAGGCCAAGACCATTAAGGTCAAGGTCACCCTCAAGTCCGCCAAGAAGCGCGTCCTCCCCGAGCTCAATGACGAGTTCGCCAAGTCCGCTGGCTTCGACACCGTCGACGCCTTCAAGGATGCCGTCAAGGACGAGATCGCCAAGGACAAGGAGACCAGTCTCCCCAACCTCAAGGAGAGCCGCGTTATCGAGAAGCTCGCCGAGGCCCTCAAGCTCGACGAGGTCCCCGAGGACTACGTCAAGCAGGTCCACGATGAGATCGCCCAGGACATCCTCGCCCAGCTCCAGCGTCAGGGCCTCACCCTCGACGCCTGGCTCAACGCCCGCGGCATCCAGGCCCACGAGTTCCTGAACGACCTGAACGAGCAGGCCCTCGAGCGCGCCCGTCAGTCCCTCGCCCTCGACGCCCTTGCCAAGAAGCTCGGCTTCGAGGCCTCTGACGAGGACATCCGCGCCGAGTTCGAGGATGCCGGTGTCGCTGACGTCGACGCCTCCCTCAAGGAGTTCAAGGAGGCCGGCCGTATGCCCGCCGTCCGCGAGAGCATCAAGCGCACCAAGGCCGTCGATTGGCTCGTCGAGAACGCCAAGGTCAACATCGTTGACGAGGTTGCCGAGCGTCGTGCCGCTCGCGACGCCGAGTAGCATTTTCCGCCCGTTCGGGCTCTCACTCCCATAAAGGGGTATAAGCGCCGGGCGGGGTGATTTCCCCGCCCGGCTTTTTCTCCCCGAGCGAGCTCGCCAGCATAGGCTGGGAGGCGAACGCTCCCGCAAGATAAGATGGCCGGCTCATCCGCGCCTGATCACAATGGAGGACCACATGGTCAACCCGGTTCGCAACATTCCCAACATCCCGTATGTCGTCGAGCAGACCCCTCGCGGCGAGCGAAGCTACGACATCTACAGCCGCCTGCTCAACGATCGTATCGTCTTCCTCGGCGAGGAGGTCACTCGCGACTCCGCCAACCTCGTGGTGGCGCAGCTCCTGCACCTCGAGAGCCAGGACCCGGACAAGGACATTATGCTCTACATCGACTCGCCCGGCGGCGATGTCTATGCGGGTCTCGGCATCATCGACACGATGAACTACATCAAGCCCGACGTCTGCACCATCTGCGTGGGTATGGCTGCCTCCATGGGCGCCGCCATCCTCGCCTGTGGCGCAAAGGGCAAGCGCATGGCGCTTCCCAACTCGATGGTCCTCATCCACCAGCCGAGCTCCGGCGTCCAGGGCCAGCAGACCGACATCCAGATCGTCGCTGACGAGACCAAGTGGATTCGCCAGCACCTCAACGAGATGCTGGCCGAGGCCACGGGCCAGCCGGTCGAGCGCATCAACGAGGATACCGAGCGCGACCGCTACCTGCGCGCTGCCGAGGCCTGCGAGTACGGTCTCGTCGACAAGGTCATCACCTCGCGCGCTGACGCCGCCAAGGAGGAGTAACCAGTGCCCCAGTACCATGACCCCATGAACCCCAAGGACGTTTGCTGCTCGTTCTGTGGCAAGTCCCGCGATCAGGTGCGCAAGCTCGTTCAGGGCGCCAACGGCGTCTACATCTGCGACGAGTGCATCGCTGCCTGCTCTGACATCATTCATGGCACGCCTGGCTACGCCCATGATGTCGACGTGGATGACGAGGGCACGCTCGAGGAACTCCTGCCGCTCGAGCAGCTTCCCACGCCGCACCAGATCTATGACGAGCTCTCGCAGTACGTCATGGGCCAGGAGGACGCCAAGCGCGCGATGAGCGTGGCCGTCTACAACCACTACCGCCGCGTGCTCTATGGCATGGAGAACGACCTCTACGCCGAGGAGTACGAGCACCTCCAGCATGTCGCCCACGACACCGGCACCGAGGACGTGCTTGGTTCGAACGAGCCCGTTGAGCTTGCGAAGAGCAACATCCTGCTCCTAGGTCCCACGGGCACCGGCAAGACGCTGCTCGCCCAGACGCTCGCGCGCTTCCTGCGCGTCCCCTTCGCCATCGCTGACGCCACCTCCCTCACGGAGAGCGGCTATGTGGGCGAGGATGTCGAGAACATCCTGCTCAAGCTCATTACCGCGGCTGACGGCGACGTCGAGCGCGCCCAGGTCGGTATCGTCTATATCGACGAGGTCGACAAGATCGCGCGCAAGGCGGAGAACCTCTCCATCACGCGAGACGTCTCCGGCGAGGGCGTGCAGCAGTCGCTGCTCAAGATCCTCGAGGGCACCATTGCGAGCGTCCCGCCCCAGGGTGGCCGCAAGCATCCGCAGCAGGAGCTCATCAAGATCGACACGACGAACATCCTGTTCATCTGCGGTGGCGCCTTCGTGGGTCTCGACAAGATTGTTGCGGACCGTATCGGCAAGAAGGGCATCGGCTTCAACTCCGAGCTCGCCAAGAAGGTCACCGAGTCCCAGGATGACCTCATGGCTGAGGTCACGCCCCAGGACCTGCACACCTTCGGCATGATTCCTGAGTTCGTAGGCCGTCTGCCCGTCATCTGCTCCACCAAGCAGCTGACCGAGGACGACCTCGTGCGCATCCTCACCGAGCCGCGCAACGCCATCATCAAGCAGTATGTTCGCATGTTCGAGATCGAGGGCGTCAAGCTCGAGTTCGAGGACGAGGCCGTTCGCGAGATGGCACGCCTCGCGCTGGCCCGCAAGACCGGCGCCCGCGGCCTTCGCGCCATTGCGGAGAAGGTTCTGCAGCAGACGATGTTTGATGTCCCGAGTGACCTCTCCGTCTCCAAGGTCATTGTGACCAAGGAGGCAGTCGCCGGTGAGGAACAGCCTAAGCTCGTGCACACGCACAAGGCCGGGAACCGTTCGGAGTAGCGCATGCCCGTTCTTGACGCTAGCGCCGTCCTGGCGATTCCCTGGGGTATCGATTACGCGTCTGTGGTCGTCGGCGTGCTCACGGGCGCGATGTTCGGCTGCAGGAGCAAGCTCGATGTCGTCGGAACCACCGTCGCGGGCTTTCTCACGGGGTTTGGCGGCGGCATCGTGCGCGATCTGCTACTGGGCGCCTCCAACATCTACTTCATGTCGCACCCGGACCTCATCTTGGTGTCGCTCGCGATCTGCCTTCTGACGTTCTACTTCCGTGGGGTCTTTCTCGACCTCAACCGTTCCATTCTGGTTGCGGACACGCTTTCCGTCGCGCTCTTTGCGCTCGCGGGCTCCTCGAAGGCGTTCGCCTACGGGCTCGACCCGGTCTACGTCGTCATCCTCGGCACCATTACGGCCGTGGGTGGCGGCGCCCTGCGCGACGCGATGGCAGGTGTGACCCCGGCCATCTTCCGCGGGTCGAACTTCTACGCCGTGGCGTGTCTGGGCGGTTCCGTCGTCTTTGCCGCCATGGCGTACTTCGGGCTTCCGCTCGTCGCGGCGGGCTTTGGCTGTGTGGGCGCCGTGCTCGCCTTGCGCTATCTCTCGATTCGCTTCGATTGGAAAACGCGCGAGTACTGTGACCTGACGCCTCGCGTCGTCGCTGCCGCGAAGGGTGCCAGCAGCTTGTCCCATCAACCTGACCGCTTAGATGCGCTCCCGAACGGGCGCGAAGACTAGGGGGAGACCGTGTCGAACGTCCTCGACATCATCGGACCCGTCATGATCGGTCCGTCGAGCTCTCACACCGCGGGAGCCGCGAGGCTGGGACTTGTGTCCCGCATGCTGTTGGGGGCGGATCCGAAGAGCGTCCGCGTGACGCTCTATGGGTCATTCGCGAAGACCTACAGCGGTCACGGCACGGACCGCGCCCTCGTCGCCGGTGCCCTCGGACTCCATGCGGATGACGTGCGCCTGCGTGACTCCCTTGACCTTGCGCGCGAGCGCGGGGTCGAGGTCTCCTTTGTGGTTTGCGATGACGAGGACGAGGGTCTCCATCCCAACACCGCCCTGATTGAGCTCGCCTCCGCGGAGGGCAAGCATGTGGCCGTGCTCGGCAGCTCCATCGGCGGCGGTCAGGTCGAGGTCACTCGCGTCGATGGCATACGCGTTCGCATTACCGGCCTCAAGCGCACGCTCATCGTGCGCCACACTGACAAGCCTGGCCTCATCGCCTGCGTGACGGACGTCCTTGCCGCCGGAGGTGCGAACATCTGCGACTTCGCGCTTGCTCGCCAGGAGCGTGGCGGCGTGGCGGTCATGAGCATCGAGGTCGAGAACCAGCTCGATGGCGACATCGCCGAGCGCATCGAGCGCCTTGACGGCGTTGAGCGTTGTACGGTGCTCGAGCCCGTTGGCGCCATGGATGCGAGCGAGCCCGCCAAGGCCGGGGAGGTTCCCGCGACGGACGGTCTTGCGACAGACTTCCTCCTCGGCACGCTCGAGCCCGCCGTCAAGGCGGCACAGGATGCCGGAGTGCCCATCTCCCACGTCATCCTCGCCCAGCAGGCGCGCGTCATGGAGATGGCTCCCGGCGAGCTTTATGCGCTCATGCGCGACCGCCTTGCCGTCATGGACTCCTGCGTGGACCCCGGAAGTGACCCCTCTCTTCGTTCCATGAGCGGACTCACCGGAGGAGACGCCGCCCGCATGCTCGCCCGCGAGGCCGCCGGCAGGCCGCTCTGCGGAGGCATCGTTACGGGTGCCGTGAGGCGAGCCCTCGCCGTGAGCGAGCTCAACGCCGCCATGGGCCGCGTCGTCGCCGCACCCACCGCCGGCTCCTGCGGCATCCTGCCCGCCGCCGTCCTCTCCATGCGAGACGAGCGCGGATGCTCGGAGGGCGCTTGCGTCATGGCGCTGTTCACCGCCGCTGCCGTGGGCCTCGTGATCGAGCACGCCGCGACGCTTGCCGGCGCCGAGGGAGGATGCCAGGCGGAGACCGGCGCCGCGGCTGCGATGGCCGCCGCGGCTGTGACCGAGCTCGCCGGTGGCACGCCTCGCCAATGCGCCTCCGCCGCCTCGATGGCGATTCAGAGCCTGCTCGGCCTGGTCTGCGACCCCGTCGCCGGTCTCGTGGAGGTGCCCTGCGTCAGACGCAACGCCACGGGTGTGAGTGTTGCCCTCACCTGCGCGGAGATGGCCCTCGCCGGTATCTCCGCCACGATTCCCTTCGACGAGGCGGTCACGGCGATGAGGCGCGTGGGCGCGGTCATGCCGTCAACCCTGCGCGAGACGGGGGAGGGTGGCCTCGCCGCGACGCCCACGGGGCGTGCCCTCGACGAGAAGGCCTTTGGCGGATGCGCCGCGTGCGGCGCCTGCAGATAGTTCACGTCCGCACTTCTTGTGGCGCCTGCAGATAGCGCACGCCCGCGCTTCTTGTTCCCTATACTCCATCGCGCTAGATTGCCTTTGCCATCTGCGGCGAGGACAATGGATGGTTGTCGTTACTACGGGAGGGGAGTTCCATGGCTATCGATTTTGAGGCTATCAGCAAGCGCAACCTGGCGCGTGATGGCGCGCTCGTCGTCGTGGGAACGCTGCTGTTCGCCGTCGGCCTCAACTGCTTCATGGAGCCCAACGGCCTCGCTCCCGGTGGAATCTCTGGTATCGCGATTATCGTCAGGGCCGCGGTCATCGCGCAGGGTGGCCCGGATATTCCCGTCGGCATCCAGACCCTCGTCATGAACGCGCTTCTCATGGTGCTCGCCTGGCGCGCGGGTGGTCCGCGCTACGTCGCCAAGTCGCTCGCGGGCATCGTGTTCTGTTCGGTCTTCATCGACCTCACGGCGCCGTTCCTGCCGGTTCTCGGCAATGGCGACCTGCTGCTTTGCGCGCTGTGGGGTGGCGTTGTCTCCGGCACTGGCCTCGGCCTCGTGTTCCGTGCGGGCAGCAACACCGGCGGCACCGACATCATCTGCCAGATCATCGCGCGCCACTCGATGTTTCCCGTGGGCACGTGGGTCATCATCACGGATTTCATGATCGTCGCGGCTTCTGCCCCGGTCTTCTCGGTCGAGAACGCGCTTTATGCCTGCATCGCCACCTATTTCATGGGCAAGGTCTGCGACATGGTGATTGACGGCCCCAGCCGCGAGCGCGTGGCGTGGATCATCTCGTCCGAGCACGAGGCGATTGCCCAGGCAGTTCTTGAGAACCTCGATCGCGGTTGTACCGAGGTCACGGCGAAGGGCAAGTATACCGGCGAGGAGCGCCCGATGCTCTTCTGCATCCTGAGCAGGTCAGACATCGCCCCGCTCAAGGACATCGTCGCCGAGGTCGACCCGGACGCCATCGTCGTCATTACCGAGGCCCACGAGGCCTTTGGCGAGGGCTTCCGCAAACTCGAGGGTGGAGCCTCGCTGTAACGTGCCGGCGCGCGCTCGGACGGCCGTGCGGGCACGTCCTACGCGGCGTGGACGGCTGCGCGCCGGCGGCCGCAATCGCCGCCCTTTTCGCCGAGACACGCACTTCTTCGAGATACTGCGCCCAAAACACCGCAACATCTCGTGAAAGTGTGTGTCTCGGCGTTGTTGTTTGCGCGCCCGACGCGCCGCCAGTTGCCTACAATCGTGTCGTTGATTCGTCTCTACGAGGAGGAAGTATGGAGCGCGAGAACGCCTGGAAGAAGTACACGGACGAGCAGCTTGAGCAGCTCGAGGCCCTGAGCTGCCGTTATCGCTCGTTCATCAGCGAGAACAAGACCGAGCGCGAGTGCGTCGCCACCGCTCAGGCCAAGGCCGAGGCCGCCGGATACGTGAGCCTCGATGACTTTGTCGCCAAGGGTCGTGCGCTCGAGGCCGGCGACAAGGTCTTCGTCAACACGCGCGGCAAGGCCCTCACCCTCTTCAACATCGGCACCGTCCCGATGTCGAAGGGCCTCAACATTCTCGGTGCCCACGTTGACTCGCCGCGCCTTGATGTCAAGCAGAACCCCGCGTACGAGAAAGCCGACCTCGCCTTCCTCGACACGCACTACTACGGTGGCCTCAAGAGCTCGCTGTGGGTTGCGACACCCCTCGCCATCCACGGCGTCGTCGCCAAGAAGGACGGCACCGTCGTGCCCGTCGTCGTGGGCGAGGACCCGGCGGATCCGGTCTTCTGCATCTCCGATATCCTGATTCACCTCGCCGGCGAGCAGATGAAGAAGACGCACGCCGAGGCCGTCGACCCCGAGGCTCTCGACGTCATCGTCGGCGGCAAGCCCGTCCGTCTCGGCGATGCCAAGGAGGAGGGCGCCGACGAGCCCAAGGAGCCGGTGAAGCGCCTCCTGCTCGATCTTCTCGCCGAGCGCTATGACATCGAGGAGGAGGACCTCCTCTCCGCCGAGCTCGAGATTGTCCCCGCAGGCCCCGCCCGCGACATGGGCCTCGACCGCTCGATGATCCTCGGCTATGGTCACGATGACCGCGTGTGCGCCTACACCTCGCTTGAGGCCATGCTCGACGTCGAGAGCGTCGAGCGCACGAGCGTGTGCCTGCTCGTCGACAAGGAGGAGATCGGCTCCGTCGGCGCCACGGGCATGCAGGCCCACTATTTCGAGAACGCCCTTGCCGAGGTAATGAATCTCGCTGGTGAGACCGGTGACCTCGCGCTGCGTCGCGCGCTTGCCGCCTCCCGCATGCTCTCGAGTGACGTTTCCGCTGGCTTCGACCCGGCCTACGCCGGCCAGTTCGAGGAGAAGAACAGCGCCTTCCTCGGTCGTGGCCTGTGCTTCAACAAGTACACGGGGTCTCGCGGCAAGAGCGGCTCGAATGACGCTGACGCCGAGTATGTGGCCCTCATCCGCGACATTATGGACGGCGAGGGCGTGAGCTTCCAGACCTGTGAGCTCGGTCGCGTCAACGCCGGTGGCGGCGGCACCATCGCCTACATCATGGCTCGCTACGGTATGGACGTCATCGACTCCGGCGTCGCCGTGCTCTCGATGCACTCGCTGTGGGAGGTCGTCAGCAAGGCTGACGTCTTCGAGGCCTACCGCGGCTACAAGGCGTTCCTTCACCGCGCCTAGGGCCACGCGGCCCTAGTGCCGGTATAGCCCCGGGACGAGCTAACTCTTTGGATAGCGGCTTCTGGGTAGGCCTGCTTTCGGGTGGGCCAACCGCCAGGGGCGAGTAGCAGCTCCCGGGAGGCCTGCTTTCGGGTGGACCTACTGCCAGGGGTGACTACTGCTCCCCAGAGATCAGGGACATGAGCTCGCAGGCGTCGCGCGCGATTATGGTCGCGCCGGCGTCTGCGAGCTGCTTTATGCTGCGGAAGCCCCAACAGACGGCGAGGCAGGGGAGACCCGCGTTGGCGCTCGTGGCGACGTCCACCTCGGAGTCGCCCACGTAGGCAGCGCGACCTTCGGTGGCGTCGCGCGCGGCCTCCTCGCCCATCAGGGAGAGCGCGAGGTCGACCATGTCGCGCGCGGGCTTCTTGGCAACGCCCTCACGCACGCCCACGGCGACGTCGAAGGCGTCCGGGAAGTGCTTGGCCACGAGGCTCGCCACTGCGTAGTCCGTCTTGTTGGAGACCACGGAGATGCGCCTGCCCTCCGCGCGAAGGCGCCCGAGGAGCTCGGGAATGCCGGGGTAGGGGTGCGTGTGGTCGTCGCAGTGGACGGCGTAGAACGAGTCGAACTCCGCCTGCATCGTGTCGATCATGTCCGCAGACGTGCCTCCGGGCACCGAGTTCTCGATGAGGCGGCGGATACCGTTGCCAACATATGCGCGCGTCTCAGCGAGGGTCTGCTCGGGCAGGCCTGCCCAAGTGAGCGTGTGGTTGATGGCGAGGTGAAGGTCCTCGAGCGTGTCGAGGAGTGTGCCGTCGAGGTCGAAGACGACAGTGCTGTAACCGGTCATGTGCTGCCTTTCGTCGTGTCTCGCCCTATCGTAGCGCGCTACTCTCCTCGAGTTTCCGGAACGTAACAAGTACGAAGTGTTCATGCGGCGCTGTTATTATTAACCAATGGCCATACGCGCATGTTGCCGGTTGCGGCGCATGCGTGAGACCGCATCCTGCATGGCGAGAGCCGAGGAGGCAACCTTGACGGAGAGAGACATCACAAACAGGCGAGACGCTCTACGCGCGGCGGAGGAGGAGGCGGCGAAGACATTCGCCGGCATCGACCTGCCGGAGAGCCTTCGCGTCAACCTCGAGCTGTTTCTGCGCCTTCTGCGCGAGGTCCTGAGCGAGTACTCGCCCGAGCTGCGTTCCACGTTCGATGAGGTCCTCGCCGACCTCATCGCCGCAGACGAGGTTGGCGTGGTCAGCGCCACCGGCGCGTCCACCGAGGACGAGAATTTCCAGGCCGCCTACGAGCTCATGCGCGGCCTCACCGTCGAGCAGCAGACCATGCTCACGCGCGCCCTCACCGCCTACTTCCATCTCGCGAACCTATCCGAGGAGAACTTCCGCGTCCAGACGCTGCACGAGCGCGAGCGCGAGGTCTCCCTCGACTCCGAGACCGACGAGTCCAACGCGCTCGCCATGGCCTACCACCAGCTTGTGGAGGAGGCCGGCGAGCAGCATGCCAACGAGCTTCTCGCGCGCCTCGAGTTCCACCCCGTGTTCACCGCTCACCCCACCGAGGCTCGCCGCAAGGCCGTCGAGGGCAAGATTCGTCGTCTTTCCCGCCTGCTCGAGCAGCACCCGCATCTGGGTGGCTCTGACCTTGCGGAGAACGAGCGCCACATGCTCCAGGAGATCGACGCGCTGCTGCGCACGAGCTCCATCGCGCTCAAGAAGCCCACGCCCGTCGAAGAGGCAGACACGATCATCGACATCTTCGACAACACCCTGTTCGACATGGTGCCGCAGGTCTACCGCCGCTTCGACGACTGGGTGCTCGGCGACAACGCCGGCAAGGTCCAGCCCTTCTGCCCGGCATTCTTCCACCCCGGCTCCTGGATTGGTTCCGATCGCGACGGTAACCCCAACGTCACGGCCAAGGTGAGCCGCCAAGTCGCCGCGAAGTTCTTCACGCACATGGTGGCCACGCTCGAGGACAAGTGCCGCCGCGTGGGTCGCAACCTCACGCTCGACGTCGACCACACCAAGCCCTCCGCCGAGCTCGTGAACCTGTGGAACCACCAGGTCGAGATGAGCGAGAAGCTCACCGCCCGTGCCGAGCTCATCAGCGAGTCCGAGCTGCACCGTGCCGTTATGCTTGTCATGGCGGATCGCCTGAAGGCCACGATCGTGCGTAACTCCGACACGATGTACCACTCCTGCGACGAGTTCCTCGAGGACCTGCGCATCGTCCAGCGCTCGCTCGTTGCCGGTGGCGCCACCCGTGCCGCCTACGGCCCGGTTCAGACGCTCATCTGGCAGACGGAGACGTTCGGCTTCCACATGGTGGAGATGGAGTTCCGTCAGCACTCGCTCGTTCACAGCCGTGCGCTTGCGGATATCAAGAAGCATGGTCGCAATGGCGAGAATGGCCCGCTCGATCCCATGACGCGCGAGGTACTCGACACGTTCCGTGCGCTGGGTTCCATCCAGAAGCGCTACGGTGCCAAGATGGCCCGTCGCTACATCATCTCGTTCACGAAGAGTGCCCAGAACGTCGCCGACGTCTACGAGCTCAACCGCATCGCCTTCGCGCATGCCGAGGACGTGCCCACCATCGACGTCATCCCGCTGTTCGAGCAGCTCGAGGACCTCGAGAACTGTGTGGACGTGCTCGACGGCATGCTCAAGCTTCCGGATGTCCAGACGCGCCTCGCGGCAACGAACCGCCGCATGGAGGTCATGCTCGGCTACTCTGACTCCTCGAAGGACGCCGGCCCAACCACCGCCACGCTCGCGCTGCACTCTGCGCAGGAGCGCATCGCCCAGTGGGCTCGTCGCAACCACATCGATCTCGTGCTCATGCACGGCCGCGGTGGTGCCGTGGGTCGTGGAGGCGGCCCGGCCAACCGTGCCGTGCTCGCCCAGCCCGCGGGTTCGGTCAACTGCTTCTTCAAGCTCACGGAGCAGGGCGAGGTCATCTTTGCACGTTACGGCAACCCCGTGCTCGCCCAGCGCCACCTCGAGAGCGTTGCCGGCGCCACGCTCCTTCAGAGCGCCCCGTCCGTCGAGAAGACGAACACCGAGATGACCAAGAAGTACGCGGATATGGCAGCCGAGCTCTATGGCGCGAGCCATGACCACTTCGTCGAGCTGCTGAACACGCCGGACTTCACGCCGTGGTTCTCCACCGTAACGCCGCTCGTCGAGATTGGCCTCCTGCCGATCGGCTCGCGTCCCGCCAAGCGTGGCCTAGGCGCCAAGTCGCTCGATGACCTTCGCACGATTCCCTGGGTCTTCAGCTGGAGCCAGGCGCGCATCAACCTTGCCGCCTGGTACGGTTTGGGCACGGCGTGCGAGAAGCTCGGAAACCTCGATCTTCTGCGCGCCGCCTACAAGGAGTGGCCGCTGTTCACGACGTTCATCGATAACATCGAGATGTCCATAGCCAAGACCGACGGACGCATCGCCCGCCACTACCTGGCTCTGGGCGACCGCGATGACCTCGCCGAGATGGTTATGGACGAGATGGCGCTCACGCGCAAGTGGACGCTTGCCATCGTGGGCGACGAGTGGCCGCTGCAGCACCGCCGCGTGCTTGGCCAGGCCATCCGCGTGCGCAACCCCTACGTGGACGCCCTGTCCATCTCCCAGGTGCGTGCCCTCACGGCCCTGCGCGAGCACGAGGCAGAGCTCACTGCCAAGGAGCGCGACGCTTACATCAAGCTCATCCTCTCCGCAGTCGCCGGAGTCTCCGCCGGTCTGCAGAACACCGGGTGATGTTCAGGCTTTAGCCCTATTGCAACTATGCCCGCCGGTAGCACTCGCTGTCGGCGGGTGACAAAGGGACAGTCCCTTTGTCAACTTTTCAAGCCTACCTCGCGATTCTCGCGCGGGGCAGGCTTTTTTGTCGGCGAGTTTTCAATTTGGGCCATTTGTCCCAAACCGTGGCTCGCAAGGGGCCTTATGGGCATGTGATTGTGCCTTCCTGGGAATCAGAATCCTAGGTGAGAGGGATACGGGCGTTGTGTTCGTGGCATCGCTTTAATCTGTCAAACCTGTAGGCAGGGAGGCAAGTATGGGGCTCGAGAGCGTCAACTACCAGTGTCCGGCGTGCGGGGGTCCGTTGCGCTATGACGGCGGCAAGGGCAAGCTCGTCTGTGACCATTGCGATTCCGAGTTTGAGGTTGCGCAGATCGAGGCCATGTTCGCCAACGCCGAGGCCAAGGCAGAGGAGCGGGCGGCGGGTGCTAGCGCTCAGACGCTTGACGGCGGCTATGTCTGCGCGTCGTGTGGCGCCCAGCTCATGACTGACGGCACCGTTGCCGTCTCTCGTTGCCCCTACTGCGGCAACCAGACCATGCAGGCGGCCACCTTTACGGGTGACTTCAAGCCTGACCTCGTCATTCCCTTCAAGCTCGATCACAAGGCTGCCGTCGCCGCCCTTGACGAGCACTACAAGGGCAAGATCCTCCTTCCGCGCGAGTTCAAGACGGGCAACCACATCGACGAGGTCCAGGGCGTCTACGTGCCCTTCTGGCTCTACGACTCCAACGCCAACGGCAGTGCCACGTTTGAGGCAACCAATACCCGCAGCTATATGCGCGGTGACGACGAGATTATCGAGACTGATCACTACACCTGCGAGCGCTCTGGCTCCATGGCCTTCACGCTCATTCCCGTCGATGGTTCCACGCGTATGCCTGACGGCCACATGGATTCCATCGAGCCGTATGACTACCAGTCTCTGGTTACCTATTCTTCTGCCTACCTTCCTGGCTTCCTGGCGAATCGCTGGGACGAGGACGTCGATGCGTGCCGCTGCCGCGCGGAGCATCGCGTCACCAAGAGCGTCGAGAACGCCCTTGGCGAGACCGTGACCGGTTATGCCACGGTCGACTGCACGTCTTCTAACGTCGACTGTGGCTGGCACGACGAGAGGTGCGCCCTGTTTCCGGTGTGGATGCTGAGCACGAGCTGGGAGGGGCAGAACTTCCTGTTTGCGATGAATGGTCAGACCGGGCGCCTCGTGGGCGATCTTCCCATCTCCAAGCCCAAGCTCATCGCCATCTGCGCCGTTGTCTTCGCTGTGCTCTTCGGTGGGTTGTGGGTCGGCATGGACGGCGCCTCCGTCATGGAGTCCGATAACCCGCTTTGGGGCCTTGCGATGATCGTCCTCATTCCCGTCATCATCACCGTCATCGTCGGTGCTGTCCTCGTGGGGCAGATGAAGAGCGCGATTGAGGCTGGTCAGGCGGATACCTACCTCGACCGGAGCACCTTCCAGCTTGCCTCCCAGAGCGATACCTACACGCACACCACGACGCAGGTCATCCACCACGAGAAGAAGAAGTAGTAGCAGCGTCTTTGCGACGCGCATTCGATTGGCTCCAGCACGTACATAACGGCCGTGCCCCGCGGGGCGCGCCAACCGGCTCCACCACGTTCGCCACTTCGAGAAAGGAAACACCATGGGACTTCTTAAGGCTGGTATCGGTGCGGCATCTGGCGTTCTTGCCGACCAGTGGCGCGAGTACTTCTACTGTGAGGCCCTCGATGCTGACACGCTCGCCGCGAAGGGCCAGAAGCGCACGGGTAACCGCAGCAGTAACAAGCATGGCGAGGAGAACATCATCTCTGACGGCTCGATCGTCGCCGTGGCTGATGGCCAGTGCATGATCATCGTCGAGGACGGCGCCATCGTCGACGTCTGCTCCGAGCCGGGTAAGTTCGTCTATGACACTGGCACCGAGCCCTCCGTATTCACGGGTAATCTCGGCGAGAACATCAAGAGGAGCTTCCAGGAAGTCGGCAAGCGCTTCTCCTTCGGTGGTGACACTGGCAAGGACCAGCGCATCTACTACTTCAACACCAAGGAGATCATCGGCAACAAGTACGGTACCGCGAGTCCCGTGCCGTTCCGCGTCGTTGACAACAAGATTGGTCTCGATGTCGATATCACGGTCCGCTGCAACGGCGAGTACTCCTACAAGATCGTCGACCCGCTGATGTTCTACAAGAACGTCTGTGGCAACGTTGACACCGTCTACACGCGTGACCTGATCGACTCACAGCTCAAGAGCGAGCTGCTGACCGCGCTCCAGCCCGCCTTCGCGCGTATCTCCGAGATGGGCATTCGCTACAGCGCGGTGCCGGCTCACACCAAGGAGCTCGCTGCCGCCCTCAACGAGGAACTCAGCTACGAGTGGCGCGATCGTCGCGGTATCGAGGTCGCCGCCTTTGGCGTCAACACGATCAGCGCCCCTGAGGACCAGGAGCAGATGATTCGTGACCTCCAGAGGGCTGCCGTTATGGCCAACCCGACGATGGCCGCCGCAAACATCGCGGCCGCCCAGAGCGACGCCATGCGCACCGCTGCGGCGAACCCCGCCGGTGCCGCCATGGGCTTCATGGGCATGGGTATGGCGGGCGGCATGGGTGGTATGAATGCCGCGCAGCTGTTTGCCCAGGGTCAGCAGCAGGCGGCCCAGATGCCGGCTCAGCAGGCCCCCGCTCAGGCAGCTCCCGGCATGGCGGGCGCGGCTGTCGCCGCCGGTGGTGCTCCTGCCGGTTCCTGGACCTGCTCGTGCGGTGCCGTCAACGCGGGTAACTTCTGTTCGACGTGCGGCTCTCCCAAGCCCGCCCCGGCTGCTCCCCAGGCTCCCGCCGAGTGGTACTGCCCGTCCTGCGGCACGAAGAACTCCGGCAACTTCTGCATGAGCTGCGGTACGCCGAAGCCGTAGCGGCATAAGCGTCTGCTTTGGGCGCGGGGCGTTCGAGCCTCCCTTCCGCATCCGCGCCCGGGCAGGCGCCGAGAGACGACTAGCAAAGCAAGTGGGAGAAAGGACAAGACATGAAGAAGACGGCGAACCTCTGGCGAAGGATGCTCGTTGGCATCGCGCTCATGCTCACCATGTGCCTCGCCCTTGTGGGCTGCGGCGGCGGTGGCGGCTCCGCTGAGTCCAAGCTCATCGGCTACTGGGAGCTTTCCGGCGGCACCCTCGAAGGCGAAGAGCTCGATGACGAGTTTATCCAGATGATGAAGGATTGGGATGCTCACATGATCATCCACTTCGCCGAGGACGGTAAGTGCGAGGTGGACATGTTCGGCGACGTCTACGACGCCACGTGGGATGCCAAGGCCAAGACCATGGAATGGGAGGGGGAGACCGTCGAGTTCAAGCTTGACGGCGACACCCTGAGCATCGTTGACGGATCGGATCACATCGAGTTCAAGAAGGGCAACTCGACCGACCTTGCTTCCTTCATCGAGACTGATCGCTCCACCATGACTCGCAGCGGCACCGATTCCACCACGGACTCTGACGTCGAGCCTGCCATGATCCCCCTCGATCCCGTCCAGACCATCGCTGATGACGAGTGGATCACCGCCACGGTCGACGCGAAGTACGCTGACGAGTACGGCTACGTTGGTCTTGTCATTTCCGTCAGGAACAACTCCAACGAGAACGTCACGCTCTATTCGCCCACCGGCATGAACTACGTCGACAACGTCGAGCACGAGGCTTGGTTCAGCTGCAGCCTGACGCCCGGAGAGACCATGACCACCGAGCTCTACTACGACGGCATCACCTCTGTGGATCAGCTCGTCAACATCACCCTCAACCTCGGCCTTTACTATACCGAGTCCTATGACGACATCTGCAGCTATAGCACCGTCGTTATGTAACTCTTCGTGCGATAGCCGTCCGTTCGTGAGCTAAGTCATGAACAAGGGGCCGGGACGCTTCGAGTGTCCCGGCCCCATTTCTATGCACTGGTGACGCGGTGTCGGCTCCTACTTGTCGCCGATGCGCGGGACGATGGAGCCTTCCGCCACGGCATGCACGGCGAGGCGGAGGATGTTGTCATAGCCCGTCTTGGCGAGGATTTCTCCGATGCGACGCTTGACCGTGCCTTCGCTCATGAAGAGCTCGCTGGCGATCTCCTTGCGGCTCTTGGCCTCGCAGACGAGGCGGAGAATCTGGATCTCCTCATCCGTGAGGGCCGCGCTTCCGGAGAAGACGGAATCCGGAGCCTTGGGGAAGGTCGAGTAGCCGGAGTCCGTGGAGCGCATCACGGAGAGTAGCTCCGAGATGCCAACGTTCTTGTACACGAAGCTGTCGACCCCGGCGTCACGCGCTTGCTCGACGAAGGTGATGTCCGGCATGCCCGTCATGATGACGACGCGCGTCTTGGGGGAGTCTCGCTTGATGCGCTTGGCAGCCACTATGCCACTCGAGTCATTCTCGGTGCAGACGTCCATGAGGGCGAGGTCGACGCCGCCCCTGGCAACGAAGCCAGGTGCCTCGGCGGCATCTACAAGCGAGGCGACGACATGCATGTCTGGCTGGGAATCGATGGTGGAGACGAGGCTTTCCCTGAGCATCGCCTGGTCTTCGACGATCAACACGCCAATGATTTCCATGTGATCACCTCTCGGGAATGCCGACATTGATAACGAAGGGGGATTTGCTCGCGATTTCGAGGAAACCGCCGAGGGACTCGACGGCGCGTCTCATGCCCGCGATGCCTGTGCCGCTCGTGATATCCGCGTTCTTTGCCATGCCGTCGCCGTCATCATGCGCGACGAGCGTGACGTAGCGGGCGCCGTGCGAGGCCTCTTTGCGCCCAAGCTGGATTTCGACCGTGTGGGCATGGCCGTGCTTGCAGGCGTTGGTTGCCGTCTCGCGGATGACGTCGACGAGTGTCGCCGCCACCCGAGGGTTTGTGGGCAGCTCACCTGTGACCTCGATCTCTACGCCCACAAGGGCGAACGCGGAGACGACGGCGGCGAGGGCGGTGCCGGCATCCCCGGCATCCCCGCGCAGGTCATTCATGACCGTGGCGATGAGCTCCTTGAGCTCTGCGACGGAGGCGTCGTCGATGCGCTGTTCCTCGAGGTACCGGTGGATGATGGAGAGGCGTTGGCCAACGACGTCATGGACGCGGGCTCGCATCTTTAGGTGCGCCTCTCCCTCGGCGACGAGGCCGACGAGCGACATCTGCTCCCGAATGGCCTCGGTTGCATCTTTGAGGTCGAGGTTTGCCCGCCAGAGATTGCGATTGGCAAGGGCGAGGTCGGTCACGTCGAGTGCGAGCGTCATTTGCCTCTCGTCGTTCTCTAATATCTCCCTAGTGAAGAGCTTGTATGTATCGTTGGGAAGACGAATGAGGAGTTTCTCGTTTCCCTCGCCTGAAAGCAGCGGGATTCCCTGCAAATTCGCGATGGTGCGAAGGGGCTCCGCAACGCGGTCGAGGCGCTCCCACATGTCACTAAGGTCTCCAAGGTCGGTCGGGAGATCGAGAATGCCGAGCGTGCCTCGCATGGTGTTGTTCATAAGCGCGAAAGCTGATCTGTGTTCTGTGGCGAGGATGCCCACCGGAATGACGTTGACGGTCTCGATGACGGAGAGCTTCGAGAGCTTTTCCGTGCGACGGATGGCGTCGACGCAGATCGCCGCGGTGGTCCTGAAGAGGAAGTACGCCACGTCGAGAATCGCGACGATGGTCCAACTTGGACCGAGAAGCCTGAGCGCGGGCGGCGTACAGAGCGCCATGAACGTTATCTCCGGAATCATCACCGGATGTTTCAGGTAGATGCAAAAGGCGATGCCGTATACCACGGTGATGACATTGCCCCAGAGGAAGTGACCCCATTGGGACGTGAGGATCGTGTCCGCCGCGAAGGTGCCTGTGTTCGAGAGGACGCCAATCATGTAGTCCGCTGCGAGGAAGAGGTGGTTCGCGACGCCTATCTCGTAGTAGAGGCCGATAAAGGCGAGGCGGCGGTTGCGTCCGGCTGCGGTGAGGGGGACGTGGACGAGCTGGAGGCAGCAGCTGATGAAGCTACCCACGAAGAGCAGGAGCAGGGATGTCTCGTTGAAGATGCCGGGCATCATGCGTCACCTCCCAAGCGGACCCTAGCGACGAGCCTGAGCTCGCCGGCGTCACCGGAAAGGACGAAGATCACGTCGCGCGCCTCGAGGGTGCGCTCGAGCTCGACCGCCTGGGGTCGAGCCAGGAGGTCGTCATCATCGTCAGACTCGAGCACCGCGCGGAGCTCCGCCGTTCCGTCGGGGCGAGTGCCAAGGTGATAGAGCAGGCTGGGCTTCTTCGTGTCGAGCGCAACGAAGGCGAAGTCATAGATGCAGTCATAGAGCGTGCTCATCTCGCTCGTGGCGAGGGCATGGGGAAGGTCGACGGCGGCGGCGCAGTCGATGCCGACCGCGCGAAGGTCGCTCGCGAGCTCGTTGGCGATGAGGACGATGCGGTCTCGGTTGAGCTCGGGGTCCTCGCTGGTCGAAAGGACAAGGGAGCCTTTGCGCTTGCTATAAGCGACAAGCATGCGCGCCCGTTCGACCTCGCGCCGGCGTTCCTCGTCGTGGCCGGGGCCCTCCGGAAGCGTATCCAGGATTCTCGCCGCCCGTGAGAGGGACGTGGCGAGAGCTGCCTCGATCTCATCAACGAGCTTGCGCTCTGCCTCTACGCCGGCGAGGGCCCTGGCAACCTGCACTTGGGCGCCAAGCACCTCGCTGTCGCGGAGGAGCTCCGCGTGGACCTGCTCGAGCTCGGCATGGACATGGTCAAGATCGCTGACGTCCTGCGCGAGAATTGCGGCCCCGCCCGAAATGGGCCAGACCCTCGTGACCTCGTGCTCGCCCGTTCGTATGGAGACGGCCCCGTCGCCCTTGCTCTTGGCGAGTTCTTCGAGCAGGTGGCGGACGGTGTCGCGCCGGACGGACTCCGCCTTAGTTGTGGCGAGGTAGGTTTTGCCGTCGAGGTCGACAATGCGCAGGTCAAGGGGGATCTTCGCAAAGGATTTATCGAACCTGACCTTGGACGGAATGAGCCCGAGGTCGAGTGAGAGTTCGAGGGCCGTCACTACGAGCGAGGCGTAGACGAGCGAGAAGTTGAGGCGCATTGCGAAGGGGAGGCGGAACACGTAACCGAGCATGTAGAGAACGCCAACCAGAAAGACGCCCACAATGATGGCGATGAATGTGCGGAGGTGCTTTCGCGACGCGCGGGCGAGGCAGGCGAAGAAGCCGGTGTAGCAGAGGACGTTCCAGATCATGAAGAGCCAGTAGCCGCCGCGGTACTCATACTCACCCACTACGCCTGGGTTAGGCGAGTCGAACGAGAAGACGAGCCGATGGAGGTTGTTGGAGAAGACGAGCACGATGAGGGCACAGGCGAGGGCGATGAGGCCGCATTTGATGTCGCGGGCGGCGGGGGAGCGGTCGAGGCCCGCGGCGCGCCCGCCAATCAGCAGGGTGAGCAGCGGGATGACCGTCATGGGGACGTAGTAGAAGTACCAGCAGAAAATGCCGAGCCAGAGGCTGTGCGTCTTCCACTTGATGATGGCGTCGAGCATCCAAAATACGAGGAAGATCGCGATGCCAGCGAGGTAGATGCGGTTCTTGCGGTCGAGGCAACGGAGATAGGCGGAGACCCCCCAGAGCGAGAAGACCGAACTCGCGATGCGCATGTGGACCGCACGGTCTCCCATCCGCCTGAACCGGACGTTGCCATGCGGAACCGGGGGAATGGGCGGCCCCGCAAGGGCCATGGCGGCGATGACGAGGGCGAGGAACACGACGGCGATCGCGCCACAGACGACGAAGGCCCCGCGCTTGCGGGCTAGGTTTCTTGCCGACTTGATTGGGCTGGCCATCGTCACCTCCCCATGGCGAGACTCATGTATCTTCGGTATTTCTAGGATACGCGACCGTGGGTGGGTCACGTGTCCCAAGCTCGCCATTCTCGGCGCGCGGGCAGACGGGTGGGCGTGCGGGTGCGTGCGGGCGGCCGGGCGCTTGCGCGGGTGGCGTGCGGATGCGTGCGGGCCCCGGCCGCTTGCTCTCTCTTTTACTCCTCGCGCCAAAGAATCTTCTCGTTAACGAAATCGAGGAGGTGGGGAACACGCATACGGACAAGGCCATAGCCCGCGGCCTCGATGACGCGCTCGCGAATAAGGCTCGCGCGGTATTTGCTTGCCCATGCGCTTGAACGCTCACATCGCCGAGCGATATCCGCCAGGCGCGACGGCCCTTCCTCGTCCCGGGCCATTGCCTCAATGAAGAGACGCTGCGGACTTCTGAGCCCGTAGTAAACAGGTGCACAAACTGCATCAAAGAAGGCCTCGCGAGCGTCGCGAACGCCAAGCTCGACATCAACGGGTTCAATCGTGTCGGATCCACGTTTGTCCGCGGATCGCCACATGTAGTAGCCGACGAGCTGAACAAGGTAAGGATGGCCGCCGGAATGACGTGCGGCGAGCATAGCAGCATCGAAGCCGATTTCCTTGCCCGCTCGGTTGACGGCCTCGACGTATGAATCCCTGACGTCGGGAATCATGACGTCGCCAAGGCGCTCTTTCTGCGCGCGACGTAAGAAGGTAAGGACCTTATTGTCGAGCAGGTCATCCACGGAGGAGGGAAGTGCGGCGAAAACCATGGCGATGCCGCGCTTCTGGTCATCCGGCAGCGGGCTCATATCCTGGTCTGCGATGACGTGTTGCAAGGTGGTGGCGAGGGTGACCATGTCTTGCTCCGACGCCGCTTGTGCCTCGTCGACGGTGAAGACAATGCCGCGACCGGGTTCCATTTCTGCGAGGCGAGCGTTGATGGCATCGCGTAGCGTGAGGGCACGTTCCTCGGGCGCCGTGATGGAAAGGTTGCCGAGACTTGCGCTGACGACGCCCCCGATGCTCACTGAAGGACTGATTGAGGCGGCGTCTACCCGTGCCTTCCTGGGGGAGAGGGCTTGGAGGAGACGGTCGCACATGCCCCGTGAGGCTGTTTCCGGGAGAACCGTCCATCCACGCGCGACGGCCTCGCGGCGAAGTTCGCCAAGCATGACGGTCTTGCCATAGCCTCGGTTTCCGCTGATGAGCATGAGCCTCCCCGGTGCGCCTGCGCCATTTTCGAGGCCTTCGACGAATCCATCGATTACGCCTTGGCGCCCGACAAGGACCGGGGTATCTTGCCTGCTGTAGGTTTGAAGGGGTTCGTGGCCACCGCGTCTCCTTTGGCGTGATGCTGGGCGGTTTGTTCGTTGCCCGTTTGATTGAGATTTACCAACTTATACCAATTTATACCGAATTATACCGAGGCTACGAAGGCCCTCAGCACCTTAGTAATTAAGGAGGAGGATGGCTCGGAGCTTACGGTTTTCGAAAGCTAGCCTGTATTGATCATCCAAGCTATGCGACATATTGCCCGTCTCGCGCACGCGCGGGGCGGGCAATTTATGTCTCTGCCGTCTGGCGATTGCCTGCGGGCGTGAGTCGCCTGCTCCTGTACACTCAATTAGATTATGTAAATCACCCGCATGTGTCCATGGGGATGAGCGTGGCTTACGAGGGGAGCGACATGGAAGATACCGAGAAGGACGCGCGCGAGCGTGAAGTCCGCGTCATCGAGGTCAAACAGAGCGTGTTCGCGAGCAACGATCGCGCGGCGGACGCTCTCCGCGACGAGCTTCGTGCTCGCAAGACCTTCCTGCTCAACTTGATGAGCAGCCCCGGTTCGGGCAAGACCACAACGCTCGCACGCACCATCGAGGCCCTTGCCGGCGACCTTTCCATCGGCGTCATGGAGGCGGACATCGACTCAGATGTCGACGCGCGCGCCATGGCCGCGACGGGTGTCACGGCGATCCAGCTCCACACGGGCGGCATGTGCCACCTCGATGCCGCCATGTGCCGTCAGGGCCTCGCGGAGCTCGAGGCCGCTGCCGAGGCCGCGGGCACGGCTCCCCTCGACCTCGCGATTCTCGAGAACGTGGGCAACCTCGTGTGCCCGGCGGAGTTCGATACGGGCGCGAGCGTGAACGTCGCGATCCTCTCCGTGCCGGAGGGTGACGACAAGCCCCTCAAGTATCCGCTGATGTTCGAGGTCTGCGACGTCGTCCTCGTCAACAAGATGGACGTGGCGCCGTACTTCGACTTCGACCTCGCACGCTGCGAGGAGAACGTGCGCCTGCGAAACCCCGGTGCCAAGGTCATCCCGATGAGCGCCAAGACGGGGGAGGGCATAGACGCATGGGCGGCATGGCTGCGCGCCGCCGTCGCCGCGTGGAAGACCGGCACGTTCGAGAAGGCTACGCCGGCCAACAGCGAGGCCCCGCACTATCCAGGCGAGTAGCGGCGGGCTACGTCATCCGCCCCTTACGCCCCAACCCAGAGGAGTGACCATGATCATTAACGGCCCCGGCATTTCCTACACCGAGCCTGACATCGGATCCGAGTTCGTTCCCGAGCTTCCGGAGAACCTGCGCCCCAGCATCGTGGCCCTCTGCAAGCACTGTACGAACCGCCTCCTCGGAAAAGACGAGCTCCTGCCCTATGAGTACTGGAGCTTCGCCGAGGCCGCGACTGACGAGCAAGCTGACATGCTCGTCAAGCTCAAGATGCGCCAACCCTACACGCTCGAGGCCGCTGTCAAGGCGACGGGCATCCCGCCGGAGAAGCTCGAACCCATGCTCGACGAGGTCTCCTACGTGGGCCTCCTCGAATACAACTGGGAGAATCCCCAGCATGAGAAGCAGTGGGTTCTCCCCATGCTCGTGCCGGGATCGGCGGAGTTCCTCAACATGCGCTGGAGCCAACTCGAGGAGCACCCGGTCTTCGCCAAGTTCTTCGAGCAGGCCTCGAAGGGCCCGCTCTCTCGCGCGACGCCGCTCGTGCCGCCCGGAGGCGCGGGCATCGGCATGCACGTCATTCCCGTCGAGCGCGCCATCGAGCACGAGAACCAATCCATCTCCATCGAGCACATCAAGCACTGGCTCGACAAGTACGACGGCAAATACGCCGCCAGTGCCTGTAGCTGTCGCATGAGTCGCCAGCGCATGGGCGAGGGCTGCGGTGACGACTTCAACGACTGGTGCATCGCCGTCGGCGACATGGCGGACTACGTCGTCGAGACGAACCGCGGCCACTACATCACGCGCGAGGAGGCCCTCGACATCTTCCAGCGTGCGGAGGACAACGGCTTCGTCCACCAGATTACCAACATCGATGGCGAGAACAAGATCTTCGCCATCTGCAACTGCAACGTGAACGTCTGCTACGCACTTCGTACCTCGCAGCTGTTCAACACGCCCAACCTCTCGCGCTCCGCCTACGTCGCCCACACCGATCCTGCCAACTGCGTGGCCTGCGGTCGATGCGTTGAGGTCTGCCCCGCCGGCGCCGTGAAGCTCGGCCAGAAGCTGTGTCAGAAGTCGACTGGCGAGGTGCCTGAGTATCCACGCCAGGAGCTGCCTGACGCCGTCAAGTGGGGCCCGGAGAAGTGGAGTCCCAACTACCGCAACAAGAACCGCATAGAGACCTACGACACGGGTACCGCGCCCTGCAAGACGGCCTGTCCGGCGCACGTCGCCGTCCAGGGCTACCTCAAGCTCGCGGCCCAGGGCCGCTTCACCGAGGCGCTCGCCCTCATCAAGCGCGAGAACCCGCTGCCCGCCGTCTGCGGCCGTATCTGCAACCGTCGCTGCGAGGACGCCTGCACGCGCGGACGCGTGGACGAGGCCATCGCCATCGACGAGGTCAAGAAGTTCATCGCCCAACTCGACCTCGACGCCGAGACGCGCTACATCCCACCCCAGGTCCGTCCGAAGGTAGAGGGTGACTTCGAGGAGAAGATCGCGATCGTCGGTGCCGGCCCCGCGGGCCTCACCTGCGCCTTCTACCTCGCCGAGAAGGGCTACAAGCCCGTCGTGTTCGAGAAGAGCGAGCGCCCCGGCGGCATGCTCACCTATGGCATCCCAGCCTACAAGCTTCCCAAGGACGTGGTCCAGGCCGAGGTTGACGTCATCGAGGCCATGGGCGCGGAGTTCCGCTATGGCGTGGAGGTGGGTCGCGACGTCACGCTTGCCGAGCTGCGCGAGCAGGGCTTTAAGGCCTTCTACATCGCCATCGGCTGCCAGGGCGGACGACTCGCGGGCGTTCCTGGCGAGGACGCCGAGGGAGTGACGGTTGCCGTCGACTTCCTTCGTGAAGTCGCGACGGAGCAGCTTGACCGCGGCACGGCGTCACCCGTAAGCGGGAAGGTCGTCGTCGTGGGAGGCGGAAACGTCGCCATCGACGTCGCGCGGACGGCCGCCCGCCTTGGTGCGAAGAGCGTCGAGATGCTCTGCCTCGAGTCTCGAGACATCATGCCCGCCTCGAGCGAGGAGGTTGCCGAGGCTGAGGCTGACGGCGTGCGCCTCTCCTGCGGATGGGGCCCGAAGGAGGTCCTTGCACGGGACGGCCACGTGACGGGCATCGTCTTCAAGCGCTGCACGCGTGTCTTCGACGAGGACGGCCGCTTCGCTCCCGAGTATGACGAAGGCGACACCATCGAGCTTTCCTGCGACCAGGTGGTCATGTCCATCGGCCAGTCCATCGTGTGGGGAGATCTGCTCGAGGGTAGCGTTGTCGAGCTCGGCCGCGGCTCCGGTGCCGTGGCGGATCCGAAGACCTATCAGACCGCAGAGCCTGACATCTTCGTGGGCGGCGACGTCTACACTGGCCCCAAGTTCGCGATTGATGCTATCGCCGCAGGTCATGAGGCGGCGGTCTCCATCCATCGCTTCGTCCAGGGCGGCACGCTTACCATCGGACGCAACCAGCGCAGCTACGTAGCGCTCGATCGGGACGACGTGGACTTCGGCTCGTATGACACGACGACTCGCCAGGAGCCCGCGATTGACCACGACCGCGAGAAGGCCGAGCCCTTCGGCGAGTACGTGCGCACCTTTACCGCAGAGCAGGTCATGGCCGAGACGGCGCGCTGCCTTGGCTGCGGTGCGTCGGTGGTCGACCCCAACAAGTGCATTGGCTGCGGCCTCTGCACCACGAAGTGCGACTTCGACGCCATCCACCTGTCCCGCGAGAGGCCCGAGTGCTCCACGATGGTCAAGTACGAGAAGAAGGTGCCGAGCCTGCTTAAATATGCGGCAAAGCGCCAGGTAAAGATTATGTTTGGTGGCAAGGGCAAGTAAGCTTTGCCACGCGCCCGCCCGTCGCCTCGTGCCGGGCGGGCGCGCCATCGCTTGGGGGACGCGTGCACGAGCTGGGAATCGTCTTCTATATCATCGACGACGCCAAGAAGGCGGCGACGGACAACGGGCTGACCTCCGTGCGGCGCGTGACGCTCGACCTCGGCGAGGTGTCCGGCGTGGTGCCGGACCTCCTTCAGGACGCGTGGACGTGGGCGTGCAAGCGCGATCCGATGATGGAGGGATGCGAACTCGAGGTCTGCGAGAAGGAAGCGGCGAGCGTCTGCGAGACATGCGGGACCGAGTACGGAACTGTTGCCCATGGGCGCATCTGCCCCGCGTGCGGCAGCGAACGCACGCACCTCTTGCACGGGCGCGAGGTCATGATTCGCGAAATCGAGGCGTACTAGGCGGCCGCCTTCTCGCGACGAGCGTAGATCTTGCTCGGGCGGATGATCATCAGGGCGATGAAGACGAGCAGCGTCGTGGAGCCAAGGCTAATGGGATAGATTGCCAGAAGCCTCAGGAACGAGGGCGCGGCGGGGAAGACCACGCTCACCCAGAAGAAGCGCCACCCGCATACGCTTATGGCCGTGATGAGGGCCGGCGGCAGCGAAATGCCAAATCCTCGCAGGTAGCCGCTCATGTTCTCGTAAGCCATGCTGAACATGTACGACGGGAACAGGACGCATATCCTCAGATATCCCAGCTCGACCACCGTGGGGTCGGGGTTGAAGGCCGCCATGATCTGCCTGCCAAATCCCAGCAGGATGGCGAGCACGATAAGCTCTGCGACCTCCGCCTCCGCGAATGCGATGAACAGAATCTTCTTACAGCGCTTGATCTGGCCGGCGCCGTAGTTCTGGCCCACGAAGGTGGTGCAGGCCTGGCTGAACGAGTTCAGAAGGTTGTAGACCACGTACTCGAGCGACAAGACCGCCGAGCTCGCGGCCATGACCTCGGTGCCGAGGCTGTTGATGCAGGCCTGGATGACGATGTTCGCGAGGGAGAAGACCGCGCTCTGGAGGCCCGCAGGCAGGCCGATGCGCACGATGCGTCCGAGGACCTGGCGGTCAATGCCGAGCTCGCGGGGGTTCAGGCGGATGGGTGAGTCTATGCGCACGAGGCGCACGAAGAGGATGGCGGCGCTGATCGTGTAGCTGATCGCCGTTGCCGCCGCGGCGCCGCCGACTCCCAAGTTCAGTACGGGGATGAACAGGAACACGAGTGCGACGTTGACGAGGGAGGAGAACGCGAGCGCCTGGAGCGGCATCTTCGTGATACCGACACTGCGGAAGATCGCCGCCTCGAAGTTGTAGAGCATGATGGAGGGCAAGCCCAGCAGGTAGACGCGCAGGAAGGTGAGGGCCTGGGCGAGGTTCTCGGGCGGTACGTTGAGGAGGCGGAGGAGGGGCGCGGCAAGCAGCTCTCCTACGAGCGTCACGGCGAGGCCAAAGACGGTGAGCGAGACCGAGCTGTGGACCGCCTTGTGGACGGTGTCCCTGTCGTTCGAGCCAATTGCGTTGGCAATGACGACGTTCGTGCCAAGCGCGATGCCGATGAACAGGTTGAGCAAGAGGCTCGTGATGGGCGTGTTCGAGCCGACGGCGGCCATGGCGGCGGGGCCGGCCTCGCCGGAGAGGTGGCCAACCATCATCGTGTCGATGAGCGAACTCATTTGCTCGAGGATGCCGGTGAGCGCGACGGGCAGGGCGAAGGCGGGGATCGTGCGCCAGAGCGAGCCGTGAAGCATGTCGAGCCTGCGACGGCTACCAGCAGAGTGTTTCTCGTTCGTCTCTTCGCTCTGAATCGCGCTCGTCTCTTCGCCCATGCCACCTAGCCCTTCGCGTGCGCCCTGTTCGACAGCCCTAGTCTAGACGCGCCGCGCCTGCGTGCGCAACGCTTTTGGGGGACTGAGGGTGGATTTGTAACGGGTACGCGGCGGCGTGCCTACGCGCGGCGGCGTGCCTGCGTGCGGTGCGTGCGAGCCCGTGCGTGGCCCACGAGCGCCGGAGCTCCCGCGTGCGGGCGGCGGCGTGCCTGCGCGCGGCGCACACTACAGGCAGTCGTAGGCGATGTCGGCGAACTCGTCGATGACGTGCCAGCGCTGCGGACTCGCGGGCAGGCAGAGGCTGATCGGGTAACTTGCGCTCGGGCCCAGGTCATAGAGCAGGAGCTCGCGGCGCTGAAGCCTGCTCGTGATGACGTCGAGCAGGTTGAGGGGGCAGATGCAGGCACCGATTCCGTTCAGGGCTAGCGCCAGCAGCGTGTCCATGTTGCGCGAGCTCGCGCGAACGATCGGCTTGAACCCGGACCTGCCAAACAGCTCGCTCGCGATGATACCCGTGACGTCCTCCGGTGGGCTTGCCACGAACGGGCATGTGGCGAGAGGGGAGAGGTCTCCCTCGGAGAGTGGCTCCGCGATGGCGTGCTTGTCGATGCCGACGTTCTGCAGGAGCCCCTCGCTCACCAGGAGCGCCGTCTGCTCGCGGTAGAGCGGGGTGGCCTCGATGCCGGGCACGGGGTGCCCCGCGACGCCGATCGCCACGTCGATCTTTCCCTCCGCGAGCGCGAGCATGATGCCGTCGTTGTCGTTCTCAAGGATCCTTATCGCGACGTTCGGGTATTTCTTGCCGAGTGCCGGCGCGATGCGGGGGAGGACCGCACGCCCGCGGGTGAAGGACACGCCGATGCGCAGCGTACCGGTCTGCTCTGCGGAGTCGCCGGCGAGCTGACGCCTGAGGCTGCGCATCTCTGCGGAGAGTCGCTCGCAGTAGGCGAGGAAGGTGTCGCCCTGGTGCGTGAGCCGCAGGGGGACGGAGCGCTCGATAAGAGTGCATCCGAGCTCGCGCTCGACTCCGGCGATGTGCGCGGAGAGCGTCTGCTGCGTCACGTGCAGCCGCTCCGCCGCCTTCGTGAAGCTGCGCTCCTTCGCGATCGCCTTGAAGTACTCCGCCGTCTGGAAGTTCATCTCGTCTCCCCGCCCACGCGACCTGCAAAAGGGACAGTCCCTTTTTCAGGTTTTCCTTTGGCGCCCGCGATTGAAAAAGTGACAAAGGGACAGTCCCTTTGTCAACTCGTGGTCACAAGTATAGATTGTGGCAATCACTAAAAGCAACAGTTTGAACGTGTGGATATCGGGGCGCATAGTGTGGTGGCAAGCGGGCGGAGGGAGACCCGCGACGACGTGGATGTGGAGGATGCCTTGGCGGAGATCGTGGTTCTCGGGGCGTTTTGCGCGGAGCTCATCGCCTGCGTGGTGCTTGGCGTTCCCATGACGTTCGCGCTCCTTGTGGGTCTCGCCATGTTCTGCGGCTATGGTCGCTATCGTGGCCATGGCACTCGCGAGCTCGCCCGCATGTGCGCGGACGGCGTCTGCTCCGCGAGTGGTGTGATCCAGTCGTTCATCCTCATCGGTGCCCTTACGGCGCTGTGGCGCGCCTGCGGTACGGTCTCCCAGATCGTGGTCATGGTGACCCCGCTCGTGACCCCGGCAACCGCGCCCCTTTCGGTCTTCCTGCTCTGCTCGCTCATGTCGTTTCTCACGGGCACTGCGTTTGGCACGTCCGCCACGATGGGCGTGGTTAGCATGACGATGGCGAGCTCCATGGGTGCGAACCCGCTGGTCTGCGGTGGCGCGGTGCTTGCCGGCGCCTACTTTGGAGACCGCTGCTCCCCGATGAGCTCGAGCGCCCTTCTCGTCCGTTCGGTCACCGGCACCAGGATGTCTGACAACTTCAAGGCCATGATGCGCTCCTCGGCGGTTCCCTTTGTGGGTACGGTCGCGATCTACGCCGTGGCGGGCCTGCTCCTCCGCCCGAGTGGTTCGTTTGGCTCCGCCTCTACCGCCACGGCACTGGCCGCTTACTTCGATCAGGGCATCGTCGCCCTGCTGCCTGTGGTTCCCGTCATCGTTTTCCCGCTCATGCATATCGGCATGAAGCGCTCGATGATGGCGAGCATCGTGGTCGCAGCCCTCGTGTGCGTTGTCTTCCGCGGCATCGCGCCGATGGATGTCGCCGCTTTCAGCCTGCTTGGCTTCCGCGCCTCGGATCTGCTCGTCTCGAGGCTCATGTCGGGCGGTGGCGTCGTCTCGATGCTCAATGTGACCGCCATCGTGTGCCTGGCCTCGTCCTTCGTTGGCCTCTTCGAGGGGACCGGTCTTCTTGACGGCGTTCGCAACCATATGGAGGAGGTCGCGGACAGGATCACCCCCTTCGGAGCAATCCTCGCGGTGACGGTGCCGGCGAGTATGGTTGCCTGCAACCAGACTCTTGGCATCATGCTCGCGAGCCAGCTCTGCGAGAACGTCGAGCCCAACAAGCGCTCGCTGGCCCTCGCCCTCGAGGACTCTGCTGTGGTCATCTCGCCCCTGGTGCCGTGGTCGATCGCCTGCACCGCGGTCATGACGATGTGCGGCGCCCCCTCAGCCTGCTGGGTCACCGCGGTCTATCTCTGGTTCATTCCCCTCTGGCACCTGCTCTGCAGCTTGCGCTCGCAGCGCACCGGTCGTCTCGTCCCGGCGATTGCCTGCGAGTAGCTGACGCGGCAGCGATGCGGCGGCGACGCGGCTGACGTCGCGCCGGTCTGCCGCGTATCGCACCGCGCGCCTAGAAACGAAAACCTACCTCTTGTAAGGAATCGGGCCCGATTTCGGTCTCGAAACCTTACAAGAGGTAGGTATCGGCGATTTGAGAGGCCCCGCGCCGGGGTGGGCGTGAACCGCGGTGCGCTCCGCGCCGGGGTGGCCGCGAACCGCGCCGCACGCTACTTCCTCGGACGGTACGCGGGGTCGACCTCCTGCAGCTCGGCGAAGGAGTCGATCTCGATGATGTGCGAGGGGTTGCACTCGCGCACGTGCACGTCGTAGTTCTCGGCAAGGACGCGACAAGGCACGTCATCCCAGAAGATCTGGCGGTTCTCGTCAGACATCTCGAACGCGACGGGTAGGTCGCGAGCGAGCTTGGCGCCGTCCTCGGCCGTCCAGTAGGAGAGGCCGACCATCTGCCAGCAGTCGCGGCCGAGGTCCTTGGCGAGCTTCGTGATGCGGCCGCTCTCGTCCGTATCGAAGTACCAGTCGAGCGTCTCGTCAACGGGGAATCCCAGGTAGCTGCTCTGGTACTGGTACTTGCTGATGTAGCGCGGGTCCGTGAGGTAGAGGTCTGACTCGAAGGCGTAGGCGTTCTGGAAACACTCGGGCACAGCCTTGACCGCCGCCACGGCGGAGGAGATGTTGTTCGTTTCGGCGAAGATGGGGTTGTCGATGAAGTGGATCCCGGGGTATTGCTTGAGCAGGACGTCGAACTCGTCCGGCAGGTAGCCGCGGATGACGTAGATCTCCTCGATGCCCGCGGCGAGCACGGCGTCAATCAGGCGCTCGATGAAGCGTTTGCCGTGGACGCGCACGAGTGGCTTGGGCGTGTTGACCGTGATCGGCAGCATGCGCGAGCCAAAGCCCGCCGCGAAGAAGACCGCTCGGCGCGCGCGATAGGGCTCGAGTGACATGAAGCCCGCCGTGGTGAGCGAGGCACCCACGCTCGTGCGGTTGACGAGGCCCTCGTCCGCGAGCTGCGCAAGCATGGAGGCGTCCGCCTCGTTGCCCTTTCCGCCTTCGACGGCGACGAGCGCGTCGAACTCGGGGCGCGTGAGGGCGTGGAGGTTCTTGCAGCTCTCGTCCAGCATCTCCTGCGCGGCGGCACTGAAATCCTTTGCGGCGTCATACCAGATGCGCGTCCACTTGCCGACCGGCGCGCCCTTGCACTCCTTGAAGAGCGCCCAGACGTACCAGTACCAGCCCACGACAGCCACGCATGCGGTGCAGTGCAGCAGCTCCTCGTCGGTCGCCTCACGGCCGAAGTAGTAGGGCAGCACCTCGAGCGCGCGCTTGACGCTATAGCCCGAGCCCTGCGCGATGAAGTTGCCAAAGTCGCAGCCGTAGTCGCCCATGGCCGCGTACTCCCAGTCGATGAGGCAGATGTCGTCACCGGTAACGAGGAGGTTCGGGCCGTAGAAGTCGTTGTGGCACAGGACGGGGGCGCCGGCGCCGGTGCGCATCGGGCCAACGAGCTTACCGATTTGCTCTGCGAGCTCGTCGAAATCCGCGGGCAGCGGCCAGCCCTCCTCCTCGAGCAGGTGCCAGATCCGCTTTGCCTCGTCGTAGAAGTCGAACTTCCAGGGCGAGGTGGCGCCGGACGTGTGGAGCGAGCGCGCGATCTCGAGCGCGTGCCTGACCTCGTCCTCGTTCTCATAGTCGAGCTCGTGGCAGCCTTCGATGAAGCGGCTGAGCTTCCAGCCGGTCTTGGGGTCCTCGTGGATGAAGCTCGAATCGAGGCCCAGGTCAGAGGCAATGCCGAGGGCGTAGGTCTCCGCCTCGCGGTTGATGATCTCGTCCGTGCCGGCGCCGGGGTGACGGTATACGTAGCGCACGCCCTTGCAGGTGAAGAGGACGGACAGGTTCGTGAGGCCCGAGTCGAGCGGGCGGACGTCCGTGATGTCGTCGCGGCCGCAGCTGAGCGTGCGGCAGATGTTGTCGAGGATCGTGGAATCGACGTTCTCCATGAAGGCGGTGTCGAAGGCGCAGAGATCGCCGAGGTAGTCGAACTCGTGGATCGTGTCGCGAGTGAGCTTGCGGGCGAACATGTGCAGCTCGTCGACGTGCTCGATGAAGATGGTCTCCCAGAGCTTGCCCTCGGTCTCGGGGAGGTTGTACTCGTCTTCGAGGATGTCGAGGTAGTCGTCGGCGAAGTCCTGGTCGAGGTAGGCCGGGCCCTCCATGCGCCAGGCGACGTCGGTGTCCTTGCGCGCGGCGACGATAAGGTCGTTGGCGCCGAGGTCGAATGCCTGCTTTGCGCCCTTGCCCTGGGTGCGCACGGCCACGCAACTGGAGCGGTACTCGTACGGGTGGAAGAGGTTTTCCTCGTAATACTGGTCCGCCGGGCAGACGTAGGTGTTGCCAAGGTAGCTGCGCGCGCTCCAGAGCGACGCGTGGTTGTTCCTGGTGGCGTATTCCGTCGTCTGGACGAGCTTTACGCCGAGCTTGTCCTCGAGGTAGTAGAAGCTCTCCTTCATCGGTCCGACGACCACGTGGATGTCCTCGACGCCCGCCTCGCGCAGCTGGCGGATGAGACGCTCGATGAGGACCTCGCCCCTCACGCGGAAGAGCGCCTTGGGGCGCTCGAAGGAGAGCGGGGCGAAGCGCCTGCCGATGCCCGCGGCGAGGATGATGGCACCACGCACGCGGAACAGCTCGAGCGCCTCGCGTCCGGCGTCGGTGATGGAAAGGTCGCTCGCGACGAGGCCGGCTTCCGTCAGCGTGCGAACGGCCTTGTTGACCGAGCCGAGCGAGACGCCGGCGTTGGCGACGATGTCTCGCTGCGTGGTCGCGGGCTTGGTGGCCAGCGAGGAGAGAACGCGGAACTGGATGTGCGAAATCATTGACGGTCCTTCGTTTGTTGGAAAAGTTGACAAAGGGACAGTCCCTTTGTCAACTTTTTTGGCGTGATGGCGGGCGGGTGGGCTAGCAGGCTCCGTGGCCGAGCATGCCGCGCGCGATGGCGGCGGCGACGCCCTGGTGCTGCGGGCGATACGGGCGGCCTTGGAGGAGGAGCTCCTCGACCTTGATGCGCTCGAGCTCGGCGGTGGGCACCTCGTAGGGGTTCTCGGAGAGGATCACCATGTCGGCGAGCTTGCCGGCCTCGAGAGAACCGCGGTCGCGCTCGTCGAAGGTTACCCAAGCGCCGTTGTAGGTCGCGGCCCTGAGCGCCTCGCGGATGGTGAGCGACTGGCCGGGCGTGCTGTTGTTGCAGGCGCGGTGCAGCCAAAGGATGGGATCGGGGTCCGTGCAGGGCGCGTCCGAACCGAGGGAGATCACGATGCCGGCGTCGGCGATGTCGCGAAGCGGGTTCAGGCGGCCGACGCGCTCCTTGCCGAGGAGCTCAACGAGATAGGACTCGGGCTCCTGCGGCCAGTCGATGAAGGAGGACTGCATCGGGAAGTGGATGCCGTGGCTCGCGCAAAGGGCGATGCCCTCGGGCGTGGGCAGGTTATCGTGGATGATGCCGTGGCGGGCGTCCTCGCGCGGGAACTCGTCGAGCGCGCGGGCGAGGCAGCGGGCCGCCTGGTCAAACGCGGCATCGCCTATGGCATGGACCTCGATCTGGAGGCCGGCGCGGTTGGCGGCACGGCAGAACTCGAGGACCTGCTCGTCGGTGTAGTAGAGGACGCCCTTGTCGTCGGTGCCCTCGTAGGGCTCGTGCATCGCGGCGTCCTTCGAGCCAAAGCAGCCGTCGAGCGCGCAGGCGAAGCATCCGCCGATGCGCGGCAGGTGGCGCTTGGTGGCGACCTTCGGGTCGAGCGACTGCGGGAAGATGCGGATCTGGAAGCCGCTCTGGGCGCTCTTGGCGAGCCACTGCTCGAGCGATATGTCGAGGTCTCCGGTGAAGCCGACGCCCGAGACGTCGTGGACCATGCCGATGCCCCTGCTGGCGAGGTAGTCCATCGCGTGTTGGATGTTCTTGACGAGCTCGGGGATGGAGAGCGAATCGGTGATGAAGTTCGAGACCGCGAAGAAGGCCTCCTGGTTCATCTCGCCCGTGTTCGGGTGGTAGCCGCGGAGGACGGAGACCTTATCCTCGACCTTCCTGAGCAGGGGAGTGTTGACGACGCAAGCGTGGCCGTCGTACTTCACGATCATGAGCGGGCGGTCCGGGCAGACGGCGTCGAGCTCCTCGCGCGTGACGAGGCGGCCCTCCTCGACAGAGTAGGGCGAGGCGCCGAAAGCGATGAGGGTCTTGGCGGATGACCTGGCGGCGAACTCGCTCACCATCTCGCAGATTTGGGCGTTCGTTCGAGCGTTCATGACGTTGAGGCCGGCGTTGAACGTGGCGAAGCTAGCGAGGTGTTCGTGCGTGTCGACGAAGCTCGGACAGAGGGCGCGGCCGGCAAGGTCGACGCGCTCGCCGGTGACGTAGCGTTCGGGCAGGTTATTGCCCACGTAGACGATGCGGCCGCCGTCTTCGACGAGGTAGCGCGCCACGTCGTCCGTGGCGTTGACCGTGAGGATGGTGCCTTCGTAGACCTTCATTCGTGTGTCCTTACGTGTGGGCACGGGGGTGCCGGGCGGGTTTGCGACATCGGCGCCGCGAGCGGCGTGCGGCGGTCATCCGGCGCTCGTGCGATGGTGGGTGCCGGGCGACCGCTGCTTCATGCGACCCGCCCCGTGCGAGCGCGAGCCTTTGTTCACGAATAGTGTTCACATGTATAAGGAGTCTGTAAAGAGTGAACATGAAAAATAAGCGGCGAACGTGCCAGCTCTTTCCCGGAACGGTTCTTTTGGGCGGAGCCGGGCGCCGCTCGGGTGCGGACGTGGCGATACGCGGGTCTCGCACAGCTGCCGCGCGCCGTCGCCTGGCTTCGCGCTATACTTCCTTCTACCTATGAAATCTCATGGGCCGCCGGCTTCCCGGTGGCTTGGTGGCCGGTGCAGCCGGCCAAACGAGAGGAGAGACGCATGGCCGATCCCATTCCCGGCACCCTCCGGGTCTCTAACGACGTCATCGCTGACCTCGCCGGTTACGCCGCGTTCGAGTGCTACGGCGTCGTGGGCATGGCCTACACGGATGCCCAGGACAACATCGTTCGTCTGCTGTCGCTCGGCAGCCTCCGCAAGGGCATCGACGTCACCGTGGTGGATGGTCGCGTCAAGGTCGACCTCCACACCGTCCTCGAGCAGGGCGTCAACATGGCGAGCGTCTCCCGCAACCTCGAGAGCGCCGTTCGCTTCACGCTCAAGGAGGTCGCGGAGATCGACAACGCAGACGTCACGGTCCACGTCGAGGACCTTCGCGCCAACAGGTAGCGCCCACTCGGTCCGGGGCTATCTCGGGCCGTACCCTTGGCCCGGGTCATCTCGGGTCGTCGCACGACGCCCGCAAGCGGGCACCAACGCCGCTAAGGCAATCGATATGGAGAGAGTCCCAAACATGATTTCCAACGTGATTCGCTCGTGCTTCCCCGTCGCCGCCAAGGCTGTGGCCGACAAGTCGGAAGACATCAACAAGCTCAACGTCTTCCCCGTGCCCGATGGCGACACCGGCACCAACATGTCGCTCACGCTCGGCACCGTCGTCCGCGAGGTCGAGGCGCTTCCCGCAGACGCGGACATGGAGGCCGTTGCCAAGGCAATCACGCACGGCTCCCTCATGGGTGCCCGCGGCAACTCCGGCGTCATCACGAGCCAGATTCTTCGCGGCATGGCGGAGGGCCTCGTTGGCTCTCGCGAGCCCGTCACCGCGGCGGACATCGCGGCGGCATTCCGCAACAGCGTGAAGGTCGCCTTCAAGGCAGTCCGCAAGCCGGTCGAGGGCACGATCCTCACCGTCATCCGCGACATGTCGACTCGCGCCGACCGCTGCGAGAAGGAGAAGATGCCGGTCCCCGAGATGCTCGAGGCCCTCGTCGTCGAGGCGTATGAGTCCGTCGCCCGCACGCCCGATCTGCTGCCCGTCCTCAAGGAGAACGGCGTCGTCGACTCCGGCGCCTACGGCTTCGCCACCTTCGTCGAGGCCTTCGTCAACGCCGCCCTCGGCAAGTCCGGCAAGATCGACTTCGAGACCTCCGTCGCCTCTGCCTCCTCCGCGCACGGTGCCGCAGACGCCCGCGTCGCCATCGAGCTCAACGATGACTGGGAGGGCTCGGAGTACACTTACTGCAACGAGTTCCTCTTCAAGGCCGAGGAGGGCTTCGATCCCGACGCCGCCCTCTCGTACCTCGCCACGCTCGGTGATTGCGAGCTCGTCGTCGGTTCCTTCCCGGACTTCAAGGTCCACGTCCACTCTAACGAGCCCAACCGCGTGCTCGAGTACATGCTCAAGTACGGTCAGGTCTACGAGGTCTTCATCCACAACATGGTGATGGAGGCCCACGATCGCACGGCCAGCATCGCCGCGGACCAGGCTGCCGCTGCTCCCGCTGAGCCCAAGAAGCCCCTCGGCTTCGTTGCCGTCGCCGCCGGTGCCGGCGAGGCCGACATCCTCAAGTCCCTCGGCGTCGACGTCGTGGTCTCTGGCGGCCAGACGATGAACCCCTCCACGGCTGACATCCTCGACGCCGCCGCCTCCGCCAACGCGGAGCACGTCATCGTCCTGCCCAACAACGGCAACATCCGCATGGCCGCGGAGGCCGCCGCGAGCGCCTCTGAGGACTTCGAGATCATCGTCGTTCCCACCAAGACCGTGCCGCAGGCGTTCGCCGCCATGTTCGCCGTCGATGTCGAGGCTAGCGCCGAGGACAACGCCGAGGCCATGGTCGAGGCCATCGCCGAGGTCCGCGACGGCGAGGTCACCCACGCCGTTCGTGATTCCCAGGCCGCTGACGGCACCCCGATCCACGACGGCGACATCATGGGCATCGCCGGTGGCGACATCGCCATCGTCGGCTCTGACGTCGAGCAGGTCACCCTCGACCTCATCGCCAAGATGCAGGACGAGGAGGAGGGCGACACCCTCACCATCCTCGCCGGCGAGGACATGGACGAGGAGCGCTTCGACGCCCTGTGCAGTCGCATCGAGGAGGCCCAGCCTGACCTCGAGATCGACGCCCACCGTGGCGGCCAGCCGCTCTACCCGGTCATCTTCTCGATCGAGTAGCCTTCCGGGGCTCGTGTGACCGGCACCTCCGGGGACCTCGCCCGTGCGGCGGGGACCATTCCAGACATAGGCGAGGCGTCGCTGCGCCTCGCGCGCACGCGGGCGTGGGACGGCGATGTCTCGCGCCTGCGTTTTGCTCGAGGGTCTCGCGCTGAGGCCCTCGAACGCCTTGGCGTGGAGAGCGTCCGAGACGCGCTTCTCCACATCCCGCATCGCTACCTCGACTTCACGCGCATCACGATGGTCTCCCAGGCAGACGTGGGCGCCGAGGTCACGTGCGTGGGCGTCATCGACAAGGTGACGCTCAAGCGTCCGCGCCCGCGCCTCCAGATCGTGGAAGTCGCGCTTATCGACGAGACGGGCGTGCTCATGTGCACCTTCTTCAAGCAGCCCTGGCTCGCGGACCAGCTCCATCATGGCGACACGCTCGCAGTTTCCGGCAAGGTCACCTTTGCGTATGGCTTCAAGCAGATGACACCACAGTTCCACGAGGTTGTGGCGCGCGAGGGGGAGGCCGCCTCCCCGTCTGCGTTCGCGCGCCTGCTACCCGTGCATTCCGTTTCCGAGGGGCTGACGCCGGCTTGGATGCGTCGCATCGAGAGCGCCGCGCTCGCTGACTGGGGTGACGCCTGCGACTTCATGCCCGCCAGGCTCGTCGCGGCCCACGGTCTCATGACCGAAGCGCGCGCCATTCGCGAGGCGCACTTCCCGTGCGCCTCGCACGCCGCCGAGCGTGCCCGCCGCCGTTTCGCCTATGACGAGCTGCTCTGCCTGCAGGCGGCCCTTCTCGCGCGCAGGCAGATCGAGATCGCGGAGCTCTCGGCCCATGCTCACGTGACGTCCGGCCCCCACGTCGAGGCCCTGCTCGCCGCGCTGCCGTTCGAGCTCACGGGCGAGCAGCGTGCTGCCGCGGATGAGATTCTCGCTGACATGGCTGCCGCAACGCCCATGAACCGCCTGCTTCTGGGTGACGTGGGCACGGGCAAGACGGCCGTCGCCGCGGTCGCCCTCGCCGCCGTCGCAGATAGCGGCACCCAGGCCGCCGTCATGGCGCCCACGAGCGTCCTCGCGCGCCAGTACGCCGAGAAGCTCGGCCCGGTCTTCGACGCCGCGAACATCACCTGGGCCCTCGTGACGGGTTCGACGCCTTCCGCCGAGCGCTCGTCCACGGCCGTCTCGCTCGCAGCCGGCGACACCTGCGTGCTCTTTGGCACGACGGCAGTGCTCGGCGAGGACCTCGCGTTCGCGGACCTCTCGCTTGTCGTCGTAGACGAGCAGCATCGCTTCGGCGTGGGCCAGCGCTCGCGTTTGCGCTCGAAGGGCGCAGCACCCGATCAGCTCACGATGACGGCAACGCCCATCCCGCGCACGCTTGCGCTTTCCGTCTATGGCGACCTTGCCTGCTCGCGCATCACGGAACGTCCGCATGCGGGGGCCGGCATTACCACGAAGCTCCTCACGCCGGAGAACGCGGACGTCGCCCATTCTGCCATCGCGGAGGCCATCGCCGCGGGTCATCAGGCTTATGTAATCTGTCCGCTTGTCGACGATGCGGATGACGGCTCCGAGCTCGACGACGTGCCTGCCGAGGAGCTCGCGCGCACGGAGGCCAAGCCACACTCCGCGCAGGCGACCTTCGAGCGCCTCCGCGACAGGGTGTTCCGTGACGCGAACGTGGGCCTGCTCACCGGCCGCATGACGCCGGCGGAGAAGGACGAGGCGATGGCCGCGTTCCGCTCCGGCGCCACGCAGGTGCTCGTGTCGACGACGGTCGTGGAAGTGGGCGTTGACGTGCCCAACGCCACAGTCATGATGGTGTGGGACGCCGACCGCTTTGGCCTCGCGACTCTCCATCAGCTGCGCGGGCGCGTCGGGCGAGGGAAGGATCCGGGCACCGTCTATCTCGTCTCTGCGGCACGCGGCACGAGTCCGGCGAAGAGGCGCCTCTCCGCGCTCGAGAGGACGAGCGACGGCTTCGAGCTCGCAGAGACCGACCTGCGCCTTCGCCACGAGGGCGAAGTGCTGGGATACCGCCAGAGCGGTGGCGTGACGCTCCGGCACGTGGACCTGATCGCGGACGCAGACCTCGTAGAGGCCGCGCACACAGACGCGCTCGAGCTCGTCTCGGCGGACCCGTCGCTTTCTGGGCCGAGAAACGCGCCGCTCGCGCGAGAGGTCCGCAGGAGGTTCGGGGCATATTTCAAGGGAGAAAGGGGAGACCAATGAGGATTGTAGGCGGCGAATGGAAGGGGCGCCCGATCGAGGCGCCCGAGGGCCGCGACGTCACGCGCCCGACCACCGATCGCGTCCGCGAGGCGGTTTCCTCCATGATTCTGTCCGCGCGCGGGCTGTCGCTCGAGTGCTCTCGCGCGCTCGACGCGTTCGCGGGGTCTGGTGCCCTTGGGCTCGAGATGCTCAGCCGCGGCGCCTCGTGGTGCACGTTCGTTGACCTCGACCGTGACGCCTGTGCGCGCGTTCGCAGGAACGCGGCGTCGCTCGGCGCCGATCCGATGAGGTACAACGTCGTGCGCGGCGACTCCGCGAGACTCGCCGCTGGTGGCAGGATTGCTGGCGCGCCCTTCGACATCGTGCTGCTTGACCCGCCGTATGCCACCGAGGCCACCGATGTCGCCGCCTTCGTGGAGTCTCTCGATTCCACGGGTCTCCTCACGGAGGACGCTATCATCCTGTACGAGCGCGGCTCGAACCGGCCCACGATCGAACCTTCCGGTTTCGTGCCGCTCAAGCAGAAGCGCTACGGGCACACGTCCGTTGACCTGCTGGGAAGGGATAAGTAGCTCATGGAGAACTCTCACGTGAACCGCATCGAGCACGTTGTGGTGCCGGGCACCTTCGACCCCATCACCTACGGTCACATCGACGTCGTCCGCCGCGCGCGCCGCATTGCCGGTCGCGTGACCGTTGCCGTGGCGGCGAGCCTTGGCAAGAACGGCACTGGTCCCAAGTTCACGTTGGACGAGCGCGTCGAGCTCGCCCGTCGGGCCCTGGCGGACGAGGGCGTGAGCGAGGGCGTCGACGTGCGCCCGCTCACAGGACTCCTCGTCGACTTCTGCCATGAGATTGGCGCGGGCGCCGTGGTCAAGGGCCTGCGCGCGATGACGGACTTCGAATACGAGCTCCAGCAGGCGGACCTCAACTCCCGCCTCGCGCCGGACGTCGAGAGCATCTTCGTGATGAGCAGCCCCGAGTACGGCTACGTGTCGAGCTCCATCGTTCGCCAGCTCGCCGGCCTTGGCGCGGACGTTTCGATGCTCGTTCCGCCCTGCGTCGTGGAGGCCCTCCGCGCGAGGTTCTAACCGCCACGCGAGGTTGCGCGGGCGCAGGTGGCGTGCGCGTAGGCGTGCGTGGCGCGTGCGGCGTGCGCACGGGCGGCGCGCTTTCGCGTCTGACGACGCCGCCCCGGCTGGCGACGTCGCTGCGCGCTGCTGTGGTGGGGCGCTCCCGCGTCTGGCGACGCCGCCCCGGCCGGCGATGCCACCGCGCGTTGCTGCTTCGCCGAGACACGCAGTTCTTCGAGGTATCGGTGCCGGAAGGCGGCCATAGCTCGAGAAGGTGTGAGTTTCGGCGAGCGCGCCTCCGCGGCGGAAGCCAGGCGACATACATTGGGGCGCTGTCTGTGTCGAAACCTCGCCAGCGTTTCCCGCTCTGCCGCGCCGCCTCACTAGAACCCACCTCTTGTAACGTTTCGGTCCCGAAAAACGCCCCGAACCCTTACAGGAGGTGGGTTTTCTCGCCCGCCCCTTCCGTGAGCCCGCACCCGCCCGCACGGCGACGCGCCTGCGCCATCCCCAGCCCGCGAACGCCGACGCGTTCCGGCCGGCGATGCCCCGCGTCTGGCGACGCCGCCCCGGCTGGCGATGCCGCCGCGCGCTGCTGCTTCGCCGAGACACGCAGTTCTTCGAGGTATCGGCGCTGGAACGCGGCCATAGCTCGAGAAGGTGTGGGTTTCGGCGAGCGCTGCTCGCGCGTGGTGCGAAAAGTCCCGCAATTAGACGTTCAATTGATACGAAATCGGACTATACTGAACCAGAATTGTCCGAAACCGTATGATTTGGAAGCCTATGCCGAACGAGGTGCGCTCGAACACGGTCCCCGCCGCCAGCGACGCCGCGCCCGCGGTCCCTGCGGGCCCCATTCCAAGGGATCCGGACGGCCTCATCTCCGTCGGCGTTTGGAACCGCGAGTTCGACAAGCTCTATCGAAAATCTGACCAGCTCTATCACAACCTCGCACGTGGCTGTGGCCTCTCTGACAGCGCGTATTGGCTGCTCTATGCCATCTACGCCCGCGGCAACGAGGCCTCGCTGCGCGATCTCTGCGAGGCCTACTGCCTCAGCAAGCAGACGCTCAACTCGACCCTGCGCACGCTCGAGTCGAAGGGCTACGTCGAGACGTCGTTCTGTGAGGGCAGCCGAAAGGCTAAGCGCGTCGCGCTCACGCCGGCGGGCCGCGCGTTCGTCGCGGCCAAGATCGTGCCCGCAAGTCAGGCGGAGCGTCGAGCGTTCGAGGTGCTCGCCCCCGAGGAGCAGGACGAGATGATGCGGCTCATCGACAAGTACGTCGGTGCGGTCGAGGAGGAGATCAAGAGGATGGAAGGGGAGGAAGCAAGGTGAGTCAGGACAAGGACACGATAGAAAACGAGCTGCGGAGGCAGGCCCGCGAACGCCGCGATGCCCGCCGTGCGGCAGCTCCAGGCGCCAGCGGCAAAGACGCCGCCGGCAACCCCTCCGCATCTGGCGCCGCCGGCAACGACGGTGGCCTTGCCACCTCCGCCAAGCGCGCCTCCAAGTCCGAGGTCGTTAGGCTCCTGGCCAGCCTTCTCGCGCCCTACAAGCGCCTCTGCGCGGGTACCCTCGTGGCGATGCTCTTCGACCTCTCGGGCATGCTGCTCATCCCCACGCAGCTCTCCATGATGATCAACGTCGCCATCACCACGCACGACGCAAACGAGTTCATGACCCACGGCGTCCTCATGCTGGTCGCGGCGCTCTGCGGATCGTTCGGCTACATCACGTCGACGTGGCTCGCCTCGCGCCTGTGCGCCAACGTCGGCCGAGACCTGCGCATGCGCGTCTATCGCGCCTCGCTTGACTTCTCCGCCGGCGACTTCTCGCGCTTCGGCACCGGCTCGATGATCACGCGCACGCTCTCGGACGCAAACGTCGTGCAGCAGACGCTGCTCATGGCCATCCTCATGATCCTGCCCGTGCCCATCATGTGCGCCATCTCGGTGGGGCTGGCGTTCTCGATCGATACGCTCATGGGTTGGGTGCTGCTCACCGTCACTGTGGCGACCATCGCCGTCTCCCTCGTGAGCGTCTTCGCCACGGCGCCGATCTTCACGCGTCTCCAGGGCTTCATCGACTCGATGAACGCGCGCCTGCGCGAGGCCATCACGGGTGTGCGCGTCGTTCGCGCCTTCGGCTGCGAGGACGAGACCCGTGAGCGCCTGGACGAGACCTTCTCCGCCTACGCGGACAATGCCATCCGCGTGAACATGGTCTTCGCCGCGACGGACACCCTGGCGTTCTTCCTGATGAACGCCGTGGAGTCGCTCGTCATGTGGCTCGGCGCCAACCGCGTCGGCGTGCACGCGATGCAGATCGGCTCCATCTCGGCCATCATCGAGTACGCGATGCTCATTCTGTTCTTCCTGATGATGGCGCAGTTCGCGCTCATCTCCGTGCCGAGGGCCATGGCGTGCCTCGACCGTGCGTCCGAGGTGCTGCGCTTCGTGCCCGAGATTCGCGATGCCGAGACCTGCGTGGCGCTCCCCGAGACGCTTGCCAAGCCCGAGGCTGGCGCAAAGGGCGAGGATGCCGCCGCCGCGTCCGTCACAGCCGACAGCGCCGCCGCCGCGCCCGCTGCCACCGCAGCCGGCGACGCCGCCGCGCCCGCTCCCGCCGAGGTCGCCCGCTTCGACCACGTGAGCCTGCGCTTCTCCGACGCGGATGAGGATACCCTCCACGACCTGACGTTCAGCATCCGTCGCGGCGAGGTCACGGCCATCATCGGCAACACCGGCTCCGGCAAGTCGACGATCGCCAAGATGCTCCTGCGCTTCAACGACGTCACCAGCGGCAAGCTCCTCTTCGAGGGCGTCGATGTCCGCGACGTCGCCCAGGCAGATCTCAGGAGCCGCATCGCCTATGTCCCGCAGAAGGCGTGGCTCTTTAGCGGCACCATCGCCGAGAATCTCCGCCACGGCCGCGCCAACGCGACGGACGAGGAGCTCTGGCACGCGCTCGACGTCGCGCAGGCGAGCTTCGTTCGCGAGCTGCCCGGCGGCCTCAACGCTCCCGTGACCCAGGGCGGCACGAACTTCTCCGGAGGCCAGCGCCAGCGCCTCGCCATCGCGCGCGCCCTCGTGCGCCACGCGGACCTCTACGTCTTCGACGACTCGTTCTCCGCGCTCGACTTCAAGACCGACGCGGCGCTTCGCCATGCCCTCACGACCGAGCTCGCGCACGCGGCGCAGCTCGTGATCGCCCAGCGTGTAAGCACCATTCATGACGCCAACCAGATTGTGGTCCTGAAGGATGGCTCGATCGTGGGCCTTGGCCGCCACGACGACCTCATGCAGACCTGCGACAACTATCGCGCCATCGCGGAATCCCAGCTCAGGAAGGAGGTCAGCCATGAGTAACGAAGAAGAGCTCAAGCGCCAGACGCCCGAGTTCGAAGGGGAGCTCAAGCGCCAGGCACCCGAGCCCGAAGAGGAGCTCGAGTACCAGGCACCCGAGCCCGAAGAGGAGCTCGAGGTGCCCGCAAACGCCGCCGCCACGGCCGTGCGCCTTTGGAACGCCGCCGCCGGTCAGCGTTGGAGGCTCGTCCTCATGAGCGTCTTCGCCGTGACCTACGTGACGCTGCAGCTCGGCGCCGTGTCCTACAGCGCCGGCCTCATCGACCTTTTGTGGGGCAACATCCAGGAGTGCTTCGCGCGCGGCGAGAGCTACGTTGTCGCCTTCGAGAACGGCGGCACCGAGATCCTGACGTTCTTCGGTCTCTGGACGCTCTCCTGGGCCTTCTACACCATCAACTCCTTCATTATGGCGAGTTTCGCGGAGCGCCTGAACCTCAGGCTCCGCGAGCAGATCGCGGCCAAGCTCGAGCGCCTGCCGCTCGCGTACTTCGACCGCCACCAGCCGGGCGAGACGATCAGCCGCGCCACGAACGACCTCGATAAGGTCAGCGAGGTGCTGCAGCGCGGCCTCATGCAGGTCGTGAACTCCGGCCTGACGTTCCTCCTTGCCGTCATCCTCATGTTCTCCGTGAGTGTCAAGCTCGCGCTCGTCTTCACGGCGTTCGCCTCGGTGGCGCTGCTCGTGACGAGGTTCTTCGCGATGCACACCCTCACGGCGACAGCCTCGAGGCAGGCGTCGCTCGGCAAGCTCACCGGCTGCGTGGAGCAGGCGTACTCCGGCCGCGCCGTCATCAAGGCGTTCGGCCGTGATGAGGCCAGCGTGGCGGAGATCGGCAAGGCGGCACAGGAGCTCGCGACGGCGTCCGCGTTCTCGGACTTCCTGACGCAATCCGTCGGCCCCGCCATCCGTTTCGTCATGCGTCTGTCGCAGGTCGTGATTGCGTTCCTCGGGGGCCAGATGCTGCTTACCGGTGGCTTTACCGTGGGCGTCTTCCAGGCATTCTTCCAGTACCTCAACCACGCGTCCGAGCCGCTCACGCAGGTTTCGCTCACCGTGAACATGCTGCAGGGAGCCCTTGCCGCCGCGGAGCGCGTCTTCCGCCTGCTCGACGAGGACGAGGTCGAGGCGGATCCGGCGGAGCCCATCGAGCCCGTCCAACCGGTCGAGGGCCGCATCGCCTTCGAGCACGTGCGCTTTGGCTACACGCCGGAGAACCCCCTCATGCACGACGTCTCGCTCGTGGCGGAGCCTGGCCAGAAGATCGCCATCGTGGGCGCGACGGGCGCCGGCAAGACGACGCTCGTGAACCTCCTCATGCGCTTCTACGAGGTCGATGGCGGCCACATCACGCTCGATGGCCGCGATACGCGCAAGATGCGCGCCCGCGACCTGCGCCAGCAGTTTGGCATGGTGCTCCAGGACGCCTGGCTTTTCGAGGGGACCGTGGCCGAGAACATCGCCTACGGCTGCCCCGGCGCCACGCGCGAGGAGGTCATCGCCGCAGCTAAGGCGGCTCATGTCGACTTCTTCATCCACACGCTGCCGGAGGGCTATGACACGGTGCTCGCCGGTGACGCGGAGGCCGTGAGCGCCGGCCAGCGCCAGCTCTTTACCATCGCTCGCGCGATGCTGCGCGACCCGGCGATCCTCATCCTGGATGAGGCGACCTCGAGTGTCGATACGCGTACCGAGCAGGCGATCGTCCACGCGATGGAGAATCTCATGGCCGGCCGCACGAGCTTCGTCATCGCGCACCGCCTCTCGACCATCGTCGACGCGGACCTCATCCTGGTGATGGACCACGGCAACATCATCGAGCAGGGCTCGCACGACGAGCTGCTCGCCCGCGGCGGCGCGTACGCCGAGCTCTACCAGTCGCAGTTCGCGTAGGGGTGGATCGACCCGACGGGGGTGCGCGGGAGGCCTCGCCGTGCTTCATTCGGGTGTCCTTCGGAAAACCCCTCATTTCGCATGGCGAGGCCTCCCGCTGCTTGCTGCGGAGGGGCGATGCCCATGCGGATGGCAGGTGCTCGTCGGCTGCGTGCGGCGGGCAATCGGTGCGTGGCGAGGAGAATCTTTTTCTCGCTCGCGTGGTAGTCTTGGGTTACGGATATTAATTCCCGCGCTGGTGGCGGTGAAGGGAGACAGTAATGGGTTGCACTACAATCCTAATTGGCAAAAAGGCGAGCTACGATGGGTCAACCATTATTGCGCGCAATGAGGATTCCTCTAACGGCACGTTCGACCCGAAGCGCACCGTCGTGGTGATGCCGGAGGATCAGCCGCGCCACTATCGCTCGGTGCTCTCCCACGTCGAGATCGAGCTGCCGGATAACCCGCAGCGCTACACCGCCGTGCCCAACGCGCTTCTCGACGAGGGCATCTGGGGCGAGGCCGGCTTCAACGAGGCCCAGGTCGCCATGAGCGCGACGGAGACCATCACAACCAACGAGCGCGTGCTTGGCGCTGACCCCCTCGTCACGCTTGCGCCCGCGAAGGGCAACCCCGGCGAGGAGGGCTATGAGCCGGAGGTTCCCGGTGGCATCGGCGAGGAGGACTTCCTCACGATCGTCCTCCCGTACGTCAACAGCGCGCGTGAGGGCGTGCGTCGCCTGGGCGAGCTGCTGGAGACCTACGGCACGTACGAGATGAACGGCACCGCCTTTTCTGACGCGGACGAGGTCTGGTGGATTGAGTCCGTTGGCGGCCACCACTGGATCGCCCGCCGCGTGCCGGATGAGGCCTACGTCACGATGCCCAACCAGCTTGGCATCGACGACTTCGACCTCGATGATGCCATGGGTGACCAGCGCGACTTCATGTGCAGCGCGGACCTTCGCGAGTGGATGGCCGCGAACCATCTCGACCTCACGCTCTCTGACGCTGACCTCGGCCTTGCTGGCAGCGAGGAGGGCGCGGTTTGCGCGGACGGCGTTCACACGCGCTTCAACCCGCGCGAGGCGTTTGGTTCCCACACCGGCCGCGACCACGTCTACAACACCTGTCGCGCGTGGATGATGCAGCGCACGCTCAATCCCAGCGACGCCTGGGACGGCCCGGACGCCGAGTGGGGCCCGGAGAGCGACGACATCCCCTGGTGCCGCGTGCCGGAGCGCAAACTCACCATCGAGGACGTGAAGGACGTGCTCTCGAGCCACTACGACGGAACGCCGTTCGACCCCTATGGCAACCTCGGCACCGATGTCGAGCGTCGCCGCTACCGCTCCATCGGCATCAACCGCAACAACCACCTCGCCGTGCTGCAGCTGCGCCGCTATGCGCCCGCGGCCACGCGCTGCGTGCAGTGGATGGCCTACGGCTCGAACGCCTTCAACACCCTGGCGCCGTTCTTTGCCCAGGTTGGCGACATGCCGGCGTACCTGCGCGACACCACGGCCCACGTGACCACGGAGAACTTCTACTGGGCGAACCGCATCATCGCCGCGATCGCCGATGCGCACTTCAACGACAACGTGAACACCATCGACAACTACCGCGAGCGCACGATGGCCTTTGGCCAGCGCGTGCTGCGCGAGACCGACGCCCGCGTCGCCGCGCTTGAGGAAGCCGGCGCTGACACCGCCGAGGTCGAGGGCGTGCTCGAGGTGGCCAACCAGCGCGTTGCCGACGAGCTTCGCGTCGAGACCGACAAGCTGCTCGACAAGGTGCTCTACACCTCGAGCATGCTGATGAGGAACGCTTTCTCGCTGTCTGACCACTAGGAACGGCAGCTGCCCGGGCGCGCCTGAAGGGAGGTCGCGCCTGAGGATTCGAAACGCAGAGGCGCTCGTCACCCACGTGGCGAGCGCCTTCTGTTATCGCGGGCGCGCGGGCCGCGCCGGCCGTGCGAGTGGGCGCTACTCGACGTGCTCGATTGTGCCGCCGCCGAGGACTTCGTCGCCGAGGTAGAGCACCGTGGCCTGTCCGGGCGTGATCGCGCGCTGCGGCGCGTCGAACTCGAGGCGCACGCGGCCGTCTGGAAGCGGCGTCGCCACGCAGGGCTGATCCGGCTGGCGATAGCGCACCTTTGCCGCCGCACGCACGGGCTCAGCCGGCACGTGGCCGGAGACCCAGTTCCACTCGCCGGCGACGAGCGCGCTCGCCATGAGGCGGTCCTCGTCGCCAAGGGTCACGGTATTGGCAACGGTGTCGACCTTGCAGACGTAGACGGGCTTGGCGCAGGCCACGCCCAGGCCCTTGCGCTGGCCCAGCGTGTAGCGAAGCGCGCCTTGATGGCGTCCGAGGACGTTGCCCTCTGTGTCGAGAATGTCGCCCTCGGGCGCGATGCGGCCAGTGCGCTCCTCAATAAAGCGCAGGTGGTCGCCGCCGGGAACGAAGCAGATGCCCTCGGAGTCCTTCTTGTTGGCGCTCGTGAGGCCATAGCTTGCGGCGATGTCGCGCACCTCGGGGTCCTTGAGCATCCCACCCAGCGGAAACATGACGTGGGCGAGGCGCTCCTGCGTGAGGCCGAAGAGGAAGTAGCTCTGGTCCTTGCGCGTGTCGACCCCCTTGAGCAGGTGCCAGCCGGCGACGTCGTGAGTGACGCGCGCGTAGTGGCCGGTGGCGACGTGGTCATACCCGAGCTCGAGCGCCAAGTCGAGCAGGGCGCCGAACTTGAGGTGCCGGTTGCAGGCGACGCAGGGGTTGGGCGTGAGGCCGGCCTCGTACGCCGCGACGAAGGGGTCGATCACGTCGCGAGCGAACTCGCGCGAGTAATCGAAGACGCGGTGCCGGATGCCCGCGTCCCAGCAAGCCTGGCGGGCATCGGCGATGTCGTCGGTGCTGCAGCAGGTACGCTCGCCGGGGCGGTCGTCCTCGTTGGTGGCGAGGCGCATCGTGGCGCCCGTACACTCGTAACCCGCGTCGACCAGGAGCCTCGCGCAGACGCTGGAATCGACGCCGCCGCTCATGGCGACGAGCACGCGTCCGGAAGTCATCGGGCGTCACCTCCCGCTGGTGTGCCGGAGGGCGGGTTGGCAGAGACGTGCGACTGCGCTGTCAGCGTTTCGCCTTGCTTGCGCAGGCGCGCGGCGACCGCGGCGATTGCCTCAGCGGCGCGGTCGACAGCGGCCTCGTCGTTCTCCTCGGCATCGAGGGAGACTCGCAGATACGTGCGTCCCACCTCGGGCGATATGCCCATGGCGGCAAGGACGTGGCTCTCCTCGAGGGCGCCCGCCGCGCAGGCGGAACCCGCGCTCAGGCACACGCCGAGCTCGTCGAGAAGGACGAGGGAGCGCTGGTGGTCGACTCCGTCGAGCGTGATGGCGACGATTCCGGGAAGGCGAAGCGAAGGGTCAGAAGGGCCGAGTACGCGCACCCCCTCGATGTTGGCAAGCCCACGAATAAATCGCCCGCGCAGCGCTTCTACCTGCGACGTATTGGTCTCGAGCCGACCGTATGCCTCGTCGAGCGCGGTCGCCATTCCGGCGGCTCCCGCGACGTTCGAAGTGCCGGCGCGGTGCCCGCGCTCCTGCGCGCCTCCGAGGACGAGCGGTGCTGGAACAACGCGGTGCGAGCACACGAGTGCTCCCATCCCGCGAGGACCGTGGAACTTGTGGGCGGAGAGCGCGAGCAGGTCGAAGCCGTCGCGCGTGAAGTCGATGGGGAGGTGGCCCGCTGCCTGGACGGCGTCCGTGTGGAAGAGCGCGCCTCGCTTGCGGGCCATGCGGCAGACGTCGCGCACGGGTTGCACGGTCCCCACCTCGTTGTTTGCGTACATGAGGGAGACGAGGCAGGTATCAGGGCGCATGGCGGCCTTGACGTCGGCCACGCTGACGAGCCCGTCGGCGTCGGGCTTCACGAGGGTGACCTCGAAGTTGCCGCCATAGGGGCCGTCGGGCGAGGCGAGAAGCTCGAGCATGCGAAGGACGCTCGGGTGCTCGATGGCGGAGGCGACGATGTGGCGCCTGCCCTCGCGCGCACCATAGGCAGCGCCCGTGAGCAGGGCTTGGTTATTCGCCTCGGATCCGCAGGAGGTGAATTCCACCTCGTTGGGGCGCGCGTGGAGGCGCTCGGCGATGCGGCGGCGTGAGCTTTCGAGCACGCGAAGCGCCGCATCGCCGGCGGCGTGCTGGCTCGCGGGGTTGGCGAAGGCGTCGCCAGCATAGACCTCGCGCATGGCGTCAAGCGTAGTGGCACTCGTGCGCGTGGTGGCGGCGTTGTCGAGGTAGATGATAGTCATGAGCTGCGATTAATTGGCTAGGCCAGCGTAGCGGGCGCGGCATCGGCACCCGTGGCGTAGGTTGCGGCGTGCTGGGCGGGCGCGGCTGAGCTGGGCGCGTCAGTCGCGGTGGCCTCGGCCCCATCCGCCTCGTCCCCGTGCGGCGCGGAGGGGGAGTGGCGCATGGCCTCGATCGTCTTCTCCATGAGCGTTGCGAGGTCCCAGCCCAGGCGATCGGCGCCCTGCTCGATGACGTCGCGCGAGCAACCCGCGGCGAACTTCTTGTCCTTAAATTTCTTCTTGAGCGACTTCACCGTGAGGTCGTCGACGCTCTTGGAGGGGCGCATGAGCACCGCGGCGCCGATGAGCCCGGTGAGCTCGTCTGCCGCGAAGAGGACCTTCTCGAGGTCGCTCTTGGGCTCATAGGGCGTGCCGGTGAGACCCCAGCCGTGACTGCAGCACGCGCGGATCACGAGCTCGTCGATGCCGGCCTCGCGCATGAGCTGCTCTTCACGGACACAGTGCTCCTCGGGCCAGCGCTCGAAGTCGAGGTCATGCAGGGTGCCGACGGTCTGCCAGAGATCTGCCTCGTCGGCGTGGCCCATATCGGCGGCGTACCAGCGCAGGACCTCGCCCACGATTCGGCCATGCGTGAGGTGGAACGGGTCTTTGTTGTAACGCTCGAGAAGCTCGAGCGCCTCCTCAGGAGTGGGAACCATGGTCTCTCCTTTGTCTTGCTTGGGCAACCTGGCGGCGATGGCTGCTGCCGGGTCGGGGTGTTTCTGTGGGCAGCGGGAGCTCGTCGATTGTGTGGCGCGCGCGACCGTCGCGCAGCTTGCGCGTGAAGCGTTTGCGTCGCGATGCTGTCGGCAGTTTGCAGAGCGACTGCGATAACCTATTATCCTATAGCAATGATAGGAAATAGCGCGCGACGAACCCTCGGGCTGCGTCACGTGATTGTACGCCCAAGCCTCAGCGCCATGCTGCGCACGTGCGGGGCGGGAAGATCTGGGGGAGCCATGCTCGTATCCACGAAGGGCCGCTATGCCCTCCGCGTCATCATTGACCTCGCGGAACGCGAGGGTGAGGGCTATCTACCCCTTCGCGATGTCGCGCATAGGCAGGGCATTTCCGAGAAGTACCTCGAGAGCGTCCTCAAGACCCTCGTGCGCGACCACCTGATCGAGGGCATGCGCGGCAAGGGTGGCGGTTACCGACTCACGCGTCCGGCGGCGGACTACACGGCGGGCGAGGTGTTGCGTGCGACCGAGGGCTCGCTTGCGCCCGTGGCCGGCCTGGATAACGAGGAGGCCTTCCGTATCGAGGAGCCCAGGTGTCACGAGATGTGGGAGAAGCTCGACGCGCTTATCGAGGACTACCTCGATGGCATCAAGGTGACGGATCTCTGCGTCTCGACGCTCGCGGGCAACGACTACGTGATCTAGGGCCGGCGCATCGGTTACGCGCTTGCCGCGCTGGCCGCGCTTGCCGCGTTGGCCGCGTCTGCGTGCTGGCCCGGTCACACCGCCCGTGCCCCCGTCGCGCCGTTCGCGCTTACGCCTCGCGCACCTCGGACTCGCGAACCCATCCCAGCTCAGAGCACTCGTCTGCGCTGGAAAGCTCGTAGGCGGGCTCGCCGCAGATCTCTCCCACAGCGTTCACGACGCACGGCGTGTTGGTCGCTTCGTCGATCACCAGGTCACCGACGCCAAACCGCGCGGCGGGGCCTGCCGTCTTTTCAGCCACCTCGCGAGCGATGCGCTCCTCAGTTTCGCGGCGGACCTTTCGGTCATATTTCTGCTGGCTAGCTTGGTGGGTGAGATGCCAGCCGCCGCAGTATTCGCACTTGTAGATGTAGAGCGGCCGTTCCTCAGACTCCTCGCAGAAACGCAGGGTCGCGCGGGCCTGATCATACGTGGCGTAGCGGCGCTTCTTCGCGCACGAGTTGGCCATGTGCCACATGTTTTGCTCGACGAGAAGCTCATGGCGCCTCTTGCGATTGGCGCGCTCCGCGCGCGTCTCACGAGTCCGCCTCTGGTCCGGACGCTCGGGTGTCTCGCCGGATTCGTAGCGCTTGATGCTGGTCATTTGCCGTCCTTTGATGTGGTTGTTAGGGACCATGATAGCGGTCGATGGCTAGATGGCCTGCATGTGGGGCTCACTGGGCACGCATTCGAAGCCGCTGTGACAGCAGCGGCTTCTTTTCGGCCGCAAAATGCGGCCGAAAATGGGGTATGGAACCGTCTCTTAATTGAAGCGCCAGTAAAAACTCGCTAAGTAGGGGGCTGTTTCGGGTTTGGCCGAGTAGACGACCGATATGGATCTTTGCCAACTGGGGTTTTGCGGCGAAAAGGCGGGGGCTACTAAGGCCATCTGGGATTAGCCCCCTACTTAGCGACTTTTTTCGTCCGGGCGCCTGGACGCGTCCCCTAGACGTCGCCCATCGGCATGTATGATCACTCGAGAAACGACTCAGCCGAGGAGCATTGACCCGATTCTCGTGCTGTCGAGCAAGCCCGCGCTTCGCCCTAGCCACGCATCCCGGGCAACGCCCTCTACAGCTCAAGCTCCCTGATAATCTTTTTCATCTCGAGCGCCCAGCCGAGCTGCTCTTTGATGAAGTCGTCCCATTTGTCCTGCTGTGTCCTGACCGCGCGCCCGGTCTTGTAGAGACGAATGCCCGACGCCTTGGTCGCGTCGAACACCTTGGCCTTGAGTCCGAGCCTCTGCTCGAAGATGGCCACGTTCGCGATGGCCCTGTGACCAATCTCCTTGTCGTCCGGCACGTAGAACTCGACGCCCGTACGGCCGCCCTTCGTGTCGATAAGCAGCGCCATGTGATACGCCGAACTCTCGCAGCTCAGGGTGGACCAATGATTCTTCGCCGGCTTCCTGGGGCTGAACTCCTTCATGAACTCAGGCGTCGCCTCGGCCACCTCGCGGTATCTCGTCCAATAGGCGAGCTTAATCTTGTCGGTCTCGGACATGCCTTCGCTCGCCTTGACGGCGCGCGCCCACTCGTTGGGCTGTTCGACCACGTTGAAGCGCGGCGCGGGGAGGGAGCCGCCGATGGACCAGACCTCTATCTCGACGAGGAAAAACGCGACCTCTTCATCCGTGTGGGCGTTGAGCCACTCGATGGCCTGGCGATGCTCGTCGCGGGCGTGGCGAACGATCCAGATGACCATCTGGGCGCCCTTGCCGGCGGCGTAGGTGATGATCTTGCCCAGGTGATCGTGGTTGGTGTCCTCGAGCTGGTTCTCGATGATTACCTTGGCGCCTGTGGCCGTGTCAGCGGCGTAGATGTCCACGCGGAAGGAGCCGACGGCAGACTCGACCTCGCGAAGCTCGAGGTCCATCCCCACGGCCTCGCTGAGCAGCGCTAAGCTGCTCTCCTCCGCGAGCCACTTGGTGAAGTCCAGCGCCTCGTGGGGCCAGACGGACTTGAGGTCGACCTTCTTGATCGTCCCAAGGTCATAGTGCTTCATATGCCTACTCCATCCCCTGGATCACGGTGAGCAGATCCTGGTAGCTGTGGACGACGTTATAGCGCACGTCCTCGCCGGAGAACTCGTTGAAGAGCTTTCTGGCGCAGGCGATCTTGCCGCGCTCGATGTCGCGCAGGGTCAGGCTGTCCATGCTGCCCTTGGTCTCTGCCACGAAGAAGACGTGACGCACGCTGCCCTTCTCGAAGGCGATGGCCCAGTCGGGAGCGTAGGAGCCCACCGGCGTGGGAATCTTGAACGTCCTCGGCAGCTTGGCATAGACGGCCACCTTGCCTACGGCGGACTCGAGGTCGCGCGCGAAGTCGCGCTCGCCCTCGGAGTCCCAGATGACGTAGTCCTGCACGCACCGCGATGTCTCGATGGCACGGCTCATGTTCTCGGGCATCTGCTCGGCGAAGATGGTCGAGTCGTACTTGTCATCGAGCTTGTGGTAGGTGATGTGGTCAACCACCATCGTCGCCTTCTCGGCGAGGATGCACCTGGACACCTTTGCGATGAACTCCTCGGGGTTGTCGCGGAACATCCTGAACTTCGCCGGCATGATCCCCTTGAGGATGGCCGCGGCGCTCCTGCGCGTGATCTTCGCCCCGGCGGCAACCTCGCCCAGGAGGTCGTACGTGACGCCGGAGGAGTCCTCGCCAATCTCGTAGTCCCTCCTCGTCATCGTGCCGAATGACTCGCCACGCTCGAGTTTCTCGCGCGATTGGCTCGCGCGCTGGGTCGCCGTCGTCATGACGTAGGACGCCTTGGTAACGTAGAGCTCGGAGTTGATGCGCTCGATGGCCTTGCGCCTCAGCTCCTCGTCGTCGAAGTCGACGGTGTAGGAATGCTTGGAGTTGATCTTGTTCCAGAGCTCCTGGAACTCCTCACGCTTGAAGTTCCGGTTGAGGCGGTTCGCGGTGACCTTCGCGGTGTGTCCGTTTGCGGCGTAGTTATCGAGGGCGTGGGGATCGTAGACGCTCTGGACGAGCTTCTGGATGTCCTCGCGGTAGGCGTAGAGGTGCTCGGGCAGGTCATCGTCGGAGACGGTCGCCAGGCCGGATTCCTTGAACTTGGTCGTGGGCGCGCCGTCGCGGTCGATGAGGCGGTTGATGGTCAGGGCGTACAGGATGTCCTTGCTGTCGGATTCGGTGAGGGTGTAGGCCCTGTCCTCGTTGCCCTGCACGACAAGCCCGGTGAGGAACTTCTCGTTGACAGCCTTCGGTCGGTCGCGCAGCGCGCTCCTGATGTCGGACTGCAGTGCGCGGGTGAACTCGTCGTAGCTCTCGGATGCGATGACCGTGAGCTTGTTCACGCTCTGCACCTCGCTCTCGCCCAGGGTCTCGAGGTCTTGGCGCTCGCCGTCCTGGTTCACGCACAGACGCAGGCCGCGACCGACCTCCTGGCGCTTGCTGGTCTCGGAGTTCGAGTGCTTGAGGGTGCAGATCTGGAAGATGTTGGGGTTGTCCCAGCCCTCACGCAGCGCCGAGTGGCTGAAGATGAAGCGCACCGGCTCGTCGAAGGAGAGGAGGCGCTCCTTATCCCTGAGGATGAGGTCATAGGCGCTCTCGTCGTCGGACTCGTCCTTGCCGCGCTTGACCTTCGAGTCGACGGAGTGGCCCTTCTTGTCGACGGAGAAGTAACCTGCGTGCGTGGAGTGTGCCCCGATGCCGCGGAGCCACTCGAGGTAGCGGCACCTCGCCTCGCCGAGGCCGGCGTCCAGCGACGCGTCGAGGCTCTGCTGGCCGCGACCGTACTCGTCGACGGCGCGAGCGTATTCCTCCTCGAAGATTCGCCCATATTCGCCGAGGCCCTCCTCGCCGTCCTCGTCGTAGACGCGGTACTTCGCGACCTCGTCGATGAAGAAGAGCGAGAGGCACTTGATGCCGCGCGCGAAGAGGGCCTCCTCCTTCTCGAGGTGGCTCTTGATCGTCTCTCGAATCTGCACGCGGCGGATGTCGCGCTCGGCGGAGTCGCCCCAGACCTCGCCGCGGTGAAGCTCGATGCCGTTGAGAAACTTCACGTAGCCGAGTTGCCCGTCGGAGTCGGGGACGATGTCGGCGATGGTGTAGCCCTCGCGGTACGCCTCGAGTTCACCGGACTCGATGTATATGTCGGAGAGGTTCGTGAGCGTCTTGCTGCGCTTGGTCACGGTACCCGTGGCGCCAAGGCGCTTGAACTCGATCACGGCCTCGGGCGCGCGGTCCTTGGAGACCTTGATGTCCTGCAAGTAGAGGTAGCCGTCCGTGCCGCGCATGTTCTTGACCTCGAAGCCCTTGACCTCGATGCGCTTGACCAGGCGCTGGTTGTAGGCGTCGAGGGCGTCGAGGACATAGACCATGTCGTGCTGGTCCTTGTGCGTGGCGGAGTAGTTGAGGCAGGCGAGCGGGTGGAAGCGCTTGATGCCCGCCTGCGTGGCCTTGCCGCCCATCTTCTGGGGCTCGTCCTGGATGACGATGGGGTTGTTGGCGGCGATGACATCGATGGGGCGACGACTGCCAAACTCGTCGCGCTCCGAGTACATGATGCGAGCTTCCTTGGAGCTGCCGCCCTCCTTCATGGAGGTGTTGAACGTCTGCATGTTGATGATCATCACGTTGACGTCGGCACTCGAGGAGAAGCGGTCGATCTCGCCGAGGCGCGAGCTGTCATAGACGAAGTAGCGGATCGCCTTGCCATACTGCTCGAAGAAGTGCTGCTCGGTGTTCTTGAGCGACTTGTAGACGCCCTCGCGGATGGCGATGGAGGGCACGACCACGATGAACTTGGTCCAGCCGTAGAGGCGGTTGAGCTCGAGCATGGTCTTGGTGTAGACGTAGGTCTTGCCCGTGCCCGTCTCCATCTCGACGTCGAGGTTCACGGGGGCGGGGCCCTTGGCGAGCGTCTCGGTCTCGGGGATGCCGTTGGCTCGCTGCACCTTGTGGATGTTGTCGAGCAGCGTGGCGGAGCCGAGTGCGAGCGGGGCGTTGGCGTAGCCCTCGCTTGCCTCGAACTGCTCCTCGAAGCCCGCGATGGTTTCCATGCCGTTCTTGATGGCACCGCGGCCGAGGTCGCGCAGGTAGACCGCGGCACCGGAGTTGGGTTGCCCGGCGAAGACGTCCGCGACCGCCTTGGCGGCGGCTGTCTGGTAGGGCTGGATCTTGAACTTGAAGTGCATGGAGGCTCCAAATCGGGGGAGGAGCGTAGGCGTAGGCGCGAGTTCGCCGTCGTCTGCGCTCGTTGGGTGCGCGCAGCTAATAGGGTATCGCTTAGCGAGGACACTCGCAGGTGTGGCCACCCCTAACGATGTGGGTGGTCATCCGCTCGACCGGTACCCCAGGAACCCTTGCTTGCCGTCTATACGCCGGTGGCCTCGGCGCCTCCGGACAGATAGTCGCGCACGATATCAAGCGGAAGGATCGCGGGGATCATGACCGGGCCTGCCGGCGATAATCCCGACACGGTCATAATGCAAGTCTTTGCATGACCGTAGGCCATGGAGATGGCATTGGAGAGCAAGTACTCGTCTGCTTGTTCGTCGGTCATGGATGTCGGAAGCGACGCGTGCGCGGAGACGAGCACCTCCACGCTTGCCTGCAGCTTCTCTTCGTCGTCGTGCTCGTGGTCTACAAGCGAGGTCTTAACGGTGAGGTTGAGTGCGACGAGGCCCTCGCTGCCTGAGCGCCCGAGCTGCTTGACCGTGAAGTCCAGACCAATCTTTTGGTCCATGTGCTCGGCGGGGCAATCCGCGATTTGGAAAGAGGAGCTGACCAGGAACAAGTCGTCGAGCTGAATCGGCGCAATCATTACGGTTTCCATTATGCTGCGAGACCTCCCTTAAAGAGTGTCAGGTGCTTGGCGTTTCCTGTCTCCCGTGTGGCGGCGATGCTTTGCCTGGCGCGGTCTTCGCCCCAGCCGCTGGTTCTTGCCTCGCTTGACTTGTACCGATACGGGACCTCGGCGACAAACGACGGGGATGAGTTGAATTCGATGGTGATGCCAAGGGCCAGCTCGAACTGCGCGAGGGTCTTGAGGGTCATATTGGACTGAGTGTTTAGGATGTTGGACAGGCGCTGGGGCGTTATGCCCATTCGCTCTGCAAGCTCCTTCTTGCTCAGTCCCTGCCTCCGCATCTCGTCTGCCGCAAGATATGCGAGTTCAAGGGCGTGGTCATATGCGATTGTTTCTGCGGATTTGGTCTCTTCCATAAACGCAGAGAGATCTACGGTCTCCATGGTGCCTCTCCTCATTTGGCTTTCTCTAGGCGCTGTAGCTGCGCGGAAGCCTCCAGTGCGAGTCTCTTTGTCTGCTTGATTTCCCTGTGTATGTTCCCACTGCCTTGATGTCCTCTAAAACGATGGAGCAGAACGATGCGAGCCGGGTCTTTGCAGACTATGTATGCCATCTCGCGAGCCGCTCCGTCAAAGCCCTTTATCTCGTAAAGGCCGGTTTCGGAGTCCAGACATCTGAGCTTTTGCGTCTGGCATGACGTAGCGACGCCGTAATCGATTATCTTTCCCAGTTGCAAAAAGAGCTTGTGGCAGGATTCCCTCAGGCGGCTATCGGCCATGGCCTTCTGGAGCTCGGATAGATTGTGAGACGTCTTCTTGAGCTCCCAAAACACGTGGTCTTCGTCGAGCCGATACTCAACCAGTTCGTAGCCATCGTCCATGTCGCCCCTTTCCGCCGTCTCGGTGCGTCCCCATTAGGCAACTTCACTTATAAGTGAACTCTACCCAATGGGACCATGAGCGGTCAAGGCCTGTCAGCGCTATGGGGCATGGGTTTTGAGAGGGACGTATTCGTGTGGGCCTGACCCCGGCAGTCGTAATAGTCGTCCTCACGGGTCACGTCAGAGAGAGCCCGAATCTTGCTGCCATATCCCTTTAAAGCGAAGTAGCCCCCTGCCCAATGTGCTGAGCAGGGGGCTACCGGATTACCCTAGATGACCTTGCGGATGGTTTCGGGGCTGAACGTCTTGAAGAGCTCGTCGAGGTTGGCCACGTCGGCGTCGCTGGCGAAGCTGGAGTCGCGGAAGACGGCGTAGATCGGCCTCTCTCGCGCGATCGCTTCGAGGGCCTCGGTCGAGACAGCCTCGTCGAAGCATGCGATAAGCTGGCAGTCGTTTACGTCGAAGCACGCCTTGCCGCCGATTTCGCGCCCGACGATTTTTGCGGAGTACTCGATGCGGAACGCGGGCAAGACCTGGAAGAGCAGGTCGAGCGGCAGAGCGTCCTCGGCGGAGTTGTCGGTGAAGAGGTCGAGCTCGGTCTGCTCATACTGTTCGGGCGTGGCGTACTCGTCCTTGAGACAGGACTCGTCCACGCGTAGCACGCGGAAGCCGATGTTAGGCACGGGCTTGGGCTCGGCGCCAAGCTCCAGCTGCTCGTTGGCCTTGTCCACCTCCGCCCTGATCTTCTCGCCGGCACGGCGGATGCGCTCCTCGCCGACGTTGCACAGGTTGTCCCAGCCGCCGGAGGTCTCCTCGGGCAGCTGGACGAGGATGAAGCGACGATTGCCGCCATCCTCAGCGTTCTTGCGCATAACCGCTTCCGCCGTCGTGGCGGATCCGGAGAAGAAGTCGAGGATGAGAGAGTCCTCGTTGCTCGCAATGGTCAGAATGCGATCAAGCAGGCGCACGGGCTTAGGTGTGTCGAAGGGAGCGGAGCCCTCGAAGAGAGACTTCAGCTGCTTCTTGGCTTCGTCGGTGTGGCCGACTTCGGAGTAGGGCCACAGGTTGGTAGGCATCTTGCCGTCCATCTCGTCAAGATAGCGCTTCAGTCGCATGCCTCCTTTTCCGCCGCTAGTAAAGTAGAGTCGAGGCCAATTGCCTTCATCAAATCGTTTTTGGGCGGCTGCGTACGTTTCTTCGCAGGGGTTCTTGAGGACGATGGCTTCGACATCTTTCCTTATCTCGTCCACAGATACGCCGCATATTTCAGCACGCCGTGCTTCATCGTGTAGATTTCTAAACTCATAATCAGCCCATTCACTCATTAGGCGTAGCATGCTGTACCCGCCGAACGGCCGGCACCGGCCGTTCGGCGGGTACAGCAGCTCGCCTGTGAGTGGATGCTGAATGGCGTATACCATGCCCTGGTGAGTTGCTGCCCCGGGGGCGGCAGCATCGCCAGAGGACCAAGGGCGAGGATCGCCATCGGGGCTCGAGTAGCGCTCGTCCATCTCGACGGTTCTGGGAAGCCTGCCCGGAACCCAGTCAGGACTCTTTGAATACGTGAGGATGTGCTCGACTTCCGCGGGGATGCCCTTCGAATCGTTTCTGGGCGAGTAGGTCTTCTGCCAGGCAATGTCGCCCACGAAGCAGGCAGCGCCAAACACCTCATCGCAGATGGCTCGGAGGTTCTTGGACTCGTTGTCATCAATCGAGATGAAGATTGCCCCGTCATCGCTCAGCAGATCCCTAGCCAGCATGAGCCTCGGGTACATCATCGAGCACCAGTCGGAGTGGAAGCGACCGTTGGACTCGGGGTTGACCACGAGGCGGCCGCCCTCCTCGTTGTAGTTGCCGCTCTGGGCGTCGTATTCTGCTCGCGTCTGGGAGAAGTCGTCGTCATAGACGAAGTCGTGACCCGTGTTGTATGGGGGATCGATATAGATAAGCTTGACCTTGCCGGCGTAGGTCTCGCGCATGATCTTGAGGGCCTCGAGGTTGTCGCCCTCGATGTAGAGGTTCTCGGTGGTGTCCCAGTCCTTGGACTTCTCGGGGCAGGGGCGCATGGTCTTCTTGGTGGGGCGGCGCGCCTCGAGCTTGGCCTCGCGCTTGCCGGGCCAGGTGAACTGGTAGCGCTCGCGCACCCCGTCGACGATTACGTCAGAAAGGTCGTCGCGAAGGGCATCGAAGTCGACGGCGAGCGTAACATTGCCGTCTGCATCCATAGCCTCGGTTACGACGTCAGGGAAGAGTGCAGCAATCTTAGCTATGTTCTCCTGCGTGAGATCGGGGGGGTCTCCCGGCTGATCCTGTCCATCTATCTCTCCTCGTTACTTAGAACTCTTGGTTGCGTCGGCGAATGGGTGGGATATTGACTTTACTTATCAATCCCGCCCTTCTCTAGTTTCTCGATCTGCTTCTCGAGCGCCCGCATCTGGCGGAACAGCTCGTTTTTGCGGGTGAACTGGCGCTCCTTGCGACAGCGTGCCTCTGTCTTATCGCGCTCCTCGCGCAGCGTCTTGAGCTTGGTCGCCTTGGCGAGGCGCTCCTTGACCGCGGCGCTCCTTGACCGCGGCGCCCTTCGCACCCATGTCGCCAAAGGCGACCTGGGAGGCGAGGGAGTCTCACACATTGTTCATGTTAGCGGTATTCAGGCTGAGGGTAAGCCCTTCCGCGCTACGTCACTCGCCAACGACAAGCTTAGCGGGCATCGCTGCGAGGCTCCGCCCATTTTTGTCCGTAAGCTCTGCCGCATGCGACCGCTCGCGGAAGACGTCGCGGAGAGCTGTCCGGGGGATGGCACAATCGGAGGGACAATCCGTTGAAAGGTTGCCCCCATGATGTCCTTCAACATTGACCAGGTGAACTTCCGCGATCTCTATCGCCAGGTCCTCTTCGTCGGCTACTCCCTGCGCGAGCCCCTCGCCGCCGCCGGCGTCGCGGACCTGCCGGAGGACGCGGACGGCATGCTCGCCTATGGCTACATCGACCCGGACGCCGGCCTCAGCTTCGAGGCGCTCGCCCCGGCGCGCATGTCTGACCTCACGGTCTACCCGGAGTTCGACCTCATGCGCAAGCTCAAGTGCACTATGAAGGTGCGCGGCGCGGAGATGTCCGTCCACACGACCGTCGCCTACTCCAAGAACCCCGCCGAGTACTGGGAGACCTACGCGGACCACATCGCCTCGATCGACGAGTTCTACGCCGTCAGCCCCGACCGCGAGGTGACCCGCAAGGACACCGCCATCGACCACCTGCGCCACCCGTGCTACCCGGATGACATCCGCATTAGCATCGTCGACGAGGACTACGGCGAGGAGCGCCTCTGGGCGACCCTCCAGGGCTGCACCGAGGACGGTCTCTACTACGTTGGCAAGCTGCTCAACGAGCCTGCCCAGAACTTCGGCGTCCACGTCGGCGACCTCGTCACCCTCGTTCCGGACCGCGGCGCGGATGGCATGGGCGAGCTCGCCTTCCTCACCACGCCCAAGCTCAAGCTCGAGCCCGAGGACGACGAGGAGGACCCCGATGACAAGGCCTTCGAGGTGAAGTTCGCCGTCGCGTGCGAGGTCATGCGCCGCGCGGACCTCCTCGACCTTGGCACCAACGAGAAGTACGGTGCCCCGGCGGACGAGTATGACTTCGAGGCGTTCGTCGCTGCCGATTGCATCTCTGCGGACTCGGACGTCGAGCAGGCGGCGGCCGTAATCGCGAAGATCTTTGGGACGTCGTTTGACGTGGAATGCGACGCGCTCGAGTGCGAGGAGGTGGCCGAGGAGCTCCTGGCCGCCTGGGACGAGGCCGGCGTCGAGCCCGACGAGTACGACTTCGACCCGATGCCCGTAGTGGACGAGCACTTCTCGCGCTGGGACGACGAGAAGGCCCGCTACGAGGACGAGGCCCCCATGGTCCGTAACGCCGACGGCGAGCTGGTCAAGGCGGGCGTGACGTACCACTTCGTCATCCGCGTCTGCTCGCAGGACTGGGACCTCGAGGACGCCGGCGAGGAGTCCGGCGAGGGCGAGGAGTAGCGTTCGCGGCGCGCGGGGAGTCGCGGCAAATCCGCTCCCCGCGCGCTGATTCTTGCGCCCGCATCTGGGTAAGAATGGGGGAGCCCGCGCCGGCGCGCTCACGCCGCGCCGCGATGCCCGCATCTTTCGCGGCTCCGCCGCGTCCGCCCGGAAGGACCGCCCATGACCCAAGACCTCATCATGCTCGCCGTGATCCTCGCTGCCGTCGTGGCGTCGTCGTTTTTGGCGAGCCTCATTCCCGGCCGCCCCATTCCGGAGGTCGTCTTCTTCGTGGTCGCCGGCGCCGTCTTGGGTCCGCACTGCGCGGGCGTTATCCACGCTTCCGCTGGCATGTCGCTCGTGAGCCGTCTCGGCATGGGATTCCTCTTCCTCATCGCCGGCTACGACCTCGATCTCCGCGAGCTCATGGGCCGCGCGGGCAGGCACGGCGCCGTCTGCTGGGCCATCTGCATGGGGCTCGCCGTCGCCGCCACGCTCGCGCTTGACCTCGGCCTTTCCTCCACAGGCGTCGCCGCCTTCGCCATCGCGCTCACCACGACCGCCTACGGCACCCTCGTCCCCATCATGCGCGACCGCGAGCTTTCGGGCACCGCGGTGGGCGGCGTCATCGAGTCCTACGGTGCTATGGGCGAGCTCCTCCCCGTCGTGGCGATGTCGCTCATGCTCTCGCCTGCGCGCTCGATGTCGGCGAACGTGGCCGTGCTCGTGCTCTTCGTCGCCGTGTGCGTCTTCGTGGCCCTCCAGGCCGAGCGCGCCCGCGCCTGGGGCTCGCGCCTGTGGAAGTGGGTCGTTGACAACGCCGAGACGAGCTCGCAGGCGACCCTTCGCGTCACGGTGTTGCTGCTGGTGACTCTGCTCGCCCTCGCTGCAGCGCTCGACCTCGACGCCGTGCTCGCCGCATTCGCCGCCGGCTTCATCCTGCGCCACCTCCTGCCGGACGAGCGCGGCAAGCGCCTCCTCGACAAGATCGAGATTCTTGCCAACGGGTTCTTCGTGCCGGCCTTCTTCGTCATCTCCGCCACGAGCATCGACTTCGCCGCCGTAGGGGCCGCGCCTGGCCTGCTCGCCATCTTCGTGGGGCTGCTTCTGCTCGTGAGGGCGCTGCCCGTGGCCGTCTGCCTGCAGGTCTTCCCCGAGACGCGCGACATGCCCACCGGCGAGAAGGTCTCCGCGAGCCTCTACTGCACGATGGCGCTGCCGCTGATCGTCGCCCTCACCGAGGCCGCGACGGCGGTCGACGCGATGCCCGAGTCGATGGCGAGCGTGCTCGTGACGGCGGGCGCGCTCACCGTGCTCGTGATCCCCGTGCTCACCAACGCCTCGCGTGTGGCGATCGCCGCGCATCCCGTCGAGGCGGCGCACGAGATCGCCGAACACCCGGATTCCGTCCGCGAGATCATCCACGAGCACCACGAGCACGTTCGCGAGGCGACCGAGCTCTTCCACGAGGAGCGCGCCGAGCTGCGACGTCGCGGCGTGAGGCTCTCCGCCGCCGACTATCTGGCCCAGGCCGAGCAGATCCGCGAGCGCCACATCGACGACCTGCGCCGCATCAACGAGCACAGCCGCGAGGAGTACGAGGGCCTCCGCGAGGACCGCCGCCACGCGAAGTAGGCGGGGCCCTCGACCGCGCGCTACGTCGGCGTTTGTTTCCGCTAGGTGGCGCTCTGCGTTTCTCGGAGGGTCCCTCCGGCGCGGGGTCGTATTATGGTGGGCGGACAATACGCCGCCGCGGGCTAGCCTCGCGGCGCAGAAGCTAGGAGACCCCCCCATGGCAGAGAACAACGCCCAGCTAAAGGCAGACATCGAGGAGTTTGTCGACCGCGTGTGGCCAGAGGTCCTCGATGACATCGAGGCTCTCGTCAGCCACTGCAGCGAGGAGGACCTCGAGCATGCCACCGAGGGCGCCCCTTGGGGTCCCGGTCCGCGTGCCGCCCTCGACGAGGCACTCTGCATCGCCAACGTCTGCGGCCTCGAGGCGCATGATTGCGAGGGCTACCTCGGCTATGCGGATCTCGTCGGCGAGTCCGAGAAGCAGATCGCCACAATCGCCCACGTCGACATCGTCCCCGCCGGCCCGGGCTGGCACACCGATCCCTTCGAGATGGTTCGTCGCGACGGCTGGATCCTCGGCCGCGGCGTTATCGACGACAAGGGCCCCGCGGTGCTCTCGCTCTACGCCGGACGCTTCTTCGCGGAGCGCGTCGCGGCCACGGGCAAGCGCCTGCCGTACACCCTGCGCGTGATCCTTGGCGCCAACGAGGAGACCAACATGGGCGACGTCGAGTATTACCTCGATCACAACCCCGAGCCGGACTTCCTCTTCACGCCAGATGCCGAGTTCCCGGTGTGCTGCGGCGAGAAGGGCCTCTACGGCGCGACCTTCCGCTCCGCTCCCATCTCCGGCTCCGTCGAGGGTTCCGTGATCCGCGCAATCGAGGGCGGCAGTGCCACCAACGCCATCCCGAGCCTTGCCGCAGCCATCGTCCGCGCGGATGCCAGTACGCTGCCCGTCGCGGCTGACCTTGAGATCGAGGATGCCAGCGAGGACGGTGAGACGCTCGCCCGCATCACCGCGCACGGCATCGGCGGCCACGCGAGCATGCCCGCCGGCACGAAGAACGCCATCGCCATCCTCTGCGCCTACCTGCTCGAGAACGGTCTCTGCTCCGATGCCGAGCGCACGTTCCTCGAGCTCGAGGCCACCATCCATGCCTCCACGGACGGCTCGAGCCTCGGCATCGCCGCCACGGACGACATCTTCGAGCCGCTCACCTGCATCGGCGGCACCCTGCGCCAGACCGTTGACGGCCGTCTCGAGCAGACGGTCGACTCCCGCTACCCCAAGTCCACGACGTCCGAGGCGATCGACGCGGAGCTCGAGAAGATCGCTGCCGCCCACGGCTGCGAGTTCGAGCCCGGCCGTGCCGTCGTGCCGTTCTACGTCTCGCCGGATTCCCCCGAGATTCAGACGCTCGTTCGCTGCTACAACGAGTACACCGGCAAGGACACCAAGCCCTTCACCATCGGTGGTGGCACCTATGCCCGTCATTTCAAGAATGCCGCGAGCTTTGGTCCGGAGGTGCCGGGCCTCGAGACGCCGGAGTGGGTTGGGTCCATGCACGGCCCCGATGAGGGTGCGAGCGAGGAGCAGCTGCGCGAGGCGCTGAAGATCTACATCTATGCCATCGCCGAGCTCATGAAGCTCGAGCTTTAGAAACTCGCTCGGGCTTGGCTCTTGCTTGGGCCGCGCCCGGAGCCTGCGTTTGAGGCTTGGTCCCTCGCGTCCGAGCTTGAGGAACTGACATTAGGGGGTATACCGCGTGGAGCACGCGAAGCAGATTTCCGAGTCCATCGAGATGGGTGCCATCATGGCGCTCGCTGGCGGCTTCATGGACGCCTATTCCTATATCGGCAGGGGAGGTGTCTTCGCCAACGCTCAGACGGGAAATATACTGCTCGCGGCCGTGAACCTATCGAGTGGTGACCCGAGCTCGTCTCTCAGGCACCTGTTTCCGGTCATCGCCTTCGCACTTGGCATCATGATGGCGGACCTCGTGCATGAGCGCTTTGCGAGCCTGCTGCATTGGCGTCAGGAGACGGTCCTCGTCGAGGCGGTGATCCTGTTCATCGTGAGCCTCATGCCGGAGAGCCAGAACCTCCTGGCGAACTGCCTCACGTCGCTTGCGTGCGGCATGCAGGTTGAGAGCTTCCGCAAGATCCACGGGTACGGCATCGCGACGACGATGTGCATCGGCAACCTGCGCTCGGCGCTGCAAAACGTCGACGACTTCATCATCACGCACAACCGTGGCTTCCTGCTTAATGGCCTGCTTTACTTTGGCGTCATCACCATGTTCGTGGCTGGCTCGGTGCTGGGCAACGCGTGCATCGGCTGGTTTGGCCTGCACGCCATCGCCGTGGCCTCCGCCCTGCTCGCGCTGGCCTTCACCGTGATGTTCGTTGACCGCGAGGGCAACGAGGACTAGCTGCGACCAACATAGAACGCAGTTGCGCCCGCAGAAGGAATCTCCTTTCTGCGGGCGCTTTTGCGTAAGTTGACAAAGGGACTGTCCCTTTGTCTCCTTTGTCAACTCTCTAGCGGTCGGGTTCGTTTTCCATGGAGTTGGCGACGCCGTGCATGACGTCGTCGCCGGAAAGCGCGCTGAGGAGCGTCGCGAAGCCGCGGGCGACGGGGAAGACCTCGGCGTCCGTGGCGCCCTGGGCAGCCTCCACCAGAACCTCGACCACGCGCTCCGTGGGTGCGAGCGGGATGTTGGCACGGCGGAGCGTCTCCTCGACGTCCTCTGCCGCCACGCCATCAGAGCTGTTCTCGACACGCAGGCTCATGAGCTCGATATGAGCCGCCATGCTGCAGGCGGAGTGGCTCATGACCGCCTTCTGATAGCACGCGTCCGCGACGTCAGCCTCGCCGAGCTTCCACTCGAGGAAGGCGAGGCGGTAGTAGCACACGCCCACGCTCTGCGGGTCGAACGCGTACTCGAGCTGCTGGATGAGCTCGTTTGCCGCGGCCTCGAAGTCATGGTCGAGCTCGAAGCAGCGGGCGGCGCGGAGCGTGCCGGAGACATCGAACGGGCAGAGGTCCTGAGCGCGGCGGGCGAAGCCGAGGGCTTCCTCCTGGCGGCCGGAGTCGATCAGGGCACTCGCCATGAGGAGCTGGGCGGCGAAGTAGGCGTCCGGCACGAGGCGGACCTCCTCGCCCTCCTTGGCAAGAAGCCTGTTGTAGAGCGCGCGGGAGACATAACTCGTGAACTCGCGCCACACAACGCCGTTGCCGTCCGTGTAGGTGTCGAGGGCGTCGACCGGGGCGAGGACGTCCGTGAGCGTCTCGATGGCGTCTGCGGATTTGCCGCTCGTGACCTGGTCGAGCGCGATCGCCGTCGCGCGGGAGAGGGCGCCGCCGTTGACGAACTCGTCCACGAAGGCGAGGGAGTCCTTATCGTCAAGACGGCCGTCGATGATCGCCTGGGCGCAGCGCTCGCCGGCCTCGCGCACCGTGGCGTCACGGTCATTCTGCGTGAGGTCGAGGATACGGCGGACATCCCCCAGCGTGGTGCCGCCCAGCTGGCGTGCGACGGCCTCGGCCACCTGGGAGCGATGCGCGTCCTCGTTGATGCCGAGGTCATGCACGAATTTCGTGCCAAGGAGGCTGGCCTCGAAATCCGGCAGGATGCGACTCGAGAGGTCGACGTTGTCATAGCGGCTTGCAGGGCAGAAGCGCTCCGCCTCCGGCACGAAGCCCTGCTCGACCGCGCAGAGGCGGTCTTCCTCGATGCGGAAGTCGACGCCCAGCTCGCGGCAGAGCTCGCGTGCGTCGAAGGGCTTCGAGAGGTCATGCTCGCGCAAGGCCTCTCGCGAGATGTCTGCGCTGACGAGACACCGGCGTCCGCGCGGGCTCTTGTCGACCACGGCGACGAACGCATGGCAGAGGCGTCTCGAACTGCGGAAGGCGTGCGCAGCGAGCAGGAGCGTCAGGCGCAGGGCGTAGTCCGTCGCCATTTGGTCACGCATCTGGGAGGTCGCGGGGATGATGCGGTCGAGTTCCTCGGAGTAGATGGAATGGGGCTGGCAGAGGGCGTCCCTGTAGGGCGTCTCGATCGCAATGTCGCCGCCCATGAGGTTCACGCGGAAACGCACGGAGAGGCGGAGCGGCAGGCGAAGGCTCTCGATGCCCGCGGAGAAGGTCTGGCGCACGCCCCACTCGCCGGCGACGTCGAGCATGCTCGCCTGCTTGATCGGTTTGGTGCCGAGCTGTGCGGTGATGGTGCTCGCAAGGCCCTGGTTGAAGGCGTAGCACTCCTCGAACGTGGCGGTGTGGTCGAGACCCTTCCAGGCGAAGAGCGCACGATTGAGGGCGCCTTCGAGAGCGATCACGCGTAGGGCCTCGCGCTCCGGAATGCGGCGTTTCGTCGTGCGGAGGAAGAAGCTCTTCGTGCGGTAGGGGAGGACGACCTCGAAATCCGGGATGTGAGCGCCGGGGTCATCGATTCCGGCCTCCTGGAGACCGCGGGCGAGGTAGAGGGAGAAGGCGTCCGGATGCGGGGTCGTGGGGTCGTCGTCCGCCGCGCGCTCCTGAGCGAGGGTGTCGCGCGTGAGCGTGCGGAGCTCCCTCAGAGGGTTGTCCGCCTCGGCGAGACGGCGGGAGAGCTCTTCGATGTCGCGGGGCTCGTCGTAGAGCGGGGCTGCGGGGATGTCGGCGTCAGTGGTGTCGGTGCCGTCGGGCGAGTCGCCAGAGGCGGCCGTTGCGGCGCCGGCATCGCTGGCCTGCGTGACGCCATCCGCTGCGATGCCGGGAACGGCGCCATTCTCGGCATCTTTTGCCGCCGCGGCTGGGTGGTCGGTTGCCTTGCGGGGCGGGAAGCTGACGATGCCGTCGCGCGAGAGCCTGCCGAGCAGGAAGCACACGACGCTGACCAGGCCCAAGATGGACCCGATGGCGAAGCCAACCAATACCATGTTCGCGCTGTCGCCCATGAGCTCCTCTCCCAGCACTGAGACGTCGTCCTTTGCGTGGTTTGCGCGTCTGCGCACCTTTATAATTTGCCTATCTTAGCTAACTATACCCGGCTACGGCGCGGCGGTGTCTCCTGGATATGGCACCCGCGCACACGCACATAAAACCGCACGTTTTTGGCGTGCCGCGGGAAGCCGGAGAGCCGCCGGTCCGCATCGCGCCGCGCCCGCGTCGAACAAGGCGTGTCGCGGGAAGCCGGAGATCCGCGGTGCTGCACCGTGCCGAACAGAGGAGGAGCCTCATGCCCGTAGACATCAAGAACCTCGCCGCGCAGATCACCGAGGCAATTGTGAACGCCCCGGAGCTCGCACAGGAGCTCATCGACTCGCCCGCACAGACCGTCGAGCGCATAACCGGCCAGAGCGAGGCGGACCTCACGGAGCTCTTCCAGCTCGTGCTCTCGAACCTCTCGAAGACGGGCGTTGACCTCTCTGGTCTCGACCTGACGAAGCTTGACCTGACTGCGATTGATCTCTCGAGGCTCGACCTCGGCGAGCTTGCCGGCATGGCGCAGTCCCTTGGCATCAGCTTCGTCGACCTCGCGGGTGCCGCGTCTGGCCTGCTTGGCGGCAGCGGCGTTTCCAGCCTCCTCGGCAGCCTCTTCGGTCGCAAGTAGTCGCCGCGCTCGGCAGTGCTCGCAGCCTGCGTGCCTCGCGCAATCGGCGTTGCGGCTCGAGACTTCGCCAAAGCCTACCGCTTGTAACGTTTCGGCGCCAAAAACGCGCTCAATCCCTTACAAACGGTAGGTTTCGTGCCTCGTCCGGCGTCGCGCCCCGTGCTTCGTTCGGCGTAGCGTGCGTGCGCGCAGGCGACGTCGCGCCCCGTGCTTCGTCCGGCGTTGCGTGCGAGCGCGCAACCGGCGTCGCGCGCGAGTGTGCAGACGGCACCGCGACCTAGGCGAAGCGGTGCAGTAGCAGGCCGTTTCCGGGCAGAAGCTCGCGCTCGACATCCTGACCGCGCGGAACGAGGAGGGCGAGAGAGTGCAGGGCCGGTGAGCGGGCATCGAGGTTGGGCTTGGCCGTGCGGGCCTCGGCGGCGATCGCCACGGCCGCCTTCGCGACGGCGAGGTCTCCCGTGGGCTCCACCTCAGTCGCGCCAATCGCCGCGACGATTGCCCCGACGGCATCCTCCCTGCTCACACGCCACACCACGACCTGCGTGCCAGCTCCGTTCGAGAGGTTGTAGAGCGGCGTGGCCGTCTGCGCGGCCGCGACGATCGTCTGGATCGCGAAGTTGTTCTCGTACGCGAGGGCCACGGCGTTCGCATGGGCGGCCAGGGAGCGCATGCGCGCGGCGATCGAGTCTGCCGCGTCCGTGATGCCCGCTTCGGCATCCTCGCTGGCTACCGCGGCAACGAGTCCGGTGAGCTCGCCGGCGTCGCAGCAACACACGATGCCCTGGCGTACGGCATCGCCGTCGCGACGTGCCACGAGGTAGAGCGCACGTCCCAGATCCTGCATGTATGCGCCCGAGGCGACGAGCGCGTCGAGCTCGGCGGCGGTCGTGGGCTCGCACATCTCGCCCATGCGCGTCGGGTCGGGTCGGACGCTTGAGAAGGCCTGGATTTGCATCGTGTTCCTCCAAACTGAAAAGCGGCTGGGGGCCAAGGCCACCCAGCCGCGCGGGTTCGGGCGAGCGAGCCGTTGCGGCCGCTACTTGATGACTCGCACGCGATAGATCGCGGGAATCGCCTTGAGGGCTTCGATCGTAACATCCTCGAGGTGCTCGTCGGTGTCGAACATGGTGTACGCGTTCTCGCCGGCACTCTCGTTGACCATACGCTGCACGTTGGCGTTGTCCTTCGCGAGGATGGCCGTGATTTGGCCGATCATGTTGGGGACGTTCGCGTGTAGGCACGCGATGCGGCTCGCGGCGCGCGCCTTGCCCATCGAGCAGGTGGGGTAGTTGACGGAGTTGGCGATGTTGCCGTTCTCGAGGTAGTCCTTGAGCTCGCTGATCGCCATGTCCGCGCAGTTGGCCTCGGCCTCGCCGGTGCCCGCGCCGGAGTGCGTGGTGATGAAGGTGTTGGGCATGCGGACGGTCTTGGGCGTGGCGAAATCCGTCGCGAACCAGGAGAGGCGACCGCCGCGGAGCGCCGCGTCGACGGCGTCCTCGTCCACGATCGTCTCGCGCGCGTAGTTGATGAGGATGGCACCCGGCTTGAGCAGGCCGAGGACGTCCGCGTCGATCATCGAGATGGTGTCGGCCTTGCTGGGGACGTGGAGAGTGAGGTAGTCGCAGTTGCGGCAAAGGTCCTCGAGCGTGCCCACGCGCTGGACCTCGCGCGAAAGCACCCACGCGTGCTCGACGGAGATGAACGGGTCATAGCCGAAGACCTGCATGCCGAGGTCGACGCAGGCGTTGGCGACCTTCGAGCCGACGTTGCCGAGGCCCACGACGCCGATGCGCTTGCCCTTGAGCTCGTGGCCGACGAACGCCTTCTTGGCCTTCTCGGCGTTGACCAGGATGTTCTCGTCATCCGAGTGTGCGCGGACCCAGTCCATCGACTGCACGACGCCGCGGCTCGAGAGGATGAGCATCGCGAGGACGAGCTCCTTGACGGCGTTGGAGTTGGCGCCCGGCGAGTTGAATACGACGACGCCTCGCTTGGCGTACTCCTTGATGGGGATGTTATTCACGCCGGCACCGCAACGAGCGATGGCACGAACGGATTCCGGCAGGTCATAGCCGTGGAGGTCGGTCGAGCGCATGAGGATGGCGTCTGCGCCATCGGCATCGGGGACGAAGTCATAGCCCTCGCCGAACTCGACGTCGCCGTCCTTGGTGATGTCGTCGATCGTCTTGATGTGACGCATTACGCATGCTCCTTCTCGAACTCGGTCATGTAGTCGACGAGGGCGCGGACGCCTTCGACGGGCACTGCGTTGTAGACGCTCGCGCGCATGCCGCCCACGAGTCTGTGACCCTTCACGCCGGCGAGGCCGCGCGCGGTGGCACCGGCCACGAACTCGGCGTCGAGCTCCTCGCTGTTCGTGCGGAACGTGACGTTGGAGATCGAGCGGCTCTCCGGCTGGGCGTGGCCGTGGAAGACCTTGCTGTGGTCGAGGAAGTCATAGAGCAGGCCGCTCTTCTCGAGGTTGCGCTCGCGCATGGCCTCAAGGCCGCCCTGCTCCTCTATCCAGCGGTAGACCTTGCCGCACAGGTAGATGCCAAAGGTGTTGGGCGTGTTGAGCATCGAGCCCTTCTCGGCCTGGGTGCGGTAGTCCATGTAGATGGGGCAGCTGGGGATGGCGGGGCCGTCCTCGATGAGGTCCTCGCGCACGATGACGACGGTCACGCCCGCGCAGCCGGCGTTCTTCTGGGCACCGGCGTAGAGCAGGCCGTATCGGGAGACGTCGATGGGTTCCGCGAGGAAGCAGCTCGAGACGTCGCCGACGAGCGGAAGCTCGCCGGTGTTGGGGATGTCGTGGAACTGCGTGCCGAAGATGGTGTTGTTCTGGCAGAAGTACAGGTAGTCATAGCCGTAGATCTCTGCGAGCTCGCCGACGCCGACGACGCTGGGCACGCGGTCGAAGTTGGTCCACTCGCTTGTGGCGATGACCTCGGCCTCGCCGTACTTGCGAGCCTCCTGGTATGCCTTCTTGGAGAAGTTGCCAGAGACGATATAGGCAGCACGGCCCGTTGCCATGAGGTTCATGGGGATGCCGGCAAACTGAAGCGTGGCGCCGCCCTGCAGGAAGAGGACCTTGTAGTCGCTGGGGATGTCGACGATGCGACGGAGGGTCGCCTCGGTCTCGTCGAAGATCTGCTGGTAGGTAGAAGATCGGTGGCTCATCTCGAGGACACTCATACCGCAGCCGCGGTAGTCGAGCATTTCCTCGGCGCACTCTGTGAGCACGCTTTCGGGCAGGGCCGAGGGCCCCGCTGCGAAGTTGAAGACGCGAGCCATGTGACCTCCTTGCCGCCGGCGAACCGACGCCTCGTTGCCCCGCGGGATGTTGGGGCTAGTTGCAAGTGTCATTAGGATAGCCGTCTCCGGTAGTTTTTCGTGTTAAGCCTTGGTAACGGAGCCGGCGGGTTGGCGACGCGCGGGCTGGCGTGGGTGCGGGCTGGCGGGGGCGCTGGCGGGCGCGCGGGTGGCGAGCGGACTGGCGGCCTGCGGGTGGCGTGCGGCGCACGGCGCGTGCGCTGGCGGGTGGCCGGTAGTTGCTGGCGGAGAGCAACGTGGAACCAGTGCCTCCGCCTATGACTCGTCCGTGCTCTTGGCTTCGTCTAGGTAGCTGTAGAGGGTGTACTTCGAGATGCCGAAGTACTTGCAGACCTTCGGACCGCTCTTGGTGATGAGGAAGGCGCCCGTGTCGTTAAGGTAGCTGATGGCGCGCACGCGCTCCTCCTTGTTCATGAGGGCGGCTGGCTTGCCAACGAGCGCGACGCTCTGCTCGATGAGGTCGTCAAGCAAGTCCGCGACGTTCTTGACAATGGGCTCGGGGTCGCCGGTCGGGTCATCGTTGGGACCGATGCCGGTCAGCGCGGAGAGGGTGTCCGCGGCGGCGGAGATAAGCGTGATGTCATAGTTGATGCCGAGGATGCCGATGGGCGTGCCATCCTCGTCGCGGATGAAAACCGTGCTAGAACGCAGGATGCGGCCATCGTCCGTCTTAGTGAGGTAGGCGAGACGGTCGTCGAGCTTGTGCAGGCGACCCGCCTTGACGGCCTCGAGGACGACGTGGCTGGGGCCGTCGCCAACGGTGCGGCCGGTGACGTGACCGTTCTCGATCGCGACGATTGAGCGACCTGGATCGGTCGTCTCCAGGTCATGGACGACAACCTCGCAGTTCGACCCAAACTGTACGGCAATGGCGTGAGCGAGACGAGAGTAGAAGTCGACTTGGGTTGCGTCCATGAGAGGCCTTTCAAAAAGTTTAGGGTGAATCCGCTGGTCTCTCGACCGTTACACCGTATTGTAAACGGTCTACCTAACTTAAAGTATGGTACTAGATTACGACAAAAAATAAGTAAGGGAGAGCGATGCCGCGCGCGCTGACGGGTGACTGGCCAGTGGCATCGGCAAGTGGGGGCCGCCTGGGTGATGTCTGACAGTCGCGCTGCCTGCCGCACCGTCTGTCGCGCCGCGCATCGCGCCGCTTGCTACCCGCGCCGCTTGCTGCGCCGTCGACCGCGCCGCGCTACCCGCCGTACCGGCGCTCGTCGTCTTTATCGTTAAATACGCTCTGATTTAGGGCCAGAAGGAGCAAACCATGGATACCAAGTCCTTCGTTCTCAAGGGTAACGTCTGCTATAACACCACTCCGCAGGAGGTCGTCTGCGTGCCATCCGGTTACGCCGTGTGCGTCGAGGGCGTCTCCGCCGGCGTGTTTGCCGAGCTCCCGGAGGAGTTTGCCGTGCTTCCCCTCATCGATTGCGGCGACAACCTGATCATCCCCGGCATGACCGACCTCCACATCCACGCCCCGCAGTATGCGTTCCGCGGCCTCGGCATGGACCTCGAGCTGCTCGATTGGCTCAACACCCACACGTTCCCGGAGGAGGCCCACTACGCGGACCTCGACTATGCCGGCCGTGCCTACGACATCTTCGCGGATGACCTGCGCCGTAGCGCCACGACGCGTGCCGTCGTCTTCGGCACGCTTCACGTTGGGGCGACCGAGCTGCTCATGGACAAGCTTGAGGCCTCCGGCATCACCTCCTACGTGGGCAAGGTGAACATGGACCGCAACGGTGGCGTTGACCTCGAGGAGGACACTGCCCAGTCCGCGGCTGACACTCGCCGTTGGCTTGCCGACGTCGACGGTCGCTATGACCACACGGCGCCGATCATCACTCCGCGCTTCACGCCGAGCGTCACCGACGAGCTCATGGGCGAGCTCGCATCGATTCGCGACGAGTTTGGCCTGCCCGTCCAGAGCCACCTTTCCGAGAACCCCTCGGAGTGCGGCTGGGTCAAGGAGCTGTGCCCGTGGTCGAGCTGCTATGGCGACGCGTATGACCACTTCGGCATGCTGGGCGACCGCACCGTCATGGCCCACTGCGTCTATTCCGATGAGACCGAGACCGAGCTCCTACGCAGCACTGGCACGTATGTGGCGCACTGCCCGCAGAGCAATGCCCAGCTATCGAGCGGAATCGCGCCCGTTCGTCGTTACCTCGACCTTGGCATGAACGTTGGCCTCGGCACCGACGTGGCAGGTGGCGCGAACCTCTCGATGTTCCGCTGCATGGCGGATGCCGTGGCGGTTTCGAAGCTGCGCTGGCGTCTTGTCGACGATGGGCTTGCTCCTCTGACGACGCAGGAGGCTCTGTGGCTCGCAACGGTTGGTGGCGGCTCGTTCTTTGGTCGCGTAGGCTCTTTTGCCGAGGGCTACGAGTTCGACGCCCTCGTCCTCGACGATTCCGCGATTCGCACTCCGCGTGCGCTTGACGTTTGGGAGCGGGTCGAGCGCTACGTCTACCTTGCTGAGGAGGGTGGCTGCCTCGTGCGCAAATTTGTCTCCGGCCGCGAGATCGACCTCTCCTAGGAGGTCTGGCGCGGGTCCGTCCAGCTGGGCGGGCCCGCGGTTTTTGGTTCGTCTGGCCATCCGCCGTCTCGGCTTTTGCCTGAACCCACCTCTTGTAACGTTTCGGGGCCGAAATCGACGGCGAACCCTTACAAGAGGTAGGTTTCGGCGAAGTGCGTCGGCCGCGCGCCGCGCCGGTCACGCCGTGCGCTGCCGCTGGGCCTTATGCCAGGCAACTCGTCGTGCCACCTGGCCTTTGTCTCACGCTGACGAGCGCTCCAAACAATCTGTTTGGCTGTGGGCGAAACCGTTGGCCAGTATCGTGCGTTGTTGTCGCTTGTGAGCAACGAAACCCCAGCTAACTCGTGTGGCAATGCCGACTAAAAAAGATACCGTTCGCCGAAACGTCACAAATCGCTTGAATCGCGAACGCGGGGATAAACCTGCAGATATAACAAATAGTTAGGGCTAAAAACATAATGTACGTGCACTGCCGCTCGCCAGAGGAACGGCATGGGTTCGCGGATGAATGGCAACAATGGGTTCAAGTCATGGTCACGAGGCCATGCTGCGCGCGGCGGGGGAGGGCCCGCCGGCGTTGCGCGAAACGGGGACACCCGCCCGCGCCGGGAGACGACAGGTTCCGGCACCCAGCGAGACGGCAAGTCCGCCTGCGCCGGGAGACGGCACCGCCGCACGCCCGGCGAGACGGCACCCGCAAGCGCCACGCGAGACGGAGCAATCCGTCAGCCGGAGTCCGGCCGCGCTTCCATCAAAGAGTTGCAGGTGACAAACCCCGCCTGCCCGTTGGAGGGAGCACTATGCTGATCGTCGGCAATGGTCGTGTCATTACTCGCGACTCCAAGAACCCCTATCTCGAGCGCGGTGCTGTCGCCATCGATGGAGACACCATCTCCGCCATCGGCGATGAGGAGGAGCTCAAGGCCGCTAACCCTGGCTACGAGTACGTCGACGCCCACGGTGGCGTCATCATGCCGGGCCTCATCAACTGCCACACGCACATCTACTCCGGCCTCGCCCGCGGCCTTGCCATCGAGGGCTGCAACCCCACCAACTTCCTCGAGAACCTCGAGCAGCAGTGGTGGAAGATTGACGACAACCTCACGCTGGACGGCACCCGCGCCTCCGCCTACGCCACGATCCTCGACTCGCTTCGTGACGGCGTGACCACGATCTTCGACCACCATGCCAGCTTCTGCGAGATCCCCGGCTCCCTTTTTGCCATCAAGGACGTCGCCAAGGAGCTCGGCATGCGCTCCTGCCTCTGCTACGAGGTCTCCGATCGCCGCGGCGAGGAGAAGCGCGACCAGTCCATCGCGGAGAACGCAGAGTTCGCGAAGTGGGCCCATGACGCCCGCGAGGCCGGTGACAACATGATTGCCGCGATGTTTGGCGGACATGCCACCTTCACCCTGTCAGACGAGACGATGGACAAGATGGCCGAGGCCAACGACGGGCTCACCGGATTCCACATCCACGTCTGCGAGGGCATGAACGACGTCTGGGACTCCCGTCTCAACCGTGGCGGCATCTCGCCCGTCGAGCGCCTGCTCCAGCACAACCTCCTCGGTCCGGACACCATGCTCGGCCACTGCATCCACGTGACGCCCGCCGAGATGGACATCATTCGCGAGTCCGGCACCTGGCTCGTCAACAACCCCGAGTCCAACATGGGCAACGCCGTTGGCTGCGCTCCCGTCCTCGAGTTCTTCCGTCGCGGCATCCCGGTCTGCATGGGCACGGACGCCTACACCCACGACATGCTCGAGAGCCTCAAGGTCTTCCTGATCATCCAGCGCCACAACGCCGCTATGCCCAACGTCGGCTGGGGCGAGGCCATGACCATGCTCTTCGAGAACAACGCCAAGATGGCCACGAAGTACTTCGGCCGCCAGCTTGGCATCCTCGCGCCCGGCGCCGCCGCTGACGTCATCGTCATGGACTACCCGGTCTTCACGCCTTTCTCGGACGAGAACATCGACGGCCACATGCTCTTCGGCATGATGGGCAAGAACTGCCGCACCACCATTGTCAACGGCCAGGTCCTCTACAAGGACCGCGAGTTCGTTGCCTTCGACGAGGAGCGCATCAACGCCTGGACCCTCGAGCAGTCCAAGAAGCTCTGGGGCGACCTGAACCACCGCACCTACTAGTTAGTCCTCCTTCGGGCCGGCGCAAGGGCGCTGGCCCGTGGGCGTAGCCGGGCTGGGACCTGGCTGCGCGTTCTCGTCCGGGCGGGGTCTGGACGAGGGCAAGGCGGCCTCCGCGGGGCCGTCGCGCGGGCGTAGGCTCGCCCGCGTTATCCACACTCGCCACGTCGCGCGGTCTCGACGGGGCAGGAGAGGAGCTCACACCATGAGCGACGTCATGAGGCCGATCCCGTTCGCACAGCTGATGAACTGGATCATCACCGAGCACGCAGACAAGGGCAGCATCTTCGGCATCCGCAAGATCGTGCGTCACGAGGGCGGTGCCGACCCGATCTTCGCCGAGAAGATCGAGACGCCCTTTGGTCCCGCCGCTGGCCCGAACAGCCAGCTCGCCCAGAACATCGTCGCCTCCTACGTGGCCGGCGCCCGCTTCTTCGAGCTCAAGACCGTCCAGGTCATGGACGGCGAGGAGCTTTCCGCGTGCGTCAACAAGCCCTGCATCGTGGCTGAGGACGAGTGCTACAACTGCGAGTGGTCCACGGAGCTCACTGTTCCGCAGGCCATGGACGAGTACATCAAGGCGTGGTGGGCCTGCAAGCTGCTTGCCCGCGAGCTCGGCCTTGGCGACCCGGACGGCTTCGTCTTCAACATGAGCGTGGGCTATGACCTCGAGGGCATCAAGAGCCCCAAGGTCGACGCCTACATCGAGGGCATGAAGGACGCCTCCAAGACCGACGTCTGGGCGGAGTGCCAGGCCTGGGCCAGCGCCAACCTCAACCGCTTCGAGAACGTCGACCAGGCATTCGTCGACTCCGTGAGCCCGCACGTCTCCTCCTCCGTGACCGAGTCCACGCTCCACGGTTGCCCGCCGGCGGAGATCGAGCGCATCGCCACCTATCTCATCACCGAGAAGGGCCTCAACACCTACATCAAGTGCAATCCCACGCTGCTCGGCTATGAATACGCTCGCGAGCGCCTCGATTCCCTTGGCTTCGACTACATCGCCTTCGACGACAAGCACTTCCGCGAGGACCTGCAGTGGGCGGACGCCATTCCCATGTTCGAGCGCCTCATCAAGCTCACCGCCGAGTGCGGCCTGTCCTTCGGCGTGAAGCTCACGAACACCTTCCCCGTCGACGTCACCCGCAAGGAGCTTCCGAGCGAGGAGATGTACATGAGCGGCCGTTCGCTGTTCCCGCTCACCATCCACCTCGCGCGCCGCATCTCCGAGCAGTTCGACGGCAAGCTGCGCATCTCCTACTCCGGCGGCGCTGACGCCCAGAACATTCGCGAGGTCTACGGCGCCGGCATCTGGCCCGTCACTATGGCCACGACCGTCCTCAAGCCCGGCGGCTACGAGCGCTTCTCTCAGATCGCCGGCCTTCTTACCGACGTCGCTCGCAAGGATGACGTCGACGTCGCCGCAGTCGCCGCTCTCGACGAGGCCGTCGCCGCCTCCCCGAAGTACAAGAAGCCCGTCAAGCCGATGCCGACCCACAAGCTCGACTGGCCGCTCCCGCTGACGAACTGCTTCACCTCGCCCTGCCGCAACAACTGCCCGATCGAGCAGGACATCCCGGCCTACCTCGCCGCCGTCGACGAGGGCAGGCTCGATGACGCCATCGCGATCATTGCCGAGCGCAACGCCCTGCCGTTCATCACCGGTAACCTCTGCCCGCATCCCTGCGGTGCCAAGTGCATGCGTGCCTTCTACGAGCCCGAGGGTGCCGCCATCCGCGCGAGCAAGCTGAAGGCCGCCCGCGGTGGCATCGACTCCCTGCTCGCCGCCATCAAGGCCGATGGCGTCAAGGCCGTCGACGGAGCCGCTGATCACAAGGTCGCCGTCATCGGTGGTGGCCCGGCTGGTCTTGCCTGCGCCTTCTTCCTCTCCCGCGCCGGCGCCGACGTCACGGTCCTCGAGCGCAAGGAGACCCTGGGCGGCGTCGCTCGCCACATCATCCCGGCGTTCCGCATCTCTGACGAGGACATTGACCGCGACGTCGAGCTCTGCCTCGCCTATGGCGCCAAGGTCAAGACCGGCGTCGAGGCCACGTCCGTCGCTGAGCTCAAGGCCGAGGGCTACACCGACGTCGTCGTCGCCTGCGGTGCCTGGGCTCCCGGCCACGTGGGCCTCGAGTACGGCGAGGAGATTGACGTCCTTGAGTTCCTCGGTGCCGCCAAGAGGGGAGAGGACCTCTCCGCCCTCGGCTCCGACGTCGTCATCGTCGGCGCTGGTAACACCGCCATGGACGCCGCCCGCGTCGCCAAGCGTCTCCCCGGCGTTGAGAACGTCCGCATCGTCTATCGCCGCACCAAGCGCTACATGCCCGCCGACGAGGAGGAGCTGGCCGAGGCTCTTGCCGAGGGCGTCGAGCTGTGCGAGCTGCTCGCCCCCAAGGGCCTCCGTGCTGGTGTCCTTGCCTGCGACAAGATGATTCTTGGCGAGCCTGACGAGTCCGGCCGCCGCAGCCCCGTCGCCACCGGTGAGGTCATCGAGGTCCCGGCCACGTCCGTGATCTGCGCCGTGGGCGAGCACATCGAGGGCTCCCTGTACGAGGCCGCCGGCGTCGAGGTCGACCGTCGCGGTCGTCCGGCCGGCTGCGCCACGGGCGTCGAGGGCGTTTGGGCCGCCGGTGACTGCCGCCGTGGACCCGCTCGCTTCGTTGACGCGATCGCCGATGCGCAGGAGGTCGCCAAGGGCATGCTCGGCGTCGACTTCTCCGCCTATGCCAGCGAGAACGTCCGCTCTGGTCACGAGGACGAGTGCTACGCCCGCAAGGGTGACCTGTGCCTCGGCTGCGCCGGCTGCTCCAAGAACTCCGGTTGCCTCGGCTGCGCCACCGTGTGCGAGGCCTGCTGCGACGTCTGCCCGAACCGCGCCAACGTCTCCATCGTCGTGCCGGGCCTCGCCCAGCACCAGGTCATCCACGTTGACGGCATGTGCAACGAGTGCGGCAACTGCGCCGTGTTCTGCCCGTGGAGCGGTCGCCCCTACAAGGACAAGCTCACGCTTTTCTGGAGCGCCGAGGACATGGGCAACTCCGAGAACCAGGGCTTCCTGGCCCAGCCCGACGGCACGTTCCTCGTGCGCGTTGGCGGCAAGACCGCTGCCTACGACGTCGATGACGCCGCCTGCGGCCTGCCCGAGGAGGTCCGCCTGACCATCAAGGCCACGCGCGACTCCTACGGCTACCTGTTCGCCTAGAAGCGAGATCCGGGCCGTCTCTTTTTCGGACGGTCCGTAAGGTCAGCCAAGTACGTATCGATTCAAGACCTGGGTGGCGCCGGGAGCGTCCGGCGCCACCTTCCGAGGGGAACGACCATGGGTGAGATGACCCCCAAGACAGCCAAGCCAAAGGCCCCCGCGCGCCCGCGCAAGCCGCGTCCCGTCGCGTTCGTGCGCTGCGGCGGCGGTAACAAGACCTGCGACGGCGCGCCGTCGTGCGGCCAGGGCTGCATTGGTTGCGGCAGTTGCGTCGAGGCTTGCAAGTTCGGCGCCATCAGCATGAACGAGCACGGCGTGGCCTTCGTCAACCGCGAACTCTGCCGCGGTTGCGGGGTCTGCGTGCGCAAGTGCCCGAAGGGCGTCATCGAGCTCGTCGACCCGGATCGCCCGATCCGCGTGCGCTGCGTGAACACCTCGCACCCACAGACGGCGAAGGACAAGTGCCACATGAGCTGCATCGGCTGCGGTCGCTGCGTGCGCGTCTGCCCGACGGGCGCGATCAGCCTCGACCATGGACACGCCCGCATCGACTACGACGAGTGCATCGCCTGTGGCATGTGCGCAGTCACCTGCCCGCGCGGCGCCATCTCAGACGCCGGCGGCATGTTCGCGGCAGTGTAGGGGAGACGACATGACTACCAACGAGAAGAAGACCGCCGTCGCGGCGCAGGGTACGCCGTCCAAGGCGTATGAGATCATCGTCAACGGGCGCGTCGAGGTGGCTCGCGAGAACAAGTCGCTCCTCCGCTTCCTGCGCGACGACCTCCACATCACGAGCGCCAAGGACGGCTGCTCCGAGGGTGCCTGCGGTGCCTGCATGGTCATCGTCGATGGTCGCGCCGTCCGCGCGTGCGTCCTCACGACGAAGCTCGCGGCCGGCCGTACCGTGACCACGGTCGAGGGCCTCACCCACGAGGAGCAGGAGGCCTTCGTCTATGCTTTCGGTGCCGTCGGCGCCGTCCAGTGCGGCTTCTGCATCCCCGGTATGGTCATCTCCGGCACCGCACTCGTGCGCAAGAACCCCGATCCCACGGAGGCCGAGGTCAAGCGTGCCATCCGCGGCAACGTCTGCCGATGCACCGGCTACAAGAAGATCATCGAGGGCATCCTGCTCGCCGCCGCCATCCTGCGCGGCGACGAGGTGGTCGATCCCGCCCTCGAGCGCGGCGATGACTACGGTGTGGGCAAGCGCGCCTTCCGCGTCGACGTCCGCCGTAAGGTCCTCGGCTTTGGCAAGTACCCTGACGACCTCGACCAGCGCGACTTCCCGGATATGGTCTTCGCGAGCGCCGTCCGCTCCCGCTTTCCGCGTGCCCGCGTGGTGAAGATCGACTTCGAGAAGGCGGCCAAGCAGCCCGGCATCCTCGGCATCCTCACCGCTGACGACGTGCCCGTCAACCAGGTGGGCCACCTCATCCAGGACTGGGACGTCATGATCGCGGAGGGCGACATCACTCGCTGCGTCGGAGATGCCATCGTGCTCGTGGTGGGCGAGACCCCGGCCCAGGTCGAGCGCGCAAAGAAGTTCGTGAAGGTCACCTACGAGCAGCTCGAACCCGTCCGCAACATCGCGGAGGCCGCCGCTCCGAACGCCCCACTCATCCATGACGGCTTCCTCGCCTTCGGCAACCAGGTGAAGCTCGAGAACAACATCTGCCAGCAGCGTCACGTCACTCGCGGCGACGCCAAGACGGCGCTCGAGAACTCCGCGTTCACGGCGACGCAGAGCTTCACGACGCCGTTCACCGAGCACGCCTTCCTCGAGCCCGAGTGCGCCGTCGCTGCCCCTTACAAGGACGGCGTGAAGATCTGGTCGACGGACCAGGGCGCCTACGACACGCGCAAGGAATGCGCGCACATGTTCGGCTGGGACGCCACGCCCGAGCGCGTCGTCGTCGAGACGATGCTCGTCGGCGGCGGCTTCGGTGGCAAGGAGGACGTCTCCGTCCAGCACCTTGCCGCGCTGGCGGCGGTGCACTTCGGCCGAGCCGTCAAGTGCCGCCTCACGCGCCAGGAGTCGATCAACTTCCACCCGAAGCGCCACCCGATGGAGGGTACCTTCACGCTCGGTTGCGACGCCGAGGGCAACTTCACCGCGCTCGACTGCGAGATCAACTTCGACACGGGCGCCTACGCGAGCCTGTGTGGCCCGGTCCTTGAGCGCGCCTGTACGCACTCCGTCGGCCCCTACAAGTACCAGAACACCGACATCCGCGGCTATGGCTACTACACCAACAACCCGCCTTCCGGCGCCTTCCGTGGCTTCGGCGTGTGCCAGAGCGAGTTCGCGCTCGAGAGCCTCATCGACATCCTTGCCGAGAAGGTCGGGCTGGACCCGTGGGAGATTCGCTACCGCAACGCCATTGAGCCGGGCGAGGTCCTCCCGAACGGCCAGATCGCGGACTGCTCCACCGCCCTGAAGGAGACCCTTGAGGCCGTGAAGGACGCCTACTACGCGCATCCCGGCCACGCAGGCATCGCCTGCTCGATGAAGAACTCGGGCGTCGGCGTCGGCCTTCCGGATGCGGGCCGCTGCAACATCCGCGTCGAGCATGGCCGCGCCGTGGTCTATGCCGCCACGTCCGACATCGGCCAAGGCTGCAACACGGTCTTCCTGCAGGACGTCTCCGAGGCCTGCGGCCTTCCGCGCGAGCGCATCGAGAACGGTGAGTGCTCGACCGAGAACGCGCCTGACTCCGGAACCACCTCCGGCTCCCGCCAGACGGTGGTCACGGGCGAGGCCGTCCGCGGCGCCTCGTTCCTGCTGCGTGACGCCATGATCGCCTACGAGCGCGACCACACCCTCCCCGAGGGCCCGGTCAGCGCCAAGGGCGACGGCAAGAGCTTCTCGTTCGCGGACGGCACGAGCTTCGAGGTGCCCGCCGCCGAGCTCGTCCCCGGCAACACCCGCACGGCGGCCGACCCCGTCGCCGCGCTCGAGGCGCTTGAGGGCAAGGAGTTCTTCTACGAGTATCTCGAGCCCACCGACAAGCTCGGAGCCGACGTCCCCAACGCGAAGAGCCACATCTGCTACGGCTTCGCCACGCATGTGGTTGTGCTCGATGACGATGGTCGCGTGACCGATGTCTACGCCGCGCACGACTCCGGCAAAGTCGTGAACCCGATCGCCATCCAGGGCCAGATTGAGGGCGGCGTCCTCATGGGCATGGGATACGCGCTTACGGAGGACCTGGGGATCGAGGATTGCGTCCCCGCCGCCGGCTACGGTAAGCTGGGACTCTTCCGCGCGACGGACATCCCCGACATCCATGCCATCTACGTCGAGCGTGACGAACAGCTGCCCGTCGCCTATGGTGGCAAGGGCATTGGCGAGATCGCGACCATCCCGACAGCCCCGGCCGTCCAGAACGCCTATCGAGCCCTTGACGGTAAACTTCGCCCGAACCTTCCGATGGTCGATACCTATTACTCTCGAAAGAGGGCAAAATAGGACATAAAAGAAGGCATACTGGGTTGGTAAGCTGACAGTAATGGTAGAGAAACAACCCGGGTGGAAAATATCTCTGAAGGCACGCGATTGGAAAGGTGGTAGCTATGGCCGAGTTGCTTCGCATGGACAACATCAGCAAGGCATTCGGCACGTTCTACGCGAACAAGAACGTAAACCTCGATATCGAGCAAGGCGAGGTACATACGCTTCTTGGTGAGAACGGTGCCGGCAAGTCGACGCTCATGAACGTCCTCATCGGCCTTTACCAGCCAACTGACGGGCACATCTTCATGCGCGGGCAGGAGGTGCACATCACCAACCCCGGTGTCGCCGTCGAGCATGGCATCGGCATGGTCCACCAGCACTTCATGCTCATCGAGGACATGACGGGTCTCGAGAACATCATCCTGGGCGACAAGCGTCACAACTCGCCGCTGCTTCAGATCGCGGATGACCGCAAGGCCATCGAGGAGCTTATGGATCGCTACGGCATGGAGATCGACCTCGACGAGAAGGTTGGCGACATGTCCATCGGCATGCAGCAGCGCGTCGAGATCATGAAGGTCCTGTTCCGTGGCGCCGACCTCGTCATCCTCGACGAGCCCACTGCCGTCCTGACGGACCTCGAGGTCGAGGGCCTGTTCGACATCATGCACTCGCTCACCGCCGAGGGTAAGTCCGTCATCTTCATCTCCCACAAGATGCGCGAGGTCATGCGCATCTCCGATCGCGTGACGGTCCTCCGCCGTGGCGAGACCATCGAGACGGTCCGCGTCGCGGATACCACCGAGCAGGAGCTCGCGGACCTCATGATCGGCCAGAAGTTCACGGAGAGCACCTACCAGAAGGTCTCGGATGCCTCCGAGGTCGCCTTCGAGCTCAAGGGAGTCTCCTACCAGCCCGAGGTCAAGCATGGCGGCCTCAAGAACGTGTCGCTCGCCATCCACAAGGGAGAGATTCTCGGAGTCGCCGGCATCGACGGTAATGGCCAGAGCCAGCTTGCCGCCCTCGTCACGGGCCTTCTCAAGCCCGAGTCCGGCGAGGTCTTCGGTCCGGACGGTTCCGCCATCGGCCTCTTCAGCCCGAGCGCCTTCATCGAAACCGGCCTTGGCAACATCCCCGAGGACCGCAACAAGATGGGCCTTGTCGGTGACATGACGGTCGCCGAGAATCTCGTGCTCAAGGCCACCGAGGACGAGCGCTTCTCCGCCGGCCACGGCGCCTGGCTCAAGCTCGACGCCATCCGCGAGCACGCCGAGCGTCTGCGCGAGGAGAACGACATCCGCTGCACCTCCGTCGAGCAGACTGCCCGTTCGCTCTCCGGTGGCAACCAGCAGAAAGTCATCCTCGCCCGCGAGCTCGACGCCCACCCGAAGCTTCTCGTGGCCGTCTATCCCACGCGCGGCCTCGACATTGGAGCCACCGAGTTCATCCATGATCAAATCATCGCCCAGCGCGACGCCGGATGCGCGGTCCTTCTCATCTCTGCGGACTTCGACGAGGTGCTGAAGCTCTCGGATCGCATCACGGTCCTGTTCGAGGGCGAGATCATGGGCACGTATCCTGGCGCGAATCCTCCCATCAAGGAGATTTCGCTCGCCATGGCAGGAAAGTAGGAGGGGAGGGACAGTGGCTGACAACAAGAAGAAGGCGGCGCCCTCGAAGAAGGGCGCCCTGAGCGAGGAACAGCTGCGCGAGAAGCGCCTGACGATCATCACGCCGGTCGTGTCCGTGCTCCTTGCCCTCATCATCGGCGCGATCATCATCGCCTGCCTCGGCAAGAACCCGATCACGGGCTATGCCGCGATGCTGAAGGGCTCTCTTGGCGATATCGGCAAGATTGGCAAGACGCTTGAGCGTGCCTGCCCGCTGATCTTCACGGGTCTTGCCGCCGTGTTCGCCTACAAGTGCGGCGTGTTCAACCTCGGCGGCGAGGGCCAGTTCATCATGGGCGCCTCCGCCTCCGCGTACTTCGTGCTGAAGCTTGGCCTCACCGGCCCGTCCGCCATCGCGGTGGGCCTCGTCGTGGGCATCGTCTTCGGTGGGCTGTGGGCGCTCCTCCCGGGTATCCTCAAGATCACCCGAGGGCTCAACGAGATGATCACGACGATCATGTTCAACTACATCGCCCTGTACTTTATGGAGTTCCTCTACAAGAACGTCTACTCCGACCAGGGCCTGCCCCAGACTCCCGCCATGCCCAAGTCCGCGCATCTCTTGGACATCGGCCCCGCGCACTTTGGCGTGCTGATCGCCATTATCCTCGGCATCCTCGTCTGGTATGTGATTTTCCGCACGTCCTTCGGCTTCAAGATTCGTGCCGTGGGCATGAGCCCCACCGCTGCCAAGGTCAACGGCTTCCCCGTCCGCACGCTCGTGCTGCTCGCCTTCGTCATCTCCGGCGCCATCGCCGGCCTCGGCGGCGCCATCGAGCTCTTCGGCAAGACGCCGTTCCGCCTCGCTGACGGTTTTGGTTCCGGCTTCGGCTTCGACGGCGTGGCAATCGCGCTTATCGCGCAGCTCAACCCGCTTGGCGCCATCGTCGTCGCCCTGCTCTTCGGTGTGCTCTCCACGGGCGGCACGATGATGCAGTCCGTCATCGGCGTTCCCACGGCGATCATCGACATCATTCGTGGTCTCATCATCATCTTCGCCGTCGCGGGCATGGCCCTGGTGAAGCTGCCCAAGATCAAGGCGTACATCGCCTCGCTGGGCAAGAACAAGAAAGCTGAGGTGAAGGCGTAATGGATTTCATGGTTGCGCTTCCCACCATCGTCAGGGCGATGGCTATGGGCGCCGTGCCCATCCTGCTCGCCGCCCTGGGCGAGGTCTTCTCCGAGCGTGCCGGCATGGTCAACATCGGCCTTGAGGGAATCATGGTCGTGGGTGCCTTCGTGGCGTTCGCCGTCGGCAAGGTCACGGGCAACCTCTGGCTCGGCCTGCTCGTCGGCATGGCCGCAGGCGTGCTCATCAACATGATCTACGCGTTCTGCACGGTCACCCTCTGCTCTGACCAGGTGGTCACGAGCATGGCGGTCAACATCCTCGCGCCGGCCATCGCGCTTTTCGGATACAACCTGTTCGTCGGCTCCAACCCAGAGAACGCCACCGGCGCACAGATGCCCAACATCGCCATTCCCGGCCTGTGCGATCTCCCGGTCATCGGCAACGGCATGTTCAACCAGTCGCTGCTTGCCTACATCGCGTTCCTCCTCGTGCCCGTGGTTGCGTTCTTCTTCAAGCGCTGCCGCGCCGGCCTGTCGTTCCGCTCCGTGGGCGAGAAGCCCCAGGCCGCAGAGACCCTGGGCATCAACGTCATCCGCACCAAGTACGTGGCCTGCATCCTGTGCGGCGCCCTTGCCGCTGCGGGCGGCGCCTTCCTCACGATCTGCTACACGCCGATCTACACGAACGGCATCGTCGCGGGTCGCGGCTTCATCGCGCTGGCGACGGTCATCTTTGGCCGCTGGAGTGCCGTGGGCGTCATGCTCGCGAGCCTGCTCTTTGGCTTCTTCGATGGTGTGAACGTAGCCCTTCAGGCTCAGTTCCAGTCTGCGCCGGTCATGTTCTTCAAGATGATTCCGTATATCTTCACGATCGTGGCCCTCGTGTTCTTTGGCTCGAAGCACGCTGGTCCGAAGGCCAACGGTCAGCCGTATAACCGCGAGATCCGTTAGCGATACAATGAGACGGTGATTCGCGGGGGTGGGTCACCGTCTCGTGTACAGCTTGCATTTAGCGTCAGGTCGAGCGGATATAGGGGTTTCGCTTGTCTTGGCGCAAGGCAGGGACGGCATGGGCAGGCTTCGTTGGGCCCATCCGCCTTGCAGAATGGCATCACCTGCCGGATTCGGCAGAGGCGTTTAGTTTCATGCGTACGTGCACCAGGCTTTAAACGTGGGGCGCAAAAGAGCCCCGGAAAAGAAGGGAAGCACCATGAGCAAGAACATCAATCGTCGTCAGTTCGTCGCCGGTGGCGCCACCGCCGCTGCGGCCCTCGCCCTCACCGCGTGTGGTGGCTCTGGCTCTGACTCCGCCAGCACTGGCTCCGCCGAGAAGAGCTCCTACAAGGTCGCTATGATCATGAGCGGCATTATTACCGACGGCGGCTGGGACCAGGCCCACTATGAGTCCCTCAAGCGCGCCATTGACTCTCACCCCAACTGGGAGATGCTCGAGCCCAAGGAGAACGTCGCCAACGCCGACGCCGCCACCGCCGCCGAGTCCTACGTTGACCAGGACGTCGACCTGATCGTCGGCAACGGCAACCAGTTTGCCTCCACCTGGGCCGAGGTCGCTTCTGATGCCGCCGAGTCTCACCCCAACGTCCACTTCCTGATCACCAACACCAACCCTGAGCAGGAGCTCACTGACTACGAGAGCACCGACAACGTCGAGACCGTTCTTCCTGACTTCACGCAGCTCGGCGCCCTCGCCGGTGTCATCGCTGGCCTCATGACCCAGACGAAGTCCATTGGCTTCATCGGTGGCATGAAGCTTCCGAGCACGCTCGCCAAGTACAGCGCCTACCTCGCTGCTGCCCAGAAGATCGATTCCTCCATCCAGGGCCAGTACAACTTCGAGGCCGGCTTCTCCGACGCCGCGAAGGGCACCCAGCTCACCGAGCAGTGGATCAACTCCAAGAACGTCGATGTTATGTGGGGCGACGCCTCCGCGGTCGACAACGGCTCCCGTAAGGCCCTCGAGGCCGCCGGTGCCGACACTCACTTCGACATCGCCCAGCCGATCGACATCCTCGGCGACGACCAGCCGACCGTCATCGCTTCCACGGTGACCGACTGGAAGATCGACCAGGCCATGGACGAGATCGAGGCCGGCACTTTTGGTGGCGGCAAGGCCATCACCGCCAACATGGACAACGGCGGCGTCACCCTCGGCAAGTTCTCCGACAAGGTCCCGTCTGACGTCCAGGATAAGATCAACGAGTACGCCGATCAGATCAAGGCCGGCACCTACCTGAGCGACTCCGAGATCGAGGCCATCCAGTCCACGCTGGGCTAGTCTGGCTAACTTGCGTTTGAGCCGAGGGGCTGGGCGGGGCTGCGACGAAGTCGCAACGCGCGTCCGCGCAGCTGAGACGGTCGACGTGCGGTCGAAGTTGTTGTCGTTCGGCTAGAGCTAAAGACAATCGGCTATTTGGCCGGGATGCCAAGTGCGTCCCGGCCTTTTTTGCGCTGCGAACGCGAGATTGCGTGCGGGTTGGGACGGCGACGCTGCGTACAAACCGTCCGCCAACGTTTCGCTATTGCCAGATTATTGTCCACAAGTCCTTACCCCCACTGCGCGCTCGCCTTGCTTGCAGCGCAATGCAGACATGGCTCCGCGTGTCGCGGGGCCGCACGCATCTGCGGAATCCCTTCATCGCACTCTAGCGTTAAACTCACACAGCTATAACGCCCAGGTCAAAGGGGTTGTTGCGTTATTTGCGCTTCCCTGCCAGCCACCCGGTTTTCCCGCCCGTTCACCGCCCAAAAGTAGGCTCGCGCTGCTCGCTTGGCTAACCTTTTTTTAGCCAGCAAGACTTCTCATCAGAGAACGCCGCTTGCCATGGGGCGTTTAAGGATTCGCGTTCGCGAGTGCCGCCGCGCCTAGCTATGCGGGGCAGAGTCCCCACGCGCGCTCGGGAAGCGCGCAACAATTCCATAAGGAGGACGTCATGGAGACACTGAGGGAGGTCGGCAGGCCGATCCCAAGGGTTGACGCCTACGACAAGGTCACTGGTCGTGCGAAGTTCACGGATGACCTATGTCCCAAGCCTTGCCTTGAGGCAAAGCTTCTCCACTCCACCATCGCAAACGGTCGGGTCACCTCGATTGACACCACGGAGGCACTCAAGGTGCCGGGCGTCGTTGCTATCTACACGTGCTTCGACGTGCCCAAGCACCCATATCCCGTGGCCGGCCACCCCTGGTATGCCAACTCCGCCGCGGCCAAGCGTGACCAGGCTGACCGTCGCCTGCTTGACGACCGCGTGCGCATCTACGGTGACAACATCGCCGTCGTGGTGGGCGAGGATACCGTCGCTTGCGACCGCGCGCTGCGCCTGATTAAGGTCGAGTACGAGGAGTATCCCGTCGTCTACGACGCGATTGAGTCCATGAAGGGCACCGAGGTGCCCGTCCATGAGGCCAAGCCCGACAACATCGTCGCCCACACTTGCGCGGTCACGCCTGAGGACAAGCTCGCCGAGGCCGGTTACAAGACGGTGGAGGAGGCCCTCGAGGATCCCGCCTATCATCACATCGCCATCCATGCGGAGAGCCGCGAGCAGTCTCAGGTCCACATCGAGTCCTGCGTCTCTTACTGCTACATGGAGGGCAACAAGATCGTCTGCGTGAGCTCAACGCAGATCCCGCACGTCGTGCGCCGCGTCATCGGCCAGGCCCTTGGCATTCCCTGGGGCGACGTTCGCGTCATCAAGCCCTACATCGGCGGTGGCTTCGGCACAAAGCAGGACGTCCACTACGAGCCTCTCAATGCGTGGATCTGCAAGCAGCTCGGCGGCCGATGCGTCAGGCTCGAGATCTCGCGCGAGGAGCTCTTCTGGGCCACTTCGGGCCGCCAGCCCAAGACGTTCGACATCGAGTGCTCCTATGGCGACGACATGACCCTCCACGCTCGCAAGATCGTCGCGTACTCGAATACGGGCGGATACGTTCACCACGGTCACGCCCTCGTTCTCAACTCGGTGAACAGCTTCCGCTGGCTCTACCACACCAACGAGGTCGCCACGCACTCCGAGGCCTACACCATCTATACCAACGGCCCGCACACGGGAGCCATGCGCGCCTATGGCGTGCCCGAGGGCAACTGGGCGGCCGAGTGCCTCATGGGCGACATTGCCTATGACAACGGCTGGGATGGCCTCGAGTTCCGTCTCAAGAACGTCTATACCGACAAGTTCGTCGACGAGTTCACGCCTAACGGAGTCATTGCCGCCCATACTTGCGCCATCAGGGAGTGCGCCGAGAAGGGCAAGGCGTACATCGAGTGGGATCGCAAGAAGAGGGAGTACGCGAACGAGACCGGTCCGATTCGCCATGGCGTGGGCGTCGCGTTCTTCGTGTACAAGACTGCCGTCGCTCCGTTCGCGCTCGAGACGGCCACCGCTCAGGTCACGCTCAACCAGGACGGCTCGGTCCAGCTCCAGATGGGCGCCACCGAGATTGGCCAGGGAGCCGACACCGTCTTTAGCCAGATGGCAGCCGAGGCCATCGGCGTCGATACCGAGGACATCCACATCGTCTCGCAGCAGGACACGGACGTCACGCCCTATGACTCCGGTGCCTATGCGTCGCGCCAGACCTACGTCTCCGGCACGGCCGTGAAGAAGGCTGGCGAGACCCTCAGGGGCAAGATTCTCGACTTCGCGCGCAAGCTCACGCCCGACGCGCCCGGCGAGCTCGACCTGCATGACCATGCCATCTGGGACGGCGAGGGCAACAAAATCTGGAACCTCGCTGACCTCGCCCTCGAGGCCTACTACAACCTCGACGGAGCAGATCAGCTCTCCGCTCACGAGACCATCAACGTCCACACCAACACCATCGCCGGTGGCGTCACTTTCGCTGACGTCACGGTGGACATGCCACTTGGCCAGGTCACGGTCAACAAGATCATCAACGTCCAGGACTCTGGCCGCCTGATCAACCCCAAGCTCGTTGAGCAGCAGATTCACGGCGGTATGGCCCAGGGTATCGGTTATGGCCTCTACGAGGAGCTTCAGATCGACCCGAAGACCGCTCGCGTCCTCAACCCGACGCTTCTCGACTACAAGATCCCCACGACGATGGACCTGCCCGACCTCAAGGCGGACTTCGTCGAGAAGCCGTGCCCGACGGGGCCCTACGGCAACAAGGCGGTTGGCGAGACCCCGGTCATCCCGCCCGCATCCGCCATCCGAGACGCAATCCTCGACGCCACCGGCGTCAAGTTCTACGTGGAGCCCATGACGCCGCAGCGTCTGTTCGAGGGCTTCAAGGAAGCGGGGCTGATCTAGATGTACGACATCGAATCGCTCTATGAGGCCACCAGCGTGGCTGATGCCTGCGAGGCCCTTGCGGCCGACCCCTCCGCCGAGGTCATCGCCGGTGGTACCGACGTCCTGGTCATGCTGCGCGAGGGCAAGGGCGCGCCTGCCCATCTCGTCTCGATTCACGAGCTCCATGACGAACTCGATGGCGTGCGCCTTCTCGACGACGGCACCGTTTGGATCGGCCCCATCACGTGGTTCCATCACGTGACCACGTCCCCGGTCATCCAGGAGACCGTGCCGGTTCTCGGCGAGGCCTGCGACACCCCGGGCGGCCCGCAGCTGCGCGTCTCCGGCACGATTGGTGGCAACGTTTGCTCTGCCGCCACCTCGGCCGACTCCGCATCGACGCTCTTTGCGTTTGGTGCCCTGCTCGACCTTCAGAGTTCCCGCGGAACGCGCACCCTCCCCATTGAGGAGTGGTATGCCGGTCCCGGCCGTAGCCATCGCGAGCGTGACGAGCTTCTCGTGGGCATCCGAATTCCGCGCGACCACTACGAGGGCTTCTCCGGCCACTACTTCAAGTATGGCAAGCGTCGTGCCCTCGAGATCACCACGATGGGATGCTGCTGCCTGGTGAAGCTTGGCGAGGACAAGCGCACGATCGAGGATATCCGCCTCGCGTTTGGCGTCGCCGGCCCGACCCCGATGCGCGCCATCGCCGCCGAGGACGCCGTGCGCGGGCTCGATGTGGCCGAGGCCGCCGAGCGTATCGGCGAGCTCGCCTGTGCTTGCACCAACCCGCGTGACTCCTGGCGCGCGAGCAAGGACTTCCGCCTGCAGCTTATCAAGGAGATGTCGAAGCGTTCCCTCATCGAGGCCGCTCGAAAGGGAGGGGCTGATATTTAATGGATATGCGAATTCTTAAGTGCACCGTCAACGGCAAGGAAGTGCAGGTTGGCTATGACCCGCGCGAGAGCCTGCTCGACACGCTGCGCAACCGCCTTGGCCTCACGAGCGTCAAGCGCGGCTGTGAGGTGGGCGAGTGCGGTGCCTGCACCGTCCTGATCGACGGCGTCGCGACTGATACCTGTCTGTACCTTACCGAGTGGGCCCAGGGCAAGAACATCCTCACCGTTGAGGGTCTTCAGGCTCCGGACGGTACGCTCAACCCCGTCCAGCAGGCCTTTATCGACCAGTTTGCCGTTCAGTGCGGCTTCTGCATCCCTGGCATCATCATGAGCGCCGTGGAGATGATTGACTCTGGTAAGACCTTCACGCGCGACGAGATCCGCAAGAACCTCTCCGGCCACCTTTGCCGCTGCACCGGCTACCAGAACGTGATTGACGGCGTCGAAAAAGCGATTGAGATCGTCCACAAGGAGTGCGGCGAGTAGGCGAGAGACGTCTCGCTACTGTTGCCTAGCATGAGGGCCCGACTCCCCACGGAGCCGGACCCTCTATTTGTGCGGTTCAGAACTCTTGATGCCCGTCCAGGTCACCCCAGCAGCCAAGGCCCGCCTCTGCAACGTGGGTCTGCGTGGCCTCCGGACGCGGAGCGAGGGTTTTCTCGAAGAGCACCCGAGCGCAGCGTCCGGAGGCCACGCCGGACCTCGTTCTACGCCCAGTTCACGATGATCGTGTTGTTGTCGAGCTTCCCATTGCCTTGGTCAAGACCATCGCCCACGCAGACGTCATAACCGTTGCGTTGCAGGTCGTTGACGAACTTGGCCAAACGCGCCGAGTAGGTGTTGAGCAAGCGGGCCGTTTGGATGGGGGAGATGAGGTCCTGATCGCGACCGTAGATGATGTCGCAGATGGCGTCGGCGACATCCGTGTTGCTATTGGCAACGAGGTCGTTGTAGAAGGAGTTGCCCACACCGTTGCGATCGTCGACACCCGGAGCGAACTTTACCGAGAGCTCGTAGTGACCAAACTTCGCGTACATGCGGACGCGCGTGTCCGTGCGGGCGGCGCAGTTGCGGATGGCCCAGTTGATCGCGTTATCGGAGAGGGTGTCAGCCGCGGCGCGCTCGCGATTGGGTTTGGCCTCGTCCGCGATGGCGCGAGCCTCTTCTGCCTTGATCATGTCGAGCATGGTACCCTCCGTCTGAAGTCGTTGCGTGCGGTCGAATCGTATCCCAGGCCAACGCCGTGGCCTGGCAATACCGCTGATTCATATAGTAAATTACCGTTCGCGAGGTTATACCCGCCGTTTGCGCTCCACAACGTAAGAACCAAACAAATAGTTTTAGTAACTGAATAATATTTTGCATGTCGTGCGGGACCCAAAGGAGGAGCACGCATGGGAAACACCATGAAGACCGAAGGTAATCTGGACGAGAGGCTTTTCAAGCGCGAGGGAGTTCCACCCCTGTCCTCGCTTGTGCCGATGAGCCTTCAGCACGTGCTGGCGTCGTTCGCCGGCGTCATTACGCCAGCGATGATGATCGCCACTACGTGCAAGTTCACTCCGGAGCAGGAAGCGGCGATCATCCAGGTCGCCCTCATCCTCTCCGCCATCGACACGCTGCTTCAGCAGTTCCCGCTCTTTGGGCGCATTGGCGCGGGCCTGCCCATCCTCACGGGCGCATCGTTCGCCTTCCTTCCCGTCATGCAGGCGGTTGGCGGCGAGTTCGGCTTCTCCGTTGTACTCGGCTCGCAGCTCATCGGCGGCATCGTGGCGGTGGTCTTCGGCCTTTTCTACGATAAGGTGAAGCGTTTCTTCCCGCCGCTCGTCACCGGTACGGTCATCTTCACCATCGGCGTCTCGCTCTATCCCACCGCCATCAAGTACATTGCCGGTGGTGTCGGGACGCCGGGCTTTGGCAGCGCCCAGAACTGGCTTGTTGGCCTCGTCACCTTCGCGCTGACCTTCGGCCTCACCAACTTCACGACGGGCATCACCAAGATCGGCTCGATCTTCTTCGCCATGCTCATTGGCTGCCTTGTCTCGATTCCCTTTGGCATGATCGACGCCTCTGCGATTTCCGGCGCGTCCTGGTTCTCCCTCCCGCAGTTCATGCCCTACGAGCTCAAGTTCGACCCAGCGGTGTGCATCACGGTCGGCATCATCTACGTGATGGTGAACGTACAGCTCATCGGTGACCTTTCCGCTGCGGTTGCCGGTTCGATGGACCGCATGCCCAAGGGCCGCGAAATCAGTGGCGGCATCATGGCGCAGGGCCTCGTCTCCATCATCTCCTCGATGTTCGGCGGCCTCCCGACCTCCGCGTTTGGCCAGAACGTCGGCATCATCGTGAGCACCAAGGTCATCAACCGCTGGGTCTTTGGCGGCGCGGCTCTTACCTTCATGGCAGCCGGCCTCTGCCCGAAGCTCTCCGCGCTCCTGCTCATGATTCCGCAGCCCGTCATTGGTGGCGCCACGATCAGCGTTTTCGGCACCATTACCCTCAACGGCATTCGAATCCTCGTGAAGGACGGGCTTACGCCGCGTACCTGCACCATCTTTGGTGTGTCTGTGGCATTTGGCCTGGGCATCGCGCAGGTCGCTGGCTCCCTTACCGGCACTGGCATGCCTGCATGGATCAACACCATCTTCGGCACCTCCGCGATTACCCCATGCGCCGTCATGGCCATCGTGCTAAATCTTCTCATGCCTCCCGAGCCCATCGAGGAGGGCGAGGCGCTTAAGGTCGCCGATTCTGGCGATCATGACGCCGAGGGCGACGACGAGGTCGAGGCTGCCGAGGCGTAGCGCTCGGGAGTTGGATTCGCTTGCTGCGTGATTGCGCGGCTCGCTTGGGGCGGGCGCGGCTGGGATGTGGATTCTGGCCGCGCCTGCTGTTCGTAAAAGAAGTGGGTGCGCCCCGCTGAGGGGAGCACCCACTAATAGCTAGGTGGTTGGTGGCTCAATCATCGTGGCCTTGCGCGTCAGCCAATGCTCGCGTCGCGCCGCCGGTTGCTGCTCACGCCACAGGCTCGCGCGCCACTCATCGCTCGTGCCGCGGCCTCGCGTGTCAGCCAATGCTCGCGCCGCCCCGCTGCTGACGTCCTCTACGCAAGCTCGGCCACGGCGTCCCTGAGCTCGTCGACGCGGTTCGTGGCCTCCCAGGTGAAGTCCGGGTCCTTGCGGCCGAAGTGGCCATATGCGGCGGTCTTCTCGAAGATCGGGCGGCGAAGGTCGAGGTCGCGAATGATGGCACCCGGGCGCAGGTCGAAGACGCGCTCGACCGCAGCCTCGATCGTGCGATCGCTCACCGTGCCGGTGCCCTTGGTGTCAACCAGGATGGACAGCGGGTGCGCGACGCCGATGGCGTAGGCGAGCTGAACCTCGCACTTGTGGGCGAGACCAGCGGCGACGACGTTCTTGGCAACCCAGCGCGCGGCATACGCGGCGGATCGGTCGACCTTGGTGCAGTCCTTGCCGGAGAAGGCACCGCCGCCATGGCGGCCCATGCCGCCGTAGGTGTCGACGACGATCTTGCGGCCGGTGAGGCCGGTGTCGCCCATCGGGCCGCCAACGACGAAGCGGCCGGTGGGGTTGACGTAGATGTCCGCATTACCCCAGGGGATGTCGACCTCGGCGAGAACCGGCGCGATGACGTGCTCGATGACGTCGTTCTTGATGACGTCCATGCTCTCGACGCTCGGGTCATGCTGCGTGGAGACGACGATGGCGGTCACCTCGGCGGGTCGGTCGTTCTCGTAACGGACGGTCACCTGGGTCTTGCCGTCCGGGCGAAGGTATTCGATCTCGCCGGACTTGCGGACGTCCGCCAGGCGCTTGGCGAGGTTCTGGGCGAGGTAGATGGGCATGGGCATGAGGGTCTCGGTCTCGTCCGAGGCATAGCCGAACATCATGCCCTGGTCGCCTGCGCCGATGAGGTCGAGAGGATCGGTCGTGCGGCCTGCCTGGGCATCGAAGGACTCGTCGACGCCCTGGGCGATGTCGGGGCTCTGCTCGTGAATCATGCTGATGACGCCGCAGGTCTCGCAGTCAAAGCCGAACTTGGCTCGGTTGTAGCCGATACGGCGAAGCACGTCTCGGGCGATGGTCTGCACGTCGACGTAGGCCTGGGTGCGGATCTCGCCGGCGACGACGACGGTGCCGGTGGTGACGAATGTCTCGCAGGCGCAACGGACCGCAGAAAGGCTGGCGGGGCTGCCGGACGGGCTGACGTAGCCCTCGGCCTCGAGGCGAGCCTCCTTGGCGAGAATCGCGTCGAGCACGGCATCGCTGATCTGGTCGCAGATCTTATCAGGGTGACCCTCGGTCACAGACTCCGAGGTGAAGTAGTAGCTCTCTGACATGCGTGCAACCTCCTTGGGCGCAAGGCCCGTACATGGCGCCTTCCGGCACCCGGAGACGAAAAACGTCCCCATGCCTATATGCAAGGGGACGTCGATGACGCGTGTCATGCTTCCCCCGTCTTCCGGAGAGCGCGGCTCTCCGCCGAGAATTGGCACCCTGCCGGCGGCCACGGCCGCGAGGTGGGTTGTCGGAGCGTCATAGGGCTCGGTCCCTCGGCTCTACGCGTCTTGGCGGTGCTTGGCCGCTTCGACGCCTCTTGACGAGCGCCCTTTCAGGGCATAGATAGTGTATTGGTTCGAAAGACGTCTGTAAACTTCAGAAATTATGTAAAATCGTCTGCTTAGAGTGCGTATAATGCCCCATCGCGAGGGTATATAGGACAGCCGTGGATGCCGGGCCAGCCTGGCTCCTTACTAAGAACACAAATGAGTGTGCCTAGCGTAACCGCGCGTCCCGTACCTCCACCGGCAAGTCTCCATCGCCGGCCAGCAAGACCCGCACCATCGCCGGCAAGGCCTCGTCGCCGGCGAGCGCAACCGTAAGTCACGTTCTACTGCAGGGAGTCACCACGTGAGAACTGCCTTCGACATCTTCAAGCGCGACCTCAAACGCATCCTCGTCAATCCCGTGGCCGTCATCGTCGCCGTCGGCGTGTGCATCATCCCGTCGCTCTACGCATGGTTCAACATCCTCGCCAACTGGGATCCGTACGAGAACACCTCGACGGTCCCCATCGCTGTCGTCATCGAGGACGAGGGCGCCGAGGTGGGCGACAAGGGCTACATCAACGCCGGCGACATGGTCGAGGAGCGCCTCAAGGACAATGACCAGCTCGGCTGGAACATCGTCGATAGCGAGGACGAGGCGATTGAGGGCGTGAAGAGCGGCCGCTACTACGCCGCCTTCGTCCTGCCGAAGGACTTCACCAGCTCCATGGGAGACGTTCTCGACGGCGACACCGAGCAGGCGCACATCGCCTATTACGTGAACGAGAAGGTTAACGCCATCTCGCCCAAGGTGACCGATACCGGTGCGACCACCCTCGAGGCGCAGATCGCCAACCAGTTCGTGCAGGTCGTCGGCGAGACGGTTTCCGAGAAGCTCTCGGGCCTCTCCGGGAGCCTGCTTGGCGGCATCGACGAGGCCACCGCGAGCGCTACCGAGAGCCTGGTCGAGGTGCAGGGCCTGCTCAATGGCATCGCCGATGGCCTTGACAACGCTGGTGGCACCATTTCCGACGCCCGTGGTGCCGTTAGCTCCGCCCGCTCCACGCTCTCCCAGGTGAGTACTTCCTCTGCCTCGCTCGCGGACACGCTTTCGAGCTCCATGGACTCCCTCTCCACCACCCGCGCCAACGCGGGCGCCCTTGGCGCGCAGCTCTCCGGTGCCCTTGGCACGAGCGTGTCGACCATCTCTGGCATCTCCAGCAAGGCTAACTATGACATCGGCCAGATCACCGGCGACGTGGGCTGGGCCCAGGGCCAGCTCGATGGCGCGATCAACCACATTGGTGCCCTCAACTCCAACACCATCGCGGACCTCACGACCTCCATCCAGCGTGCGTGGGTCACGATCAACGGCCTCGATGACTCAACCCCCAACAAGCAGGAGATTCTCAACGCGCTTTCCTCCGCGGAGTCTGCGCTCAACGAGCTCAAGAACCTGAACGACGGCCAGATCGCCACCCTCAAGGAGAAGAGCGCCGCCATCAAGAACGCCAACGACGCGATTGCCGGCCTCTCTGATTCCGTGAACGCCGCCGTGCAGGCGACCTCCCAGGGCCTTGCCGAGGTGCAGGGAACGCTCAACACCACGACGCTCCCGGCCGTCTCCAGCGCGCTCGACGGCTTCGCCGACGCCGGTGGCCGCCTTGTGGGCACCGCCAGCGCACTCGCCCCGATGCTCTCCCAGGCTGACGGCACGCTCTCCCAGCTCGACGGCATTCTCGCTCAGAGCTCTGACGCCATCGCCCAGACCTCTGCCGGTGTTCGTTCCGCCGCGGATGCCGTGGGCTCGCTCGCGACCGATACCGCCGCCATCCAGAGTGCCGAGGCCTTCAGCATGCTCAAGGACGCGCTTGACCTCGACGCGGAACAGGTGGGCGACTTCATCGGCTCGCCCGTCGAGATGGTCTCCCAGCCCATCTATGCCGTGGAGAACTACGGCAGCGGCGTGGCGCCGTTCTTCACCAACCTCGCTCTTTGGGTGGGCGGCTTCGTGCTCGTCGCCATCTACAAGCTCGAGGTCGATGACGAGGGCATCGGCAAATTCAAGCCGTGGCAGGGCTTCTTCGGCCGCTGGCTGCTGATGAACCTCCTGGGCCAGGTCCAGGCCATCGTCTGCTGCGTGGGTGACGTACTTCTCGGCATTCAGTGCCTGAGCCCGGTGGCGTTTGTCTTCGCCGGCATGGTGGAGAGCTTCGTCTACGTGGCGTTCATCTACTCGATATCCGTGGCCTTCAAGCATATCGGCAAGGCCATTGCCGTCCTGCTCGTGATCCTGCAGATTCCTGGCGCCTCGGGCACCTATCCCATCGAGATGATGCCGGACTTCTTCAAGAACGTTCACCCGTTCCTGCCGTTCACGTATGGCGTCAATGCCATGCGCGAGGCCATCGCGGGCTTCTACGGCAACTATTACGCCACGAACCTGCTCGTTCTTCTCGTGTTCCTGATTCCGGCGCTGCTCATCGGCGTTACCGCGCGTCGCCACCTGCTCAACATCAACGCCTTGTTCGATCGCAAGCTTGGGGACACGGAGCTCATGATCACGGAGCGCACGAGCATGGAGGGCGCGACCTTCCGCCTCTCTACGCTCATTAAGATCATCATGAACTCCGGCGAGTACAAGGCCGCCTTCACCGAGCGCGCCGCAAAGTTCGAGCTCATGTATCCCACGCTCATCAAGCGTGGCTTCGCAGCGCTCATCTGGGTTCCGCTCGTCCTGCTTGCGCTCATGTTCGTCCTGCCCGCGAAGTTCGCGATGCTGACGCTCTGGATTCTCTCGCTGATCGTCATCAGCACGTTCCTCATCGTGGTGGAGTACTTCCACGAGCGCGTCTCCAAGAAGCTCTCGCTTACCGACATGAGTCGCGAGGAGCTCTTCGCCCTCCTCGACGACGAGCTTCGCCAGGAGTTCATGGCGTTCGCCCCGCTCGACAAGATGCGTCTCGAAAAGGACGAGGTCAACGCCTCCGCCCTCGAGAACCGTTCCGCACGCAAGGATTCCGATGCCTCGGATGCCGATTCCTCGAAGGGAGGCGAGGCGTAATGCGCAAGATCATCGACTTCATCAAGCGCGACCTGCGCCACATCAAGGGGAACGTCATTGCTCTCGTCGTCATCATGGGCATCATCGTGGTACCGACGTTCTATGCATGGTTCAATATCGGTGGCTTCTGGGACCCGTACAGCAACACGAAGAACCTGAAGGTCGCCGTTGCCAACTCTGACCTCGGGTATACCTCTGACCTCATGCCCATAGAGATCAACTTCGGTGATCGCGTAGTCAATGACCTGCGCGAATCGACGACCATCGGCTATACCGTGGTCTCCGAGGACGAGGCCATCGAGGGAGTTCGCTCTGGCGAGTACTACGCTGCCGTCGTCATTCCGGAGGACTTCTCCGCCGATCTCCTCACAGCCCTTTCTGACAATCCGGTCAAGGCCCAGGTCAAGTTCTATCAGAACGAGAAGGCCAACGCGATCGCCCAGATCGTGACCAACAAGGCATCCGCCGCCATCGAGAAGGACATCGACGAGTCGTTCGCGAGCACCGTGACAACCGTCGGGGCCGGCGTCCTCGACCAGCTTGGCAACTATCTCGATGACGATAAGATCGCGGAGGTTGCCGCCAACCTCGACACCGCCGTGCAGAAGAGCTCCGAGACGCTCACGTCTACCGCCCAGACCATGCGCGGCTTCGCGGACACGCTTGACGCCACCCAGGGCCTGCTCGGGTCCGGCTCCTCGGCCTTCGATGCCTCCCTGTCTTCCGCGCTCTCCGTGGGCAACTCGCTCAAGGGTGCGGCGAGTAACGTCCGCGACCTCGGTAACGCCCTCGACGGCACCACGGGATCGATCAACGACGCCATCGCCTCGAGCTCTGCCAGTATCGGCGCGGTCTCCGATGCCATCGATAGCGCGTTCAATGCTGCCGATGGCCCCACGAACGACCTCATCGACGCCCTCACCAAGGCGCAGGGCGTGGCCTCCACGAACCAGGAGCGCCTGAATGACCTCGCGTCGCGCCTTGGCGCCGCGGCTGACAAGATGGACGCAGCCAAGTCTTCCGTCGACACCCAGCTGAACGCCCTCGACCCGAATTCGCCGCTCTACGGCATTCGCTACTCGACGCTCCACAAGACCTCGATCGCGCTCCAGGACGCGAGGGACTCCGCCCGCGAGCTCAAGGCACACGCCGAGAGCGCCGCCTCCTCGATGGGCGAGCTCGCCCAGATGCTCGGCAAGACCGCCGGAGACATCCAGATGGGCAAGACCGACGCCGCAGCCGCCCGCGCCGAGCTCCAGGGCATCGTCTCGAATGCGAAGGACAGCCTTTCCTCCGTCGAGTCCTTCTACGAGACGAACCTCAAGGGGTCGCTCAACGACCTGGCCAACAACATCGACTCCGCCGCCGGCGATGCCGACTCCATCATGTCGAGCCTGAACGAGACGCTCGGTGCCGTCGGCACCACCGCCTCTTCCGCCGCGAACTCCATCGGTGGCGCTAGCGACTCGCTGAGCCAGGCCGCCGACGTGCTCGACGACTCCGCCCAGAAGCTCGTTGCGCTTCACGGCAAGCTCACGGCAGCCCTCGAGTCCGATGACATGAACCAGGTGCGCTCGATTCTCTCGGGCGATGTCAACGAGCTCGCGAACTTCATCTCCAACCCCGTCGTCGTCGATCGCAACCCGATCTATGCGATCGAGAACAACGGCAGCGCCATGGCGCCGTTCTACACGACGCTCGCCATCTGGATTGGTGGCGTCATTCTGGCCGCCCTCGTGAAGACGGGCGCGAGCGAGAAGGCCATTGAGGAGACGGGCTGCTCGCACGCCCAGGCCTATCTCGGACGCCTTGCCCTGTTTGCGGGCGTCGGCCTGCTCCAGAGCGCGCTGATCTGCGCCGGTGACCTTTACTTCCTCGGCGTGCAGTGCGCCAACCCCGTCCTCTTCTTCCTGGTGGGGTGGCTGGCGAGCTTCGTGTTCGTGAACATCATCTACGCCCTTACCGCGAGCTTTGGCGACGTGGGCAAGGCCATCGCGGTCGTCCTCATGGTCATCCAGGTGGCGGGTTCCGGTGGCACCTTCCCCAAGGAGATGCTCCCTGCCACGTTCCAGGCTCTGTATCCCTTCCTTCCATTCGTTCACAGCGAGAACGCCATGCGTGCCGCGATGTTCGGTCTTTATGGCAATGACTACTGGATCTGCATGGGCAAGCTCGCGTGCTTCCTCATTCCGGCGCTCCTGCTCGGCCTCGTGCTTCGTCGCCCGATTATCCGCCTGAACGAGTGGGTCGAGGAGAAGCTCGAAAGCACGAAGCTGATGTAGGGGAGGGCCGCTCGCACCTGTGACCGTCTCGGGCCGTGCTCGCCGTCGGGTTACGCCCGCGATGGGCCGAACCTGCGGTCGCAGCGCGTCCGCGCCGCCCTTTCATAGATCGTCCGACAACGCCCGGATGCGCCCTGAGAGCGCGTCCGGGCGTTACACTTAGGCGCATGAGATACGCAAAGGTCGTCCCGGACATACAGACGCGCGCCATCGACGGCGCCTTCGACTACGCAATCCCGCCGGAGCTCGAGCCGCGGTGCCTCGTGGGCGCCACGGTGCTCGTGAGCTTTGGCCATAGGGACGTCGTCGGCTATGTCACTGCCGTTGGAGACCAGCCTGGCGAGGGCGTCTCTCCGGAGCGCGTCCTGCCCGTTGCGCGCGTGCTTGCGGCCCCGGCGTTTGACGAGGTGGGAGCACGCCTCGCGGAGTGGATGGCAGCCGAGTATGCCGCGCCCCGGCCCGCGTGCCTTCGCCTCATGATGCCGCCTGGCCAGACGATGCGCGTGAAGCGCGAGGAGGGCGGCGAGTGGCAACTCGTGGTCGAGCGCGCCCAGGCCGTCGACGACCGCTGGGCCTCCCTCACGGAGGAGGGCCGCGCCTTCGAGCCCCGCGCGAACGCGAGCCGCCAGCGCCAGGTCCTCGCGGCACTCGCGGCGGGCCCCATGCGCCTGGCAGAGCTCTCCGCTCTCGTGCCGGGGGCTTCGAGCGTCGTGTCGTCTCTCTCGCGCAAGGGCGCCGTTTCCGTCGAGCACAGGCGCCGCGTCCGTGGGTCCGACGAGGGGACGAGCCTCTCGAGCGCCTCTGCGCCCAGGCCCGAGTGCCTCACGGCCGGGCAGGTCTCCGCGCTTGATGCCATTGCTCGCGCGACCGAGGCACGTGCGGGCGACGTGGTCCTTGTCGACGGCGTCACGGGGTCTGGCAAGACGGAGGTCTACCTCGACGCTATCGAACGCGTCCGTGCGCAGGGGAGGGGCGCGATCGTCCTCGTTCCGGAGATTTCGCTCACGGCCCAGACGGTCGGCCGCTTCAGGAGCCGCTTCGGCGACGACGTCGCCATCCTCCACTCCCGACTTTCGACCGGCGAACGCTTCGACCAGTGGGACATGGTCCGCATGGGTGCCGCGCACGTCGTGGTTGGCGCACGATCCGCCCTGTTCGCGCCTCTCGCGAACGTGGGCCTTATCATCGTGGACGAGGAGCATGAGGGCTCCTACAAACAGGACCAGGCTCCGCGGTATCACACGCGTGACGTCGCGGCGAGGCTCGCTCGCGAGCGTGGCGCGGCGCTCGTGCTCGGCAGCGCCACGCCCTCGCTCGAGAGCCTCGAGCGTTGCCGTGTCGGCTCGTGGCGTGGCGTCCGATGGACCCGCGTCGAGATGCCCGAGCGTCCGGGTGCTGCCGTCTTGCCCGAGGTTCGCGTGGTGGATATGCGCCAGCAGTTCGCGGCGAAGAACGGCTCGGTCTTCTCGACGGTCCTCTCGGAGGCCCTTCTCGGCGTGGCGAAGCGCCGCGAGAAGGCGGTCCTGCTGCTCAATCGACGCGGTTTTGCGAGCTTCCTCATGTGCCGCGAGTGTGGCTGCGTGCCCACGTGCGAGCACTGCTCGACGGCGCTCACGTACCACGAGCGCACGCATAGCCTCATGTGTCACAGCTGTGGTCGCTCCTGGCCCGTGCGCGCCTATCCGGACCCCTCGACCAAGTGCCCCAACTGCGGGAGCCGCTACCTCGCGCAGTTTGGCCTCGGCACCCAGCGCGTCGAGGACGAGCTCAACATGCTTCTTGCGGGGCAGGGGGTCGACGTCATCCGCATGGACGCGGACACCACCTCGACGAAGGGCGCGCACACGCGTCTGCTCGAGGAGTTCGACGCGAGCGAGTGCGCCGTGCTCGTGGGCACGCAGATGATCGCGAAGGGCCTCGACTTTCCCGAGGTCACGCTCGTGGGCGTGGTCAATGCGGACACGACGCTCAAGTTGCCGGACTTTCGTGCCGGCGAGCGTACGTATGACCTACTCGAGCAAGTTGCCGGGCGCGCCGGCAGGGGAGGCCGGCGCGGCGAGGTCATCATCCAGACGTACTGGGCGACGCACCCCGCAATCGCTGCCGTGGCCAGGCATGACCGCGCGCGGTTCGAGGGCTATGAGCTTGGGCAGCGTGAGGAGGCGTACTACCCGCCCTTCTCACGCGTGTGCAACGTGACCGTCTCCGGCAAAAGCGAGCGCCTCGTGCGCGAGCGCACCGACGAGCTTGCTCGCTATTTGCGCGAGGCCGTGCTCGACCTCGACGGCGAATGGGAGGTTCTTGGCCCCGCGGAGTGCGTGCGCGCTCGCGTCAAGGATCGCTTCAGGCGTCATATCGTGCTCAAGTGCCCGGTGGGTGCCGAGCCCGGCCCTATCCTTGCGGCGGCGGCCTCGCGGCTCCCGGCGCGTCGAGACGTGTCGCTTGCGATTGACGTCGACGCTTACGACATGATGTAGGGGTCGGCGGCGCGCGCGGTCTGGCCGGCTGCGCTCGTTGTCCGTCACCCATCGCGTGGCTATCGCGTGAGGACGTGCCCGTGCGGCTTTTCGAGCGCATTCCTGCTGGTATCATGGTCTCTTGTGAAAACTCACGGCAGCCGAGAAGGAGCATCATGAGCGCATCCGAAGACATCGTCCTGACCCCAGACCCGCGCCTCTCCGAGATGTGCGCGCCCATCGAGAAGATCGACGACTCCGTCCGCAAGCTTGCCAAGCACATGCTTGACGTCATGTATGACGCCGACGGCTGCGGCCTCGCCGCGCCCCAGATCGGCAAGCTCGTTCGTCTCGTCGTCATCGATGTTGACTATGTACCGGGCGATTCCTCTAGCCGCAATCCCTATGTGCTGATTAACCCCAAGGTCGTCACTGCAGACGGCGACCCGCGCCTCTTCTCCGAGGGCTGTCTCTCGTTTCCCGGTATCTCAGTGGACATCGAGCGCCCGAGCCATGTCATCGTCCACGCGACGGATCTCGACGGCGACCTTCTTCAGTATGAGGCCGAGAACAACCTCCTCGCCGTCTGCCTCCAGCACGAGATCGACCACCTGAACGGCGTGACGATGGTCGACCATCTCTCGCTGCTCGAGCGCGTCAAGGCCCTGCATGACTGCGAAGCTGCCATCTCCGGCGGCGCACGTCCCGGTGAGACCTCCGCGGAGTAGTGGCCGCGTTGTTCGCTCCTTCCATCCTCTGACCCGTTCCCTTCTAGGGAGGCCGATATGCGCGTTATCTTCATGGGCACGCCCGATTTTGCCGTCCCGTCTCTTTGCGCCCTCGCGGATACCTTCGAGGTCGCCCTCGTCATCACGAGGCCCGATGCCGTTCGTGGCAGAGGCAAGCGCCTCGAGCCCAGTCCCGTCAAGGCGGAGGCCATCTCTCGTGGCATCGAGGTAATCGAAGCCAATCGCATGACGCCCGAGGTCTTAGATGCCATGCGTGCCGTGAGCGCGGATATCATCTGCGTCGCCGCCTATGGCTGCATCCTTCCGGATGCCGTCCTCGAGATGGCGCCTCTCGGCTGCGTGAACGTGCACGCGTCGCTTCTCCCTCGCTGGCGCGGCGCCGCCCCCGTTCAGCGTGCGATTCTCGCCGGAGACGAGCGTGCGGGCGTCTCGATCATGCGGGTCGTTTCCGCCCTCGACGCCGGCGCCTATTGCGCGCAGGCCTCCTGCGAGGTTGGCGACATGACTTCCGCCGAGCTCATGGCCAAGATTGGCGAGCTCGGTGCGGATGCTCTCATCGAGTCCCTCCGCGAGATTGAGGCTGGTACGGTCACGTGGACCGAGCAGGACGAATCTCTCGTCACCTACGCGCACAAGATCGAGAAGGCCGAGATGAAGCTCGATCCGACGGATGACGCCCTCGAGAACGCCCGCCGCGTGCAGGCCTCCTCGGACGCCGCTCCCGCGCGTTGTGCCGTCGCAGGTAAGGGCGTTCGCATCATGCGCGCCACCATCTGCGAAGACATGAGGCCCGCTGTCGGAGCGGTCAAGGTTTCCCATGGCCGCGTCGCCCTTGGTTGCGCCGACGGTGCCATCGAGGTCATCTCCGTCAAGCCCGACGGCAAGCGCGAGATGGAGGCGTCTGCCTGGGCGGCTGGTCTCCGTGGAGACGATATTGCCTGGGAGCGTGTGTAGATGACAGTCGCAAGCCCGGCTCGCACGACGGCCCTGCACCTGCTTGGCGCGCAGCGCCGCCGCGGAGCCCGCGCCCGCGATCTCATGCGTGGCGCCCGCGAGATGGAGACGCTCGGGCGTAAGGGCCGTGCTTTGGCCACAAGGCTCGTGCTTGGCGTGAACGTCGCCTCTGGAGAACTCGATCGCCGCATCGACTCGTTCGCCTCTCGCCCTGGCTCCCTTGAGCCACGCGTGAGGGACGCCCTCCGCCTTGCCTCGTTCGAGCTGCTCTATCTCGACACGCCGCGGCAGGTCGCCGTGAGCCAGGGCGTCGAGCTCGTGAGGGGAGTGCAGCCGCGTGCCGCACGCATGGCGAACGCCGTGCTCAGACGCGTGGCCGAGTGCCGTCCTGAGGTTGATGAGGCACGCGAGGCGACGGGCGCCGTCGCCGCGGGGGCCCGCATGTCCGTCTCTGTCGGCGAGCTCGTGGTTGCATCCGGCTATCCCGAGTGGCTTGTCGAGCACCTCGTCGCCGCCGCGGGCATGGCTCGCGCCGCCGGGATGTGCGCGTGCGCCCTCGAGCCCGCGCCTATCTACGCAGCAGCCGGCAAAGTCGGCGTCGAAGGAGTCGAGGGACTTCTCGGCAAGGCCGGTCTTGAGCCTGCCGCCACCGAGCTTCCCGGTTGCTGGCGCCTGGGTATGCCGGCAGGCCTCTCGAAGAGCGGCCTTCTCGGCACGTGTGACGTCGTTGCCGCTGATATGGCGGCGCAGATGTGCTGTCGAGTCGCGGCTGGGGCCGGCCGCGTGCTTGAGGTGGGGCAGGGCCGTGGCACGAAGTCCCTGCTGCTTGCGAGCCTGGCCTCTCAGCTTGGCAGAGGGGCGCACATCGTCGGTTGCGAACTGGTCGCGTCGAAGGCACGGCTTTCTGCTGCTCGCATGGAGAGCGCCGGCCTTTCGGACGTCGTTTCTTGCGTCGAATTCGATGGTACGCACCTTGCAAATGAAGACGAGCTTCCCGAGGCGCTTCGGGGCCAGTTTGACTCCGTCCTCGTCGACGCGCCTTGCTCGGGTACGGGTACTATGCGTCGCCATCCCGAAACTGCTTGGGCGCTTGAGCAGGCGATCGTCGACCCCGAGAATGTGGACTCCCTGCCCAGCCTGCAGCTGAGGCTGCTTCGCGCCGCCGCTTCCCGCGCCGCCGTTGGTGGCTCCCTCGTCTACGCGACGTGCTCGGTCCTTCCGGAGGAGAACTCCTGCGTCGTGGAGCGCTTCCTCGCGAGCGAGGAGGGTCGCGGCTTCGTGCGTGGCGACATCCTCGCGGCGCCCGCCGTTGCGACGCTCGACGAGGGGTCTCGCGCGCCGTTCGAGCGCAACCTCAACGAGCGCGGCGAGTTCCAGTCGACTCCCATCCACGACGCCTTCGATGGCCACTTCTTCGCGAGGCTGATCCGCGAGTCATAGCCGGGTCGCGGCGGTGGCGCGAGGCCGCGTGGCGCCCGCGAGCCTCGCACGCGCCGTCGAGACAGAAAAGCGGGGACCACGCGTCAACGTGGGCCCCGCTTGTATGCCATCGTATGTGTGCGCCGCCGTCCGGCGACGTCAGCTGGCGCTATTTGGAGCAGCTCGAGCAGTCGCCGCCGGAGCAGCCGCCGCAGCCACCAGAGGTGGCGCTCGTCGAGGAACCGCCGCCGCGCTGGTCGGTGTTGTAGAAGCCGGTGCCCTTGAAGGAAATCAATGCGGGCTTGAAGACGCGCTCGCACGGGGCGCCGCACTTGGGGCACGTGATGGCGGGGTGCTCGGACATGGAGTGCACGACCTCGAAGACGTTGCCGCAATCCGAGCATCGGTAGTCGTAACGAGCCATCTGAAGAACCTCCGTGTCTGGGCCGCCCACGCGGCGACCATCGTCAGCGCTCTCGCGCGTTATCGCATAGAAATACGGCCCTACGGCCGCAAAAGGTACTTTACCCAATTTCGCAGGTAGTTTCATCCCTAAGATAACCATACTTTTATATGATGGCCGAGTCTCCGCGTCCGTAGCGCTCGGCTGGTATCATTTCCGTGGAAGAATCCGCGGAGGGGCCTGGTTGCCCCGGTATGAGGGGTACTTATGGCTAAGATTTCTGGCGCTATCTTCGACTGCGATGGCACGTTGCTTGATTCTATGTGCATGTGGAACAGCGTCTTTGCTCGTCTCGTCGAGTCTTACGGCATTGATCCCACGCCCGAGCTTATCGCGCAGATCGAGGCGACCACTCTTCCGCATACGAGCGAGATGCTCCACGAGGATTACGGTGCCGGAGCGAGCTCCCAGGAAGTTCTCGACCACATTCATTCCGTCGTTCTCAACGAGTACGTTACGAACATCAAGGAAATGCCAGGTGCGCGTGCCTTCGTTGAAAGTCTTGCCGCTGAAGGCATTCCTATGATTGTGGCCAGCTCCACCACCTCGAGTGTCCTGCGCCACGTACTCGCGCATTTCGGTTTCGATAAGTATTTCATCGACATCATCTGCACGGCCGAGGTCCGCGACGGTCGCGACAAGGACTTCCCGGACGTCTATCTCGAGGCTCTGTCTCGCCTCGGCACGCCCCTCGAGGAGACTTGGGTCTTCGAGGACGCGCCCTTCGCCGTGCGCGCGTCTCGCCGTGCCGGCTTCCACGTCGCGGGCATCCACAATGACCACGATGGCCGCGACCCCGAGTTCATCCGTGCGTGGTCGGACATCTATTCCGAGAACTACGAGTCTATCTCGCTCGAGGCGATCCACGCCTTCGACGATACGACGCGCAGGCCCGTCCCCGAGGAGGCGTAGGCGCGATGCGCGTGCTTCTCGTCGCAGGCTCGCCCGCTCCTAGCTCGTCCGCCCTCGTCTCTCGCCTTTCTGCCGAGAGCGACCTGGTGCTTGCCGTCGACCGAGGTGCCGATGCCTGTCGCGAGGCGGGCGTCGTCCCCGGTGCCTTCTGCGGTGACGCCGACACCGTGAGTGCCGATGGCCTCGCGTGGGTCCGCGACCAGGCGCGCCGGTGCGAGGGCGAAGACGAGATGCCCATCCGTCTCTTTCCTCCTGCGAAGGATGACACGGACCTCTCGCTTGGTTTTTCGTGCGCGCGTGAGCTCGCTGCCGAGAGGGGCGAGGCCCTCGAGGTCACGGTGACGTGTGCGAGCGCCGGGCGCATGGACCATGCCCTGGCCGTGTTCGGCGTGCTCACGAAGAACGCGGACCTCGCGCCGCGCCTTGTCGAGGACGAGTTCGAGTGTCGCATTCTCGCGCGCGTGGGTGCTACTACCTGGGAGCTGGGGGAGGGAGCTCTCGGGCACCACTTCTCTTTCGTGGCCCTTGCGGACGACACCTGCGTGTCCGAGACGGGGCTGCGCTGGGAGCTCGACCACTTCCGGGTCGACGCCCTGCGCGATCGCGGGATCTCCAACGTCGTTGATGCCCCTGACGCGTGCGTGACCTGCCATGAGGGAGTTCTCGCGGCGTTCCTCATAAGCTAGGCGCGCAGCCGGCGTGAGACGCGTGACGGCGAGCTCTGGCGAATGCGTAGAACGTGGCAGCGGATGTTGACGAGTGCGCAGAGTGCAGCTCCTGCCAATGCCAGCGCAGAGACACGCCAGCGCACGACCGTGCTAATAACAAATAGGGAGCCGTCCGAAGACGACTCCCCTTGATCTTGCATATGTTGTCGCCGAAGAAGCGACGACCGCTACTAGGAGCGGGCAACCTTGCCGGACTTGAGGCACGTGGAGCAGACGTTCATCTTCTGCTTGTGGCCGTTGATGACAACGGTGACGTGCTGGATGTTCGGACGGAACTTACGGTTGGTGACGCGGTGCGAGTGGCTGATCGAACGGCCGGCGACAGCGTGCTTGCCGCAAATGGCGCAAACCTTAGACATTGTTGTAAACCTCCATTAAGCGGCGCGTGGTGCAGCCGCCCTCGACACATAGCTGGATAAGGATAGCACACGAGACGGCTCGCGCAAGCGAGTTTCGTCGAGATGTTGTGTCCGTGCTGTGAAGTCTACCCCAATTTGTGGGTTATGCAACCCCCAAAGGTTGATGTGGATATATTGCCTAACGTTAGAAACTAATACTAGAAGGTAGTAGGGGGTTGAGGAATGGCCGCTGAAGGTCAGGGAATGAGCGCTGAATCGCACACCCGGGCGTTCGAAGCCTACGCGAACCAACTTATCCGCGCCGGCTTCCTGATGTCTCGCCTAAGGTCAGGCCGGAGCATCGACCAGAAGCTCCGCGGCATGCCTGTCGTCCTGCGTGAGCTGATCACCTCAGGCGGAGCGCTTTCGCCGGGTGAGCTCGCGAACCGTATGGGCGTCTCTGATGCGCGCGTCGCGAACATCCTGCGCGCGCTCGAGGAGCGCGGGCTCGTCACCCGCACGGCGTCCGCGAAGGACAAGCGCCGCGTCGTCGTAACCATCACGGATGCGGGGCGCGTCGCAGCGGACAAGATCCGCGAAGAGGGCGTCGAGATGGTCGCGGACTTTCTTAGGGAGCTGGGCGAGGAAGACGCCCGGGACCTCGTCCGCGTCATCAATCGCGTGGCCGAGGTCATGGAGGCGCGCAAGCGCGAGGGCCGTCAGGTCCACATCACGCCGTCCGCGCAGGGGGAATAGAGAGGGGAGTGACATGAGGATCATCAAGCTATTCAAGAAGCACATCCTGGCGCTCGTGTGCGCCGTCGCGCTGATCATCATCAGCTGCAACGCAGACCTCACGTTGCCCACGTACATGAGCGAGATCGTCGACGTGGGCATCCAGCAGGGCGGCATCGAGAGCGCCGTGCCCGCCAACATCCGCGAGCAGGCCCTCGCGGACCTCGAGCTGTTCATGAGCGAGGAGGACGCCGCCACCGTCGAGGCCGCCTATGGCGAGCCTGACGCCGAGGGCATCCGTGCCTACGTGGGCACTGACGAGGCCCGCTCGGAGGAGGGCGAGATCGCGAGCATCATGAGTCTGCCGGAGACCGTGGCCCTCGCGCTCGAGCAGGGCATCGACGCCTCCGCTGCCGGCGCCCCCATCCAGGGGACCGTCACCATGGACGATATCCGCAAGGCCGCCTCCATGGGCATGCTCGACAGGGATCAGCTCGTCTCCGGCGCCGAGTCCATGGCTGACCAGATGGGCTCCATGGGCGGCTCGATCGTGCGCCAGCGCGCTATCTCGTTCGTTGGTCAGGAGTACGAGGCCCAGGGCATCAGCCTGTCGGACGTCCAGAACTCCTACCTCGCGTCCATGACGGCCAAGATGTTCGGCCTGTGTGCCGTCTCGCTCGTCGCCACGATCCTCACCGGCGCCGTGGCCTCGCACACCGCTTGCACCATCGCGCGTGACCTGCGTCGCAAGACCTTCGAGAGCGTCATGCGATTCTCTCCGGCCGAGGTGGGCAAGTTCAGCCAGGCCTCGCTCATCACGCGCTGCACGAATGACATCCAGCAGATCCAGATGGCGACCACGCTCGTCATCCGCATGGTGATGATGGCGCCGATCATGGGCGTCGTGGCCCTCATGCGCGTCTTCGCAACCCAGACGGGCCTCGAGTGGACCATCGGCGTCGCCGTCGTGGCCGTCTCCGCGGTCGTCGGCGTCCTCATGGGTCTCACCATGCCCAAGTTCAAGAAGATGCAGCAGTACGTCGACCGCGTGAACCTCGTCGCCCGCGAGATGCTCGACGGCATCATGCCGATTCGTGCCTTCGGTCGCCAGGATCACGAGCTCGCCCGCTTCGATGACGCTAGCACGGACCTGATGAAGACGCAGCTGTTCACCAACCGCGCCATGAGCTTCATGATGCCGCTTATGATGTTCGTCATGAACTGCATCACCGTGCTGATCGTGTGGGCGGGCTCGCACGGCATCAACGACGGCGTCATGCAGGTGGGCGACATGATGGCGTTCATCTCCTATACGATGCAGATCGTCATGGCGTTCATGATCCTCACCATGGTCTCCGTCATGCTGCCGCGCGCCGAGGTCGCCTGCGAGCGCGTCGAGGACGTCCTCAACACGCAGAGCTCGATCAGGGAGCCCGAGAACCCGCAGCTCCCCACAGCGGATGCCCCGCGCGGCCAGCTCGAGTTCCGTGACGTCTCCTTCAGCTATCCCGACGGCGACGAGAACGTCGTCACGGGTGTCAACTTCACCGTCCGCGCGGGCGAGACGCTTGGCATCATCGGTGCCACCGGCTCCGGCAAGTCGACGATCGCCCAGCTCATCCCGCGCCTGTACGACGCGACGGAGGGCACGGTCGCGCTCGACGGCATCGACGTCCGCGACATGTCCCTCTCCGAGCTTCGCCACCGCATCGGCTTCGTGCCGCAGCAGGGCATGCTCTTCTCCGGCACCATCGAGACGAACCTCAAGTTCGCGGGCGACACCGTGAGCGACGACGACATGCGTGCCGCCGCGAGCATCGCTCAGGCCACCGAGTTCATCGAGGGCCGCGAGGGTGGCTACGAGTCCGAGATCAGCCAGGGTGGCACCAACGTCTCCGGCGGCCAGCGCCAGCGCCTCGCCATCGCGCGCGCCCTCGCCAAGCGCCCCGAGGTCATGGTCTTCGATGACTCTTTCTCCGCGCTCGACTACAAGACCGACGCGAAGCTGCGCGAGGCCCTCGCGACCTCCGCGTCCGACTCCGCCGTGGTCGTGGTCGCCCAGCGCATCGCCACGATCATGCGCGCCACGCAGATTATCGTTCTCGACGACGGTCGTGTCGTCGGGCAGGGCACGCACGAGGAGCTCCTCCGCAGCTGCCCCACCTACCTCGAGATTGCACAGTCACAGCTGTCCTCCGCCGAACTCGGCCTCACCGACGAGGAGATTGCAGCGGTCATGAAGGGAGGCGAGCGCTAATGGCAGGCGAGACGAACAAGACCCAGGCCCCCGCCAGGCGCCAGCACGGGCCGATGGGCGGTCGCGGGCCCATGGGTCGCGGCGAGAAGCCTAAGGACTTTAAGGGCACCATCCGCAAGCTGCTCGGGTACGTCGGCAGGCACAAGATCGCCGTGTTCTTCGCCGTCGCGTTCGCGATGTGCTCGGTCATCTTCAACATCGTGGGCCCGAAGGTCCTCGGCAAGGTGACGACCAAGCTCTACGAGGGCCTCGTCGCCAAGGTCCAGGGCACCGGTGCGGTCGACTTCGACTGGATCGGCAAGACGCTCTTGCTCCTACTCGGCCTCTACCTCGCGAGTTCCGTCTGCAACCTCATCCAGGGCTGGCTCATGACGGGCGTCACGCAGAAGATCTGCTACCGCATGCGCAAGGAGATTGCCGAGAAGATCGCCGTCGTGCCGATGAGCTACTTCAACGGCCACAGCAAGGGCGATGTGCTCTCCCGCATCACGAACGACGTCGACACGCTTGGACAGAGCCTCAACCAGTCCGTGACGCAGCTCATCACCTCGCTCACCCAGATCGTCGGCGTGCTCGTGATGATGCTCTCGATCAGCCTGCCGCTCACGGGCGTCGTCGTGGTGACGCTTCCCGCCGCCGCGATCATCATGGGCGTCATGATGCACTTCTCGCAGCCCTACTTCCGCGAGCAGCAGCAGGTTCTCGGTGCCGTCAACGGCATCATCGAGGAGGACTTCGCCGGCCAGAACGTCATCCAGGTGTTCGACCGCGCCGACGCCGCCGTGAGGGAGTTCGACGAGAAGAACGATCGCCTGTTCATCTCCGGCTGGCGCTCGCAGTTCCTCTCCGGCCTCATGATCCCGCTGATGAGCCTCGTGAGTAACGCCGGCTACGTGGCCGTGGTCGTCGTGGGCGCACAGCTCGCGCTCACCGGAAGCGCCACCCCCGGCGACATCCAGAGTTTCATCCAGTACGTGCGCAACTTCACGCAGCCCGTGCAGCAGCTCGCGAACGTGAGCAACACGATGCAGTCGATGGCCGCCGCCACCGAGCGCGTCTTCGAGTTCCTCGCTGCTCCCGAGGAGGAGCTTGCCGCCGACCCCCAGATTCCCGAGAAGCGCGACGGCCTCGTGGAGTTCGACCACGTCAAGTTTGGCTATGACCCCGAGAAGACGATCATCCATGACTTCTCCTGCACGGCCGAGCCGGGCCAGACCGTGGCCATCGTGGGTCCCACGGGCGCCGGCAAGACCACGCTCATCAAGCTGCTCCAGCGCTTCTATGACGTCGATGGCGGCAGCCTGCGCGTCGATGGCGTCGACGTCCGCGACTGGGACCGCGCGGCGCTTCGCGGGCAGTTCGCGATGGTGCTTCAGGACACGTGGCTGTTCAACGGCACGATCCGCGAGAACATCCGCTATGGCCGTCCCGACGCCTCGGATGCCGAGGTGGAGGCTGCCGCCCGTGCGGCCCGCTGCGACCATTTCATCCACACCCTCGCCGGCGGCTATGATTTCATGATCAACGAGGAGGGTACGAACCTCTCCCAGGGCCAGCGCCAGCTTGTGACGATCGCCCGCGCGTTCCTCGCCGACAGGCCCGCCCTCATCCTTGACGAGGCGACCTCGAACGTCGACACGCGCACCGAGGTTCGCATCCAGCAGGCGATGGACGCGCTCATGCAGGGCCGCACGAGCTTCGTGATCGCTCACAGGCTCTCGACGATCAAGGGCGCGGACACGATCCTCGTCCTTCGTGACGGCGACATCGTGGAGCGCGGCTCGCACGAGGAGCTGCTCGCTAAGAACGGCTTCTACGCGGAGCTTTATAACTCCCAGTTCGAGGAGTAGAGGTGCCGCCCCGGGCAGGGTAACGCACTCGTCTATGGGCCTGATTCCGGAGCGTCTCCGGGGTCAGGCCCTTTTTGCCTTGGGAGCTGTGGGCGGAGGCGGCCGGTCGGGAGCGACCGCGGCCTGTCGGTGCATATTGGGCTCGCAGGTGAAGATTCCCTTGCGCGCCGTAAGCAGCAATCCATATAGCTGCGGGTATGGTAAAGTAATCGGGATACGCGCATGGAGCGCGCGAAGTACCTGCGATTTTCATGTCCCGCTAGCCCGCGCGTTGGGTCTGGGGCCAGCACGAAAGGAGCCTGCGCATGCAGCCAGGTGAGGAGATCGAGAACTTGGTCAACGAGCTCGAGGACATTATCTCCGATGGCAAGAAGCCCATCATGGGCGGCACCGGCAGCAATCCCAAGATTGTCGACGCTGACGCCGTCTACGAGCTTCTTGACGAGATCCGCAACGTCTTCCCGGAAGAGTTCCAGACCTCCCGTCGTATCCTCAAGGAGGAGGACGAGATTCTCGCCCGCGCCCACCAGATGGCGGATTCCATCGTTGCTGATGCCCAGCAGCAGGCCATGATCCTCGCTGGCGACCAGGAGGTCGTCCGTCTCGCCAACCAGCAGGCCGAGGAGATTCGCGACCAGGCCACGCAGTACGCGAGCGACCTTCGCTACCACATCAACGAGTACGTCGAGAACCTGCTCACCGGCATTGAGGACAACCTCAAGAGCGTTATCGGCACCCTCGAGCGCAACCGCCAGTCGCTCGATGACGGCTCTTCGCGCAGGTAATCCCCATGGAGCCTATTCGCGTTCTCATTGACGAGCGCCTCGAAGGCGCTGGAAGCGTCCTGCCCCTTTCCGGTCACATCGACGAGCCGGTCTACGAGCTTGGCGGCCGCGAGTTCAAGCTGCCTGGGGGCATCGACTACGACCTCGTCCTCACCAACGCCGGCGAGGGCATTCTCGCGTCCGGCATGGTTCGTGCCCATGTCCTCGGCACGTGTGACCGCTGCCTCGAAGACGCCGAGTTCGACGTCGCCTCCGAGGTGGACGAGTACTTCCTGTTCGAGGCTCCCGCCGAGGAAGAGCTCTCCGATGACGAGGATGAGGTGGACTTCTCCCTGGTGGACGAGGACCACACGATCGACGTCTCTGAGCCCATCATGACAGCCATCCTCATGGAGACGCCGTTCGTGGTGCTCTGCCGCGAGGATTGCAAGGGCCTCTGCCCCACATGCGGCGCGAACCTCAACGAGGGGGACTGCGGTTGCGCCGCGAAGCGCGAGGCTGAGAAGATCGCGGAGAGCCCGTTTGCGGCTCTTGCGGATCTAAACCTCGAGGATGATGACGAGAAGTAGCATATTTGCGCTTGACGTGAGAATCCTCCACCAAATACTGTGTATCTCTAGTGCGAACGCTCCATTTCGTGCTATCATTCCAATTCGTCTGTGATAGACCGTCGCGTGCGGTGCGGCGTAAGTTCAGTAAGAGAGGTCAACAATGGCAGTACCCAAGCAGAAGAAGGGCCGCGGCGCGACCCACACCCGTCGCTCGGCCAACAGCAAGCTCGCTATGCCGGCCCGCTCCACGTGCCCCCAGTGTGGCGCCGTGAAGCTCCCGCACCGCGTGTGCCCGAGCTGTGGCTACTACAATGGCCGTCAGGTCATCGTAACCGAGTAGCCGCCATTCCTAGAGTGGCCAGAAGGCCGGCCCGGAAGGGTCGGCCTTTTTTGTTTATCGGGACACGGCAGCCGTGTGCGGGATGCTAAGGTGTTAACATCCTGCGCGGGCAGTGCCCCCGAGTCGCTTATGTTCGTGAGAAGGGAACCACCATGGTCCGTGTCGTAGTCGATGCCATGGGCGGAGACGAGAAGCCCGAGGTCGTTCTCGAGGGAATCGCCCGCGCTCTCGAGGCCGATGAAGACCTCGAGGTAGTCGTTGCCGGTAACGAGGACGTCGTCGTGCCGTTCTGTGCTAAGCACGCTCGTGCCGAGGCCCTCGTGACCACTGAGGCCATCGAGATGGACGAGCATCCCACGGAGGCCGTCCGTCGCAAGAAAGACTCCTCGATCGTGCGCGGCTGCCGCGCCGTCCGTGCGGGCGAGGCGGACGCCTTCTTCTCCGCCGGCTCCACCGGTGCCATCCTCGCGGCGGGCACGCTCATCGTCGGCCGAGTCAAGGGCGTGAGTCGCGCTGCCCTCTGCGTCGCCATGCCTGGCGCCGACGGTCACATGACGACCGTTCTCGACCTTGGTGCCAACGCGGATTGCCCGCCGGAGATGATCGTCCAGTTCGCTCGCATGGGCACCGCCTACTCCCAGATCGTGCTTGGCGTGGAGAATCCCACGGTGGGCCTGCTCAACAACGGCACCGAGGAGACCAAGGGCTCCGAGGCAGCTCTCGCCCGCCATGCGGCGCTCGCGGCCACCAAGGGCATCAATTTCTCCGGCAACTGCGAGGGTCGCGACATTCTTACGGGTGACCTCGATGTCATCGTTTCCGATGGCTTCACGGGCAACATCGCCCTCAAGGCCGTCGAGGGAACGGCGAAGTTCATCGTCTCCGCGCTGAAGGCAGCTGCAGGGGAGAGCAAGAAGGTTGCCCTCGGCGCGCTCTTGGCCAAGCCCGCCATGAAGGAGGTCACCGCGCTTCTGTCCGGCGACCGCTACGGTGGAGCCGCCCTGCTCGGCCTCAAGGCACCCGTGCTCGTGGGCCACGGTGCCACCAATCCGGACGCCATCATGAACGGTACGCTGACGGCGGCCCGCTGCGTTCGCCAGAACCTGTGCGGAAAGCTTGCCGAGGCGATTGTCGAGGCGGAGTAAACCCTGCGCGATTGGCGGGTAGCGGGTACAATAACCTGATGTGTGTGACGGCGCTCCACGCGGGCGCCGTCGCCGTATCTAGCCGTTGCGACAGATGGGGGAGAGCATGCCCCGCAACACCGCCACCGAGCGGATTCGCCACATCGAGAGCATCTGTGGCCACACCTTCAATAACCGCGACCTCGTAGAGGCCGCCATCACGCACCCGAGCGCCGTCGAGGGCCTGCCGGTCTCCGCCTCCTACGAGAGGCTCGAGTTCCTGGGAGACTCCATCCTCGGCGCCATCGTCGCGACCGACCTCTTCGAGCGCTTCCGTGACATGGACGAGGGCGCGCTCACGCGCCTCAAGATTACCCTCGTCTCTGGCAAGACCCTCTCCGCCGTGGCAGACCAGCTCGGTATCGGCGAGTGCATCGTCTTTGGCGAATCTGAGAAGGGTACGGGCTCCCGCGGCCTCCACTCCGCCCTCGAGAACGTGTACGAGTCGGTTGTCGGCGCCCTGTACCTCGACGCCGGCTATGACGTCACGCACGAGTTCGTTCAGCGCACGCTTGGCCCCCACATGGTTCCCGAGCTCGCGGAGCGTCCCGTGAGCCCCAAGAGCCGTCTCCAGGAGATCACCCAGCGCGAGCTCCGCTGTGCCCCCGAGTACAAGCTTGAGGGCGAGAAGGGCCCCGCGCACAGCCCCACCTTCACCTCCGTCGTCCTCGTTGAGGGGAGGCGCATGGGCCGTGGCACCGGCTCCTCCAAGAAGGAAGCGGAGAGCGCGGCCGCAAGCGACGCCATCAAGCGCCTCGCCGAGGAGGGCGTCAATTGTTCCTGAAGTCCCTCACGCTGAAGGGCTTCAAGTCCTTCGCGGACCGCACCCATATGGTCTTCGACCCGGGCCTCACCGTCGTGGTGGGACCCAATGGTTCGGGCAAGTCCAACGTTAGCGACGCCATCCTCTGGGTCCTGGGCGAGCAGAGCGCCAAGATGCTGCGCGGCCAGGCAATGGAGGATGTCGTCTTCTCGGGATCTTCTGCCCGCAAGCCAGTGGGAGTGGCCGAGGTCACCCTCGTGCTCGACAACACGGACCACACCCTGCCGGTCGACTTCTCCGAGGTCGGCATCACGCGCAGGATGTATCGCTCCGGCGAGTCCGAGTACCTCATCAACGGCGCTCCGGCCCGCCTCATGGACATCCAGGACATCCTGCATGACTCCGGCCTTGGCAAGGACACGCATTCGATCATCTCCCAGGGCAAGCTTGACTCGATCCTTTCGAGCCGCCCGGAGGAGAGGCGCGTCCTCATCGAGGAGGCCGCGGGCATCTCCAAGCACCGTCGTCGCAAGGAGCGCTCCCAGCGCAAGCTCGCAGACATGGACAAGAACCTCGTCCGAGCCCGCGACGTCGCGCGAGAGCTCAACCGCCAGCTTCGCCCGCTCGAGCGTCAGGTTGACCGCGCGAAGCGCTGGGAGGAGCTTGACCGTCGCCTGTCAGAGCTCACCTGCCAGCTCGCCGTCGACGACGTGAGGCGTCTCCAGCGCCAGTGGACCGAGCTCGAGTCCCGCGCCAAGGAGGCCTCGGCCGCCGTCGAACTCGCGCAGTTCCGCGCGGACGAGAAGTGCCGCGAGCTCGAGAAGCTCCAGAGCCTGCTCGAGCAGAAGGGCCTCTTCGTCGGAGACCTCGGCGAGCAGCGCCGCCGCTGCAGCGACATCCTCGGCCGCCTCGAGAGCGACATGCGCCTCCTCGAGGAGAAGGGCCGCAACATGGTCGATCGCCTCTCTGAGACGCGCATGACGCTCTCGCAGGTCGATCGCCAGAAGAGCGAAGCATCGAGCGAACTCGAGGACGTCTCTGGACGCCTGTCTGACACGCGCGTCGCGACCGAGACCCTCGAGGCGGAGGTCAAGCGCCTTGAACCCGCGGCTCGCGAGGCCACGTCCGCTCGCCGCGAGGCTGGCTCGGCCCAGGCGCGCCTCAATGACGAGCAGCGCTCCTGCCAGCGCGAACTCGACGACGCGACGCTCGCACACGCCAAGCTGACGGACGAAATCAGTAACGCCGAAGTCGAGGACCAGATGTTCGCGAGCCGTCTCGCGCAGATCGACGAGCAGCTGGAGACCGCCGAGGCCGCGCTCGCGAGTCGCTCCGGCAGGCTCGAGGAGCTTGCCTCGAGCATCGAGGACGCCCGCGCCGCCGCGGAGGCCGCCAAGGAGGAGATCTCTCGCCTCGCGGCTGAGAGGGATACCGCTCGCGAGGCCGCGAAGGCCGCACGCGAGGCGTTGGGCGCCGCCAAGGCTGCGCTCTCTGGCGCCCAGGCTAAGCTCGAGGCACTTCGCTCTATCGACGCTGGGCTCGTTCCGGGTTCCGAGTCCCTCGAGGGGCGCGTGTTGTCTGACGGCTCGCTCGCGGGCCTCGTTCGCTATCGCCTCGCTGACATCGTGAGCGCCCCGGCCGAGCTCGACTCGCTCGTCGAGCGCCTTCTCGGCGACACGCTCTCCGCGCCTGTCGTTTCCGCGGGCGCTGACGTCGCGCGTCTCATGGATGCCGCCGCGGGCGAGGCGTCGGCCGCCGGCTCCCTTACGGTCCTTAACCTCTCCGAGACCGCGCCCGTCGCGCCCCAGGGGGAGGGCCGTCGCCTCGTCGACATGCTTGACGTCGAGGATGGCGCCAGGGGCCTCGTCGAACGCCTCTTGGGCGATGTCTTCATCGTCGATTCCCCCGAGGCGGCGGTGCGCGCCCACGCCGCGAACCCGGGCCTTACTTACGTTACCGAGTCCGGCGTCGTTGCGACGAGCGACGGTCGCACGCGGGCTGGCGTCTCCGCCGGCGCCGCAGCGGGCACGCTCGAGCGCAGGCGCGAGGTCGCAGCTCTTGAGGAGGGCATGCCCGCCCTCGAGGCAGCCGTCGCCTCGGCAGACTCGACGCTCGCGAACGCCTCTGCCACCGCGGATGCCGCCGCGGACGCCCTCGCCCAGGCTCGCGACGCCTCCGCCGATGCCGCCGGCGAGCTCTCCCGCCTCACCGGCGAGAGGGACTCCCTCAACTCGGAGATCGGCCGTCTGCAGTCTCAGGTAAGCTCCGCTCGCGACGAGCGCACGCAGGTTGAGGCCCGCCGCGAGAAGGCACGCGAGCGCACCCGCGAGGCCCGTCCGCGCTTGGACGAGCTTAAGGCCAAGGCAGATGCCGCAAAGGACCGTCTCGCCAAGCTGTCGCGCGATCTCGAGGAGGCCAACACCCGCCGTCGCGAGGCCTCTCGAGCGGAGGACGAGGCCACAAAGAAGGCCGCGGACGCGCGCCTCAAGCTTGCGACGAGCCGCGAGCGCCTGCATCACCTCGATGAACGCCAGCGTGAGCTCTCTGGCCGGATTTCCTCCCTTGACGAGCGCGCCCGCGCCGCGGAGGAGGTCACTCGCTCCCTCGAGGTGCTACGCCTCCGCGTCGATCCGCTCCATGAGCGCTACGAGGCGATTCACGAGGCTTGTAAGACCTGGGCAGAGCGCCTGCGTGACCGCGCGAGCCTCGCCGAGGCGGACTCCGACTCCCTCAAGAAGACCATCGGCGACGCGAAGCAGCAGGTCGCGGACGCCAATGCGGCACTTGAGCAGGCCAAGGGTGCCCAGAGCGACGTCAAGGTGGAGAGTGGACGCCTCGAGGTCCGCGTCGAGCAGGCGATCGCGCAGATTACGGCCGACGGTAGGCACGTCCTCGAAGAGGCGCTGCAGATGCCCGAGCCCGATGACCGCGAGGCCACCGAGCGCGAGGTCGCGTCCCTACGCCGCCAGATCGAGAGCCTCGGTCCCGTCAACCAGGTTGCGATGGACGAGTACACCAAGCTCAAGGAGCGTGCGGACTACATCGGAGCTCAGCTCGAGGACCTTGAGAGGGCCCGTGCCGCGCTCGTCAAGATCACCGCGGCCATCGACCGCAAGATGCGCAGGCAGTTCCTCGAGACTTTCGAGGCCGTGAACGCCAACTTCATCGAGATCTTCGGCATGCTCTTCCCCGGCGGTAAGGCACATCTCGAGATGTGCGACCCGGACCACCCCGCGGAGACCGGCATCGAGGTCGTGGCGCAGCCTAAGGGCAAGCGCATCGCGAAGATGACGCTCATGAGCGGTGGCGAGAAGTCCCTCACGGCCCTCGCGCTGCTCTTCGCCGTCTATCGCACGCGAACCGTGCCGTTCTACGTCTTCGACGAGGTGGAGGCGGCGCTCGACGACGCCAACCTCGACAAGCTTCTCGATGCCATCGAGCAGCTCAAGGAGACGACGCAGCTCATCGTTATTTCGCACCAGAGGAGGACCATGGAGCAGGCCGACGTCCTGTACGGCGTCTCCATGCAGGCCGATGGTGTCAGTCACGTTGTATCCCAGCGGCTTGACCGCGCGACAGGAAAGGTGGTCGATGCCTGATGGGGCTTGCTGACCGCTTGAGGAGCGGACTCGCGAAGTCTCGCGAGGCGCTGAACCAGATCTTCTACATGGGCGGCGACGTCGACGAGCAGTTTTGGGAGGATCTCGAGGACACCCTCGTCATGGGTGACATCGGTCCCGAGCTCGCGATGAGTGTCACGGATGACCTCCGCGAGCTTGCCGCAAAGAAGGGCCTGCGCACGGCTGACCAGCTCCGCGAGGCCCTCGCCAAGCGCCTGGCCGAGGCGTTCCCCACCTCCGAGCGCGATCCGTTCGACGACACGCCGAGCTGCGTGCTGTTCGTCGGCATCAACGGCGCCGGCAAGACCACCACGGTGGGCAAGCTTGCCGCAGCCGCGAAGGGCAAGGGCAAGTCCGTCCTCATCGGCGGCGCCGACACCTTCCGCGCCGCCGCGATCGAGCAGCTCCAGGTCTGGGGCGAGCGCGCTGACGTGCGCGTCGTCACCCGCGAGCGCGGCGCTGACCCCGCGAGTGTCTGCTACGACGTGGTCGAGACCGCGGAGCGCGAGGGCACGGAGCTCATGCTTATCGACACCGCCGGACGCCTGCACACGTCTCCCGAGCTCATGCGCGAGCTCGCCAAGATCGTGAACGTCACGCGCAAGCGCGCGAGCATGCCCGTGACCGTCGTCCTCGTCGTCGACGCGACCACCGGCCAGAACGGCCTCGCACAGGCGAAGGAGTTCAACGACGCGCTCGATCTCGATGGCCTCATCGTGACGAAGCTCGACGGCACCTCGAAGGGCGGCATCGCGGTCTCGATCGCGAGCCAGCTCGACCTGCCGATCTGGCGCATCGGTGTGGGCGAGGGCATTGATGACTTCCAGTCCTTCGACGCGCTCAACTTCACTCGCGCCCTTGTGGGCGAGACGATCTAGGCTCGAGCTTACCGAGCCTTCCCTGACGTCTGGCCAGTACTGTCCGCAATGAATCCCAGCTAGGAGCTTCGATGTTCAATAGCCTCTCAGACCGCCTCACGGATACCTTTGACAAGCTGCGTGGCAAGGGTCGCCTCACGGAGGACGATATCAACGCGGCAATGCGCGAGATTCGCATGGCGCTGCTCGAGGCGGACGTCAACTTCCGCGTGGTCAAGGACTTCGTGGCCCGCTGCAAGGAGCAGTGTCTCACGGCAGAGGTCCTTACCTCTCTGACGCCTGCGCAGAACGTCGTCAAGGTCGTTCTCGCCGAGCTTACGGAGCTTCTTGGCTCCACCGAGAGCAAGCTCACCCTCATGCCCAACCGCACGCCCAACGTGATCATGCTCGTTGGCCTGCAGGGCTCTGGTAAGACCACCGCGAGCGCCAAGCTTGCCTACATGCTCAAGAAGCAGGGGCACTCTCCGCAGCTCGCTGCGTGCGACACGCACCGTCCCGCCGCGGCTGACCAGCTCGAGACCCTTGGCGGCGAGATTGGCGTACCGGTCTACCGCGGTGACGGCAAGGACCCCGTCGCGATCGCGCGCGAGGCCGTCCAGGAGGCCGTCGACCACCTCCGCGACGTGGTCATCGTCGACACCGCCGGCCGTCTCCAGATCGACGAGCTCATGATGCAGGAGGCCGTCGACATCAAGAGCGCGGTCAAGCCCGACCAGGTCCTTATGGTCGTCGACGCGATGACCGGCCAGGACATCGTCAACGTCGTTTCCGAGTTCGCCGAGCGCACCGATTTTGACGGCGTCATCATGTCCAAGCTCGATGGCGACGCCCGCGGCGGCGGCGCGCTGTCCGTCCGCGCCGTGACGGGCAAGCCCATCAAGTTCGTCTCCATGGGCGAGAAGCCCGAGTCCCTCGAGGTCTTCCATCCGGATCGCATGGCCAAGCGCATCCTCGGCATGGGTGATGTCGTGGGCATCATCGAGACGGCCCAGGCCAACGCCGACGCCGCTTCCGCCGCCGAAGCCGAGAGGATGCTCCGCGAGGGCTTCACGATGGACGACATGCTTGCCCAGATGCAGCAGATTCGCAAGATGGGCGGCATGGGAAAGATCTTGGGTATGCTTCCCGGCGGAGACAAGGCGCTGCGCCAGATGGGCGGCGATAACTCCGAGGAGCAGATGCGCCAGATCGAGAGCATCATCTTCTCGATGACGAAGCAGGAGCGCGCTCGCCCGGGCATCATCAACGGCATGCGCCGCCAGCGCATCGCGCGCGGCTCCGGACACTCCGTGCAGGACGTCAACCGCCTCATCAAGCAGTGGAGCGAGCTCAACAAGATGATGGGCAAGATGCGCGGCATGATGGGGAGCGGCAACCGCAAGCAGGCCAAGCGCCAGATGCAGCAGATGATGCGTCAGATGGGCGGCGGCATGCCGGGCGGCATGGGCATGCCCGGAGGAAAGCTGCCTTTCTAATCTCACGGAAGCGCTATAGCAAACAATTAGGCCGCCTGCGAATTTGCCGAGATGGCAACGGCGCAGGCGGCTTGCCTCTAACGATGTTGGGGCTCGATGACGCGCTCGACTAATTCGGGAAGCGCTCCGTCGGGCCCCGTCGTGTCGAGCACGAGGTCGCAGATGGGGCGTACGTCGTCGGTCACGTTGGCCACGCCCACGCCAAGGCCCGCCGCGGCGATCATCTCGCGGTCATTGGCTGAGTCCCCGAAGGCGATCGTGTCTGCGATGTTTACGCCGAGAATCTCGGCAAGTTTCCTGAGGCCCTCGCCCTTGTCGCAGCCTAGGGGGTTGACTTCGAGGTAGCGACCGGAGGAGTAGGTGATCGTCGCTCGTCCGTCGAGCATGGGGTCGATGGCGTTGGCACCAAACTCGTGAAGCCAGTCGAAATCCATGTTCATGTAGATCATCTTCGAGACGACGGGTACGCTCGACAGGTCCGGAAGGTCAACTTTCTCGATGCGGCGGAGCGACGCAAGGTAGCGAGACTCGCTCTCGGTCATGCCTTGCACGAGAATGCGACCGTCTGGCGTGTAGGCGTGCATGGAGAGCCCGCGCTCGCGCCCAAACCTCCAGAGCTCGTCTGCGAGATCACGGTCGAGGTTGTGGGAGAAGATCGGCTCGGGGTCGCCAAAACGATTTATCGAGCCTCCGTTGTAGGAGATGACGTACGTACCCTCCATGAGGACGGGGTCGATGTCCTCGAAGTTGTCCATGATGGAGAGATAGCCTCGTCCGGAGCTGGGAACGAACAGCACGCCGAGCTCGCGCAGGCGCTTGAGTGCCGGGAGGTTTGCAGGCGGAATCTGGTGATGCCCGTCAAGGAACGTCTCGTCCATATCGCTTGCGATGAGCTTGTACATTGGAGCCTTTCCGCTATTCGTTCGTACGGGTTTGTGCGCCGGCCTGGTGGGCGACCCTAGAGATCCGCGGCGCCGGGGAGGCCGTGAGAGGTCTTGGCGCTGCGGGCGCCGTCTGCGATGGCTCGCTCGAGGGCGCGCGTCGCGAGGATGCCCACCACGTCGACGGGCATCTCAACCTCACCGGTTGCCATGACGAAGACGGTGTCGCCGTCATTGGTCGTGTGGGTGGGGCGAATCGCGTGGGCGTAGGCATCCGCCGCCATTTGGGCGACCTTCGTTGCCTGAGCCTTCGTGAGCTTGGCGTTGGTGATGACGCAGGAGATGGTCGTGTTCGTGCGCATGGGAGGCTGGGAGCTGCCGTTGTGGCCCGCCTCGAGGGGCATCCTCGCAGCCATGGAGAGTGCGAGGTCACACTCATCCACGAAACCCGCGTCCGTCTGGGAGCGCATGCCGGCGATGACCTCGCCCGTATCCGGGTCGACGATGTTTCCGCACGCATTCACGGCGGCAATGGCGCCGCAGACGAGTGTGCCCGCCTGTTCGACGTCGGTCCCGAGGCCGGACTTCATCGCGAACGTGGGGCCGCCAAGCTTGCCGACGGTGCATCCACAACCGGCACCGACGTTGCCTCTGGGCAGCGGGACCGGCGGGTTATCGAGCGCGCGGGCGCATGCCGAGGCTCCGTCGTGCGCGGTGGGGCGCACGCGCGAGTTTGCGAAGGCCAGGTCGAAGAGGCATGCGCCAGATACGATGGGAACGACGCCAACCTGCACGTCAAGTCCGATGCCACGGCGCTCGAGTTCCTCGGCAACACCAACGGAGGCGGCCAGGCCATAGGCGCTTCCGCCAGAGAGCACGACGGAGTGCAGGACGTCGACCGTCTCCTCCGGGCGGAGGAGGTCCGTCTCTCGAGTGGCGGGGGCGCCCCCTCGGACGTCTACGCCACCCGTGGCGCCTGCTGGGCAGACGATGACCGTGCAGCCGGTGCCGTTCTCCTCGTCTGTGTGATGGGCAATGCGAATTCCGGGGATTTGGGAGACGTCAGCGATGGTCGTGGCCGGCACCTCCGCCGCATTGGCCACAAGGTCACGCGGACCTTCGAGCCTCTTGTCGTCCTGCATCGTTCGACCCGAAATTCTCTTTGCCATTAGTCGCTCTTTCCGACGAAAGCCTCAAGTGCGCGCATCGTTTTGGCCACGGGGAGGCCAACCACATTGAAGTAGTCGCCTTCGATTGTACGCACAAGCGTGCGGCCGAGCCCCTGGATCCCATAGGCTCCGGCCTTGTCGAGCGGCTCGCCGGTTTTGACGTAGGTCTCGATGGTCGCATCGTCTAGTTCGTAGAACGTGACGCTCGTGGTCTCATAGAACGAGAAGGACCTGTGTCCGCCCGTTCGCGTGGGAGATAGGAGGCAGACGCCGGTAGACACTTCGTGCGTGCGTCCGGAGAGCGCGTGGAGCATCTCGATGGCATCTTCCTCGGAATGGGGCTTGCCGAGCTCCTCGCCGTCGATGGCGACGATGGTGTCTGCCGCGAGGATGACGTCGCCGGGCTTGGTCTCTTCTCTGAGGGCGCTCATCGCTTTGCATTCCGCGAGGTGGCGGACCATCTCCTCGCAAGTGGGCTCCTCGCCGAAATCCTCGCCCAGCTCCTCGTCAAAGCTGTTGGCAAACGCCTTGAGCGCCGCCGCCTCATCGATGTCCTGCGGCCTCACGACGGGGTCGAAGCCCATCTCCCTCAGGAGCTCGACGCGCCTGGGGGAACCGCTTGCGAGAACGAGGCGATCTATGCGGCTGGGAAGGTCAAACAGCGACAAAACTCGCACCTACCTTTCGATGAGCATGCCGGAGGCGACGCCGTCAGCGGTGGCCTTGTCGGTGAGAAGCTCGAGCAGGGCGAGGCCAAACTCGACGGCAAAGCCGGGGCCGGACGCGGTTACGAGGTTGCCATCGCGGTAGACGCCGTTCTTTTCCGGGCGAACGCCGGCGGGAAAATCTCCTTCGAAGCCCGGGTAGCAGGTGGCCGTTCGGCCTTCGAGGAGGTCGAGCTCGGCAAGGATGGAAGGAGCGGCGCAGATCGAGCCTACCTTGCGGTTCTCCATGAAGTCGCGAGCGAGCTCGCAGACGCGGTCGGTGGCGCGCAGCGTCGTGGTGCCAGGAAGGCCTCCGGGCAGGACGATGAGGTCGCAGGTGGCGAAGTCATAGGTGTCAAGCGTGGCGTCGCAGTCGATGCCGATACTCTGGGCGGAGGTGACGTGCGGCTCGGCGTTTACGGTGACGAGGGCCACGTCCTGGCCGCCGCGACGGCAGATGTCTGCCGGGGCGAGCGCCTCGATGGTCTCGAAGCCATCGGCAAGAAGGATTGCGATGCGTGCCATGGTGTCTCCAATCTGCCGTGTCGGCGGCTTTGTGGGTTACTTGCGAACGAGCTTGGTGACGGTCTCGACGTGGAAGGTCTGCGGGAAGAGGTCGACCGGCGTGACGGAGACCGGCTCGAAGACGCCGATCTCGCGGAAGCGGGAGAGGTCGCGGGCGAGGGTCGCCGGGTCGCAGCTCACGTAGGCGATGGCGCGGGCGGGCTGATCCGAAAGCTGGGACACGACATCGTCTGCGAGGCCGGCGCGGGGCGGATCGACGACGATGATGTCCGCGTCGTCATCCGGGAACTCGCGGCCTGCGTCTCCACCCACGGCGTCGACGTTGTCGAGGCGAGCCTCCTCGAGGTTGCGGCGGAGATCGCGCACGGCGGGACCATAGGACTCGACGGCGTCGACGAAGTCGCACCTCTGGGCGAGCGGCAACGTGAAGGTGCCGGCGCCGGAGTAGAGGTCCATCGCGATGTCATTTTCCTGCGGGTCGAGCGCTTCCATGACGAGTTCGACGAGTTTCTCGGCACCCTTGGTGTTCACCTGGAAGAAGCTTGGGGCGGAGAGGCGCATGACGTTGCCGGCGATGCGCTCACTCCAGGAGCCAGCCCCATCGAGGCGCTCGACGCCGGCGATCTTGCGGGCCTTGGACGGACCCTTCGTCATGACGCGCACGAGGGACGTGGCGTGCGTCGCTTCGAGGACGCGCTTTGCCTGGCCGCGCGGAAAGGCCCCGGCGGGAGTCCAGATCGCGATTTCCACATCCTTTGTGCGGCTGGAGCGGCGAATGCCCACGCGCTCGATCTCGAGCTCATGAGAGCTCGCGAGATAGGAGAGCGCTCCCGAGACGTTCTTCACGAGCTTGGCGTCGCGCCCCTTGGCGGGAACGTCGAGCAGCGGGAACTCGTCAACGCGGATGACCGTTGTGCCGTCTGCGGCGTACATGCCAAGCGTTGCGTGACGGCCGTCGCGAACGAACGCGAGTTCGGCCTTGTTGCGATAGTGCCAGGCGTCGCTGGGGGCGAGGCAGTCATGAACGAGCTCGTCAGCGTCGGCCATGTGGCCCACGCGAGCGAGCGCGTCGACGACGTTGGCACGCTTCGCGGCAAGCTGGGCCTCGCGTTCCATGCAAGCCCAGGGCGCGCAGCCAAGCACCGTCGTAAGCGGCCATGTGGGGGTGACGCGGGCGGGGGAGGGCTCAAGAACCTCGGTGACCTTCGCTTTCGCGAAGGACTTCCCGTCGCTTACAAGCTCCGCCTCGACGACGTCTCCGGCGATGGCGCCGGAGACGAACACACATTTGCCGTCTTCGGTGTGGGCGATTGCATCGGGCCCGTAGGTCATCCGCTCTATGGAAAGTCTCATGTATGTCCTAGTTCTTCGTGCGTCCAAACAACGTCTTGAAGCCTAACCCAAAAATGGCAAACGCGGTGGCGACACGTCCGCGCGGACGCCTGGCAAGTTGCGTGGCCGCCGTAGCATTGTCCACGCGACGAGACCGGCTCTCTGGAGCGTCCTCGATGAGGGTGGCGGTGACGTGGGCGGGTTCCTCTGCGGGCGTGGCCACCGGCGCGGGCGCGGGCGTGGCCGCCGGCGTGGCTGCGGGTGTCTCTGCCGGCACGGGCTCGCGCGAAGACGCGGCCATGGGAGTTGCCGCCTGCGTGGACGCCTCTTCATGCAACGTTTCCGCTGGCATCGTGCCCTCGGTCTCGCCTGCCTCCTGAACGGGAGCGTCGTCCGTAGGCTCCTTGACCGCGGCCTGCTCAGCCGCGGCAACGGGCCTCGTCTCGATAGCGGGCTCTGGCACCGCTGGCGCCTTCGTCGCGGCAGCGCTCTCAGCCTCCATCGCGTGGGCGTATGCCTCTGCGATGAAGACCTCCTGGCAGTTCACGGAGGGCTCGCCGTCCTCTCGGCCGATTCTGGCCCAGGTTCCGTCGCACGTGAGGCGACGCGCCTTCACGTTGTCCGCGAGCTGAAGCTCCATGAAGTTCTTCACGATCTGCTGGCACGTCGGGTCGAGAACGGGATAGGCGATCTCGACGCGTCGCTCTGTGTTGCGCGTCATCATGTCTGCGCTCGAGAGGTAGATGGTGTCCGCGTCGACGCCAAAGGCGTAGATACGCGCATGCTCGAGAAGGCGTCCTACAATCTGGCGAATCTCGATGCCGGTCGTGCGGTTCTCGATGCCCGGCAGCATGCAGCAGATGCCTCGCACGATCATGATGACTTCGACGCCAGCCTGGCTCGCCTCGGCGAGGCGGTCGATGACGTCGCGGTCCGTCAGGGAGTTCAGCTTGAGGAAGACGCGGGCAGGGGCTCCGGTTCTGGCGCGCGTGATCTCGCGGTCGATGCCGCGCATGATGAGGGGCTTGAGCGACAGTGGCGCCACGCCGAGGTAGCGATAGGAGCCACGGAGGTTGCCCAGGGAAAGGTTGCGGAAGAAGGCGTTGCCATCCTCGGCGATGCCGGGATGAGCCGTCATCAGCATGAAGTCGCTGTACAGCAGGGCGGTCTTCTCGTTGAAGTTGCCGGTGCCAAGGCACGTGATGCGGGATATGCCGCGCGCGTCATGATAGGTGATCTGACAGATCTTCGAGTGACACTTGAATCCCTCGGAGCCATAGATGACGGTGCATCCCGCCTCCTCGAGACGTTCCGCCCACTCGATGTTGTTCTGCTCGTCGAAGCGTGCGCGCAGCTCCATGAGGACCGTGACGTCCTTCCCGTTCTCGACGGCGGTCACGAGGCTCTCGCATAGACGCGAGTGGCGCGCCACGCGGTAGAGCGTGATCTTGATCGAGATGCAGTCGTCATCGTTCGCCGCCTCGTGGATGAGGCGCAGGAGGGGACTCATCGACTCATACGGATAGGTGAGCAGGACGTCGTGGTTCTCGACCTGGCCGCGCATGGGCTCGCCGTCGCGCACCATGGGCGAGGGCTGTGGGGCAAAGGGCGGGAACGTGAGCACGCCCTTGCGGCTTGCGGGAACCTTGCCTTCGAGCTGGTAGACGAACGAGAGGTCTGAGGGCGTCGAGAGGTGGAACATCCTGCGCTTCTCGAGCTCAAGTTCCTTGCGGACGAACGTGACGAGCGACTCGTCGAGGTCTCCGGTAATCTCGGCGCGGACGGGCTGGAGGCGGCTCCTGCGCTTGAGCACCTTCTTCATGTGCTGGCGGTAGTCCTCCTCCTCCTCGACTCCCTCGCCGTCAGGGTCGATGTCGGCGTTGCGCGTGACGCGCACGACGCCCGAGCTCGTGGGGACGTAGGAGCCGAAGCAACGGCCGAGCATGGAGATGATGACGTCCTCAACGAGGGTGTAGCGAATGCGACCCTCGCTGGAGGGAAGCCAGATGATGCGATCCGCGGTCTGCGGGACCTCGACCATGCCGAGAACCCCGTGCTCATCGTTGCCATCGAGGGAACAGACTACGTGCAGGACGCCGTTCTTGAGGTTGGGGAAGGGATGGCGCGGGTCGACGATGAGCGGCGACAGGATAGGAGCCAGGCGGCTCTCGAAGTAGCGGGAGACGGTGACGAGATCGGAGTCCGTGTACTGTTCTGGCGCCAGACGCTTGATGCCCTCCATCTCGAGGGCGCTCTCGAGCTGGGTGAAGCAGCGCTCGCGACGCTCGTATAGGCCCGGGAGGATCGAGAAGAGCTGGGCGAGCTGCTCCGACGGGGTCTCATCGCTCTTGTTGTCTGCCGGCTGGTGCTTGAGCTCAGCGAGGTCAGAGAGGCCGCCGACGCGGATCATGAACCACTCGTCGAGGTTCGACTGGAAGATGGCGCAGAACTTGATGCGCTCGAGGAGCGGCACGGATTCGTCAAAGGCCTCGTCTAGGACCCTGTTGTCGAAGCGAAGCCAGCTGACCTCGCGATTCTGCGTGTAGGAGAAATCGCGGGAACGCTTCTGGGGACGATTGGCGTTGGCGGGCGTCGGGACGACGTCGGCAAATTTGGCAGCCTTGTGCTCGAGTTCGGCGGCGGAGGCCTTTTTCGAGCTCTTTACGGACTTGGCCTTGTCCTTTTTGCGCTTGGAGGCCTTGTCTGACTTGTGTGTGCCTTTGTTCTTGCCCATATGTCGCTCCCGGCTCGTCACGTACGGCATCGAATGCTTCCAACAGAACTAGTATCCACGTAATTCCGGACATCTCTTGTTACGATTCGGTAAGGGTCTTAATGCATCTGATGGGCGTTCCGCTCGGGTCGCTTCATCTCCTGAATTGCTGCCCCATTTATCGACAAATTGCTGCTAGACCTTGCAATTGGCGTTTTATGGCCGTACAGTTCTTGCAAACGTGCTGCTTGATGAGTTGATGCGACAGCGCGCCGCAGATGAACCGCTATCCCTAAATAGCTGACAAGGTTTTTCCAGAGGACGCGAGGAGACATATATATGGCTGAACCGAACAATCGCGCACGTGGAAACAGACAGTCCCGTGAGCGCACGCGCGATGACCGCCGTCGCGAGAGGGCGAACGCCGCCGTCGCCCATACCGCGGAGATGCACGATCGCCTTGGTGCGGAGATTGAGCGCTCGGTGAGGGAGACGCGCTTCTATGACGAGATTCCCGCGGCGCCGGCGGGCAGGGAGACTTTCGTTCCCAGCGTAAGCGTCGTCGACGCGGATTCCGTTTCCGCGGTGCTCGAGCTTGGCCGCGGCCGTGCCGATATGTGTGACCTCGCCGTACTTGACTTCGCATCGTTCACGTATCCCGCAGGTGCCTACATTCGCGGCGCCATGGCTCAGGAGGAGGCCCTCTGCCAGGAGAGTTTCCTGTATAACGTCCTCTCCGCTTTGAGGGCTGGTTCGCGGAGAATCGCCGCCACAATATCAACTGCGAGCTCTATCGCGATCGGGCTCTGGTCGTGCCGAAGGTGCGTTTCGAGCGCGAGCGCTTCCACTCCTATGCTGACGTCATCGTTGCTGCCGCCCCCAACCTCAAGAGGGCGAAGGTCAACTATCACGTGCTCGAGTCCGACCTCGCGCGTTCGATGCGCTCTCGCATTCGCCTCGTGCTTGGCATCGCTGACGTTCTTGGCCATGACAAGCTCGTGCTTGGCGCCTTCGGCTGCGGCGTCTTTGGGTGGGACGCTCTCCGCGTCGCCCAGATCTTTGCCGAGGAGCTCGCGACTGGCAAGCACGTGGCAAGTCAGGTGACCTTCGCCGTACCGAAGGGCCGTCGCGATGAGAACCTCGAGATGTTCCAGCATGTGTTTGCCACGTTCCCCGAGGTTAACGAGGAGCCATACGCTCCCGCCCCGGAGCCCGCGCCCGTTAGCCGCAACGAGGGCGAGGCAGAGGACGACTGGCGCAAGTACCTTTAGGTTCTTGTCGCGATGCCAGCTTCTCCCAGGAAGTGGGGGTTAGCTCTTTCCATCTAGCTGAGACATTGGGTCGCCGGCGCATTCTTGGACGAATGCGCCGGCGATTTTGTATCGGGTGCACGCAGTGTGATCAGCGCGCCGTGCTCGGCGCGCCTAATTCGTCCCGGACTGGAAGATTTGGTCAGCTTCGGCGCCGTCATTGCTGCGAACGTATCAAGCATTCACGATGTTGTGTAAACAAACGGAAAATTGCGAAAATCCCGTATTTTATCGTGCTAATATGCATTCTCGATGCGAATCTAAAGGGTAAATACCCAATGACGAACGCAAATCGCCAGCGATCTTCGCTGCGCGGTTGCTCAAGCATAGCAGCTCGAAAGGTGTCGACGTGAAGAAGCGATATAACCGACAGGACGCGATTCGCGAGATCGTCCGCGATAAGTCAATCAAGACCCAGCGCGCCCTCGTCGAGGAGCTTGAGAAGCTCGGTTTCGTCTGCACGCAGGCTACGATCTCGCGCGACATCGCGGACATGGGCCTACGCAAGCTTCCGGAGGGCGTGTATGTCCTCGCCGAGGACCTGCACCTGCAGCGCATGGTGTCAGACCTCGTCACTAATGTCGTGCGAGCTAACAACATCGTCGTCATCCATACGCAGGCCGGGGCCGCTCAGGGTGTCGCCGCGGCTTTTGACGACGCGAGTCTTCCCGACGTGGCGGGCTGCATTGCTGGGGACGACACGATCATGGTCGTCTGCCTCACTAACGAGCAAGGCGTTTCGCTCGAGCAACTCGTGAACAAGCTCAGAGGCGTGAGCGACTAAGCGCCTCTTGGTCGCTACGCATCCGTTTTTCGACTCTCAAATAGGCATCCAATCGAAGGAGCATCTCTATGTCCGAAAAGGGTAAGGTCGTTCTCGCGTATTCCGGTGGCCTCGACACCTCGTGCCTTCTCAAGTATCTCCAGGATGAAGGCTACGACGTGGTCTCCTGCATCGCCGCCCTCGGCCAGCCGTCCGAGGAGCGCAAGGACATCGATGCCGTGAACGAGAAGGCCAAGATGCTCGGTGCCGTGGCCGCATATGACGTCGACATCCGTGACGAGTTCTGTGAGGACTTCGTCGCCAAGGCGATCTTCGCCAACGGCATGTACGAGAACAAGTATCCGCTGCTCTCCGCCCTGTCTCGTCCCGCCATCTGCCGTCACCTCGTGAAGGTGGCCCAGGCCGAGGGTGCCGTCGCCATCGCCCATGGTTGTACCGGCAAGGGCAACGACCAGGTGCGTTTCGAACTCGAGTGCAAGGCCCTCGACCCGACGCTCGACATCCTCGGTCCGGTCCGCAGCTGGGAGCTCACCACGCGCTCGAGCGAGATTGAGTACGCGCAGTCTCACGGCATCCCCGTTGACGCCACCAAGGAGAATCCGTACTCAATTGACGAGAACGTGTGGGGTCGTGCCATCGAGTGCGGTGTGCTCGAGGATCCGTGGAACTCCGCGCCCGACGGAGCCTGGTCGCTCACCGTCAACGCCGAGGACGCGCCTGACGAGGCCCGCGATGTCGTCATTGGCTTCGAGGCGGGTCTGCCCGTCTCCATCGACGGCCAGCGCATGAAGCTGTATGACCTCATCGCCGCGCTTAATGAGATCGTGGGCAGCCACGGCTTTGGTCGCATCGACATGATCGAGGACCGTCTCGTCGGCCTCAAGAGCCGCGAGTGCTATGAGCAGCCGGGCGCCCTGGCCATCATCATGGCCCACAAGCAGCTCGAGTCCCTGTGCCTGCCGGGCGACGTGCTCCACACCAAGCTTCAGCTCGAGCACGACTGGAGCCGTCAGGTCTACAACGGCCTTTGGTACTCGCCGCTCAAGGACGCGCTCGACGCCTTCTTCGCGAGCACCCAGAAGACCGTCAGTGGCGAGGTCCGTCTGCACCTCTACAAGGGCAACTGCACGGTCACCGGTTCTCGTGCCGATAGCTCGATGTATGACTTCGGTCTGGCTACCTACGATAAGGGCGACACCTTCGACCGTACTGCCGCCAAGGGCTTCATGGACCTCTTTGGTCTGCCCAACCGCGTCTGGGCCGAGCGTCGCATCGAGCGCGAGAAGGCCGCCGGCGTTGCCGCTGCCGCCCAGATCGCCGCGATGGGCGTGAAGGAGGCTGAGGCTGCCGGCACCGGCGAGGCCGGAGCTTCTGGCGCCAGCGCCAAGTAGGCAATCCCTTTCATACGGGATGCGCCCCGCTTCCAGAGGTTTGGAGGCGGGGCGCTTTGCGTTTGGGGTTGAGTTGCGTTTGCGGCTGGGTTGCGCTTGGGGCACGCCGCGTTTGCGGCTGGGTTGCGCTTGGGGCACGCTGCGTGTGGGCGCGCCGCTCGCATTTGGGGCACTTTGCGTATGGGGGCTCGCGTTTGGGGCGCGCCGCCTGCGTTGGCATTGCGCTGTTCGTGGGGCTAGATTAGGCCCGCATCGCGGAGGCTTGCCTCGAGCGCTCGAAGGTCATCATTGTCCGGATGGGTGCGGGCAACCTCGAAGTTCCTGATGAACATCTCCGCGCGCTTGGCCTCTGGACTATCTGGATCAGCATCGGCGAGCATCTTCTTGTAACGCCCAAGGACCGTCTCGGGCATCTTGCCCTGGCACATGAACGAGCCCACGAGGTCGCAGCTCGCGGCGAGGTCCCCACGCATACGCGCGAGTACGCCGTTGAAGTACTCAGCGGACTCGCCGAAGCCACAGGTGCCAAAGATGAACACGCGCTTGTGGGAGAGGCCGCGGACGAACTCCGCCACCTCCGAGGTCGAGGTGCCCTTATCCGTCCACGAACCAACGAAGACGATGTCCGCGTCTGCGGCGTTTGCGGGAGCCTGCTCGGGTGCGCCGAAATATACGCAACCGTCCTCTCCCATTAGCTTAGAGATTCGCTTTGCTATGAGCTCGGTGTTACCCGTCTTGCTCGAGAAGACGATGGAGTAGCTCATGGATACCTCCGAGACCGTGCGATGTGTGGCTGGGCGCGATAGCTGTGCGTGAGTGCGGCGGCATGCCGCCTGCTGCGTTGTCGCGTATGTTCGGTTATACCCGCGATTGAGCTAGCCATACGCCCGGCATGCGTGGCGGGCACAAAGAAGGCGGCCGCCCCGAAATCGAGACGGCCGTCATTTTGTCAGCGTTTACCGGCGGTTGCGGCGGGGTCCCTGCGGACCTTACTGCTCCTTGACGCCGTACTGCTCGTAGTAGGCGTCGATGTCGGCCTTGAGGGCGTCGTCGATGACGACCTTGCCCTCAATCTCATGGTTGTAGAGGGTCTCGACGACCTCGGCCATGGAAACGATGCTAGCGACGGGGAAGCCGTACTTGGCCTCGATCTCCTTCTGGGCGGTGGTCACGCCACCCTTGCCGACCTCCATGCGGTTGAGGGAGACGATGAGGCCCTTGATTTCGACGTCTGCGGCAGCCTTGACCTTGGGGTAGGTCTCATCGATGGACTTGCCGGAGGTGGTGACGTCCTCGACCATGATCACGCGGTCGCCGTCCTGCGGCTCGTAGCCGAGGAGGTTGCCCTTGTCGGCGCCGTGCTCCTTGGCCTCCTTGCGGTCGCAGCAGTACTTGACCTCCTTGCCGTAGAGCTCGTGGTAGGCGATGGCGGTCACGACGGCCAGGGGGATGCCCTTGTAGGCCGGCCCGAAGAGGACGTCGAAGTCATCGCCGAAGTTGTCGTGAATGGCCTGGGCGTAGTACTCGCCAAGGCGCTTGAGCTGGGAGCCGGTGACGTAGGCGCCGGCGTTCATGAAGAAGGGGGACTGACGGCCGCTCTTGAGCGTGAAGCTGCCGAACTTCAGGACGTCAGACTCGACCATGAACTTGATGAATTCGCTCTTGTATGCCTCCATGGGGCTCCCCTCGGGCGTGGTTTGCACATTCGCAACTAGGATAGAGCAAATTCCGCAGCGAAGAGTTGACAAAGGGAGTTGACAAAGGGACAGTCCCTTTGTCAACCTTTGTCAACCCGGACCAGAAAAAGGGACTGTCCCTTTTTCTGGTCTACTGCGTGTAGCGGGAGAGGAACTCGCGGGTGCGGGGGTGCTGGGGGTTTTCGAAGACCTGCTGGGGCGTACCCTCTTCGACGATGCTGCCGCCGTCCATGAAGACGACGCGGTCAGCGACCTCGCGCGCGAAGCTCATCTCGTGCGTCACGATCACCATGGTCATCTGCTCGGCGGCGAGGCCCTTGATGACGCGCAGCACTTCCGCGGTGAGCTCCGGGTCAAGCGCGCTCGTGGGTTCGTCGAAGAAGAGTACCTCGGGGTTCATGGCGAGGGCGCGCGCGATGCTCACGCGCTGCTGCTGGCCTCCGGAGAGCTGACAGGGAACCTTGTCCTCGTTGCCGGTGAGGCCCATCTTTGCGAGGAGCTCGCGCGCCTGCGCCTCGACCTCGTCTTTATTGCGGTGCTGCACGTGGATGGGGGCGTCCGTGACGTTGTGCAGAACGCTCATGTGCGGGAAGAGGTTGTAGGCTTGAAATACCAGGCCAAAGCGCTGGCGTGCGGCCTTGAGGACGGCCGCGTCGCCGTAGCGCGAGCATCCGCTCCCGTCATCCGCGGCGACCCTTACGTCTCCATAGGAAAGGCTTCCGCCGTCGAGCTTCTCGAGTAGCGTCATGCAGCGAAGCAGCGTCGACTTTCCGCCGCCGGACGCGCCGATGATGGCTACGACCTCTCCGCGATTGACCTCGAGCGTGATCCCCTTGAGCACCTCGGTGTCGCCAAATGACTTGCGCGCGCCCTCGATCGAGACGACTCGCTGGTTCGTTGCGCTGGTGTCTGTTGCGATGGTTTCAGGCATCGAAGCCTCCTAGTCGTGGTAGTAGTCGAGTTTCTTCTCGAGTACGCCGAGCGCGACCTCCACCAGGAAGTTGAACACCCAGTAGAAGAGCGCGGCGATGGCAAACGGCATCATGCTCACCTGAGACGCCACGAGCGCCTTGGCGGTGGAGAACATCTCGGCGACTCCGATGGAGAAGGCGAGCGAGGTGTCCTTTACGAGGGTGATGACCTCGTTTCCCATGGCAGGGAGGATGCGCTTGGCAACCTGGGGGAGGACGATGCGGAAGAACGTCTGGCCGTTCGAATAGCCGAGGACCTCGGCAGCCTCATACTGGCCACGCGGTATGGACTGGATGCCCGAGCGGTAGATCTCCGCGAAGTACGCGGCGTAGTTGATGATGAACGCCACGACGCAGGCATGCCATTTGGAGTCCGGCGTGAGTTGAATGCCGAAGACGTAATAAGGGGAGAAGTAGATCGCGAACATCTGCAGCATGAGCGGCGTTCCGCGTAACACGCTGATGAACGCCCGTGCGAGCAGCGCCAGCGGGCGCAGGCGGCTCATTCGGGCGAGCGCCACCGGTATGCCCAGGGGGATGGCTCCGATGAGCGTGAGCATAAAGAGCTTGAGCGACACGCCAAAGCCCTGTATCAGCATGCCCGTCATCGTTGCTATGTCCATGGTGCCTCCTGTGCCGTTCGCGCCGGCGGTGCCTGGGATGCGGCGCCGCCGGCGCATACCGGGTGTGTTGTGCGGTGTCTTGCGGAGCTCCGAGCGGGCGAGCCTTGGCTACTTGAGCTCCCAGTTCTCGTACGAGATGCCGTAACTCGTGTACTTCTCGCAGAGGTCCTTGACGAAGCCGTCCGCGTCCATGGCCTTAAGGGTCTCGGTGACCTTGTCGGCGAGGGCCTGGGAGCCCTTCTTGAAGCCCACGGCGTAGTTCTCGGTGGAGAGGTCCTCGTCGAGCTTGGTATAGGCGTCGGGCTTTGCGGAGAGCTGGTACTCGGCGATGGAGAGGTCACAGGCAACGGCGTCGACGGCGCCGGACTCGAGCTGCATGAAGGCGGTGTTGTAGTCACCGATGGTCTCGAGACCGGCGAACGACGCCGCGAGGTCCGCCTTGTCGCCCTGCAGTACCTCGAGGGCAGCGGAGTCGGTCTGGGTGATGACGTTCTTGCCCGCGAGATCGTCGAGGCTGGAGATGCCAGAGTCCTTCTTCACGACGACGACCTGGCCGTTCTTCATGTAGGGGGCGGAGAAGGTGTAGCCATCCTCGCGGCCCTCCATGGTGAAGCCGTTCCAGATGCAGGTGATCACGCCGGAGTTGAGCTGGGTGTCCTTGGCGTCCCAGTCGATTGGCTCGTACTCGACCTCCCAGCTGTTGCGGCGGCACACCTCGGCGGCGAGGTCGAGGTCGAAGCCGGTGAACTGACCGTCATCGCCGACGAAGCCGTAGGGCGGGTACTCCTGGTCGAAGCCGACGGTCAGCTTGGTGATGTTCGCGGAGTCGTCGGCGGCCTCTGCCGTGGCACTGGCTGCGGTGGCCGTCGTCGCGGAGCCGGAGCCAGCGCCACAGCCGACGAGGCCGAGGCCGCAGACGGCGGCGATGCCGCCCGCGAGGGAGAGGAACTGACGGCGAGAGATGGAGTCGTTGGTGCGCATGTGAGCCTCCTTGGGGTGCCGGGGACGCCGAGCGTCTGCATGACGCCTCGTGGCACTTTAGTCTGCTAAAGTTGCTGACAAGGACTTTAGCAGACTAAAGTGCGCGACACAACGCGTTCTTAGTAACGGTCGTGTTAACAGAAAGAGGTGCACAATGGTTGACAAAGGGACTGTCCCTTTGTCAACCATTGTGCCGCTGCCATAGGGAAAGGATCCTCCGGTGACCGAGCCTTCCATTCTCATTGCGTCTGACTCGTTCAAGGGCTCTGCGTCAAGCTTTCGAGTGGCTGAACTTATAGAACGGGGCATTCGCAGAGTTCTCCCACGGGCGGGCGTCAAGCGCCTGGCTATCGCTGACGGCGGGGAGGGCACGGTGGATGCCGTCATTGCGGCTCGAAATGGCGAGATCCGCGAAGTGGACGTTCTTGGCCCTCTCGGCGAACCCGTCCGTGCCCGCTACGGGCTCTTCGACCGAGACTGCGCCATCATCGAGATGGCGGAGGCGGCGGGAATCACGCTCGTGGAGCAGAATCGCTCGAACGCCCTGCTTGCCTCATCGTACGGCGTCGGCCAGCTCATAGGCGACGCCCTGGATGCTGGCGTCCGTCACATCTACGTCGGTCTCGGCGGATCTGCTACGAGCGGCGGCGGCTCCGGCATGGCCAAAGCCCTTGGGGTTCGCTTGCTCAATGCGAGCGGGGAGGATGTCGCTCCGGGGCTCGCCGGTCTCAGAGACCTCGCTCGCATCGATCTTGCGGGCCTCGACCCGAGGCTGGCGGATACGGAAATCGTTGCCATAACGGATGTCACGAACCCCCTGACGGGTCCGTCTGGCGCCGTCGCGGTGTATGGCCCCCAGAAGGGCATCGATGTCCGCGACGTGGGTGCCGCCGATTCCTGGATGCGCTCTTACGCGCGTATGCTCGAAGCCATATGCGGGCGTGACATCGACGCCGTGCCGGGAGCGGGCGCTGCCGGCACGGCGTCGGTGCGGCGCTAACGGCATTTTGCGGCGCGCGTGTCGAGCGCGGCATCGAGTTCGTGCTTGATGCCATCCATATTGACGAGGCTCTCGAAGGAGTTGACCTCGTTATCACTGGCGAGGGACACATGGACGCACAGTCCGCGTTTGGCAAGGCTCCCGTGGGCGTTGCTCGCCGTGCCAAGGCGAGGGGGATTCCCGTCGTGGCGGTTGTGGGTGGGCGCGCCGAGGACCTTGGCGAGGTCTATGAGAGTGGTATTGACCTCGTGGTCCCTGCTGTCATCGGGCCTTCGACGCTGGAGCAGTGCATGGCGGGCGCCGTGACGTTGTTACCCATCGCGGGGGAGTCCGTGGCGCGCGCGTTCTTGCTTGGAACCCGTGCGCGTCGTGTGGCGAGGCCTTGATTCACGCGTAGCCTCGATTAGTCATGGTAAAGTTGACCACGGATAAGTAGACAACCTAATCGAGTCGCATGATGCGACTCGAAGAAAGGGTGCGTGCCCGTGGCAATCCACATCATCGAAGAAGCGGACCGTTGTCTTCAGTGCAAGAACCCCATGTGTCAGAAGGGTTGCCCCGTCTCCACCAACATCCCCGTGGTCATTCGCCTGTTCAAGGACGGCAAGCTCAATGAGGCCGGAGCGATGCTCTTTGAGAATAACCCGCTCTCCATCGTGTGCTCCACGGTGTGCAATCACGAGGGCCAGTGCGAGGGCCATTGCATCCGTGCCCGCAAGGACACTCCCGTTCACTTCTCCGCCATCGAGAACTTCATCTCAGACCTCTATCTCGAGCGTATGCAGATCAAGCGCAAGCCTGCCAACGGTCGCTCGGTTGCCGTCATCGGAGCCGGACCAGCGGGCATCACGGTTGCCGTGAAGCTCGCTCATGAGGGCTACGGCGTCACGATTTTCGACTCGAAGGAGCGCATCGGCGGGGTCATGCGCTACGGCATCCCGGAGTTTCGCCTCCCGAGCTCCGTCCTCGATCGCTACGCGAAGCGCATGGCGGACATGGGCATCATGTTCCGCGCAAACACGACGATCGGCGGCGCCCTCGAGATTCGCGACCTCTTCCGTGACGGTTACGAGTGCGTCTTCGTGGGCACTGGCGTCTGGCGGCCGCGAACCCTCGGCATGCGTGGCGAGTCCCTCGCTAACGTGCACTTCTCGGTCGATTACCTCGCGGACCCGACGGCATTCGAGCTAGGCGAGACGGTCGCAATCATCGGCGTGGGAAACTCCGCGGTCGACGTCGCGCGCACGGCGCTTCGTCGCGGCGCTCGCCACGTGACTATGTACTCGCGCTCGAAGGAGGTCACCGCCAGCCCGGATGAACTCGCATATGCCGAGCTCGAAGGTGCCGAGGTCGCCTACGGCAGGGCAATCACGATGCTCACGGAGGACGGTCCCGTCTTCAAGCGCGCCATCTTTGACGAGGATGACAACGTCATCGGCTTCGACAACGACCTCGTCCAGTACGACGCGGACTCCACGATCATCTGCATCAGCCAGGGCCCAAAGAACAAGCTCATCCTCACGACGCCCGGCCTCGAGGGCGGGGAGCGGGGCCTACTCCTCACCGACGAGCGTGGCATGACCACGGTCGATGGCGTGTTTGCCGCGGGTGACGTGGTGACGGGCTCCAAGACCGTCGTTCATGCCGTCGAGGGCGCCAAGCGCGTCGCCGAGTCCATGCTCGAGTACCTCGACACCAAGGCCACCGCCGGCGAGGTCGAGAAGGAGCCGCTCGGCTATATCCACCACGTGCACGGCATCATGGACGTGTAGCGCGCAACCTTGCCCGCCGGCTCGCGGAGCGTTGGGAGACGGCGGGCAAGCGACTTTACGCCGGGCGACATGCGCCGGGTGACTCTACGTCGGGCGACATGCGCCGGGCGACCCGTGCCATCTCGCGACCCTCTCGCCAATCATCGGCGTTATGCGGGAGAAACTAGCACGCCATAATTGTATTTTTGCTGTTAAACGGCCCCGTCGCCTGGTCCTATCCTATAGGATTGACGAGTAAGGATAAGAGGGGGCCGTTCTCGCATGTTCGCGCGGCCCTACAGATGGGCGCCCTGCCCGGCGCGCTAATCGCCACGACGAGCGTCAGAGCATCCGAAGGAGAACCGTGCTCCAATTTAAGAACTATGCGCGTCCAGACACCGCAGAGGAGGCGTACGAGCTTCTCCGGAAGGGGCGCATGAATCGCGTCCTCGGCGGCGGGGTCTGGCTGCGCCTCCAAGACAGGCGAATCAGCACGATGATCGACCTGTCGAACCTCGGCCTCGACCAGATCGAGGAAACCCCCGACAGCTTCGTGATCGGCGCCATGGTGACGCTGCACGAGCTCGAGCGCCACGTCGCCTTCAATGAGGCCACTGGCAACGTCTTCCGCGATGCCGTCCAGGATGTGGTCGGCGTGCAGATGCGCAACTGCGCCACCGTCGGCGGCTCGGTCTTCGGCCGCTTTGGCTTCTCGGATGTCCTCACCTCGCTGCTCGCCCTCGATACGGAGGTCGAGCTCGTCGGTGCCGGCATCGTGAGCCTCGCCACCTTCGCCTCCATGCCCTACGAGCGCGACATCCTCACCCACGTGATCGTGCACAAGCATGACTACGCCGCCAATTTCCAGGCGCTCCGCAACTCCGCGACGGACTTCCCGGTCCTGAACGTCTGTGCCGCCGCCTGGGGAGGCGCCTGGCACGTCACCGTCGGTGCCCGTCCGTGTCGCGCCCGCCTCGTTGAGGGCGATCGCCTCGGCCTTCCGCTCGAGTTCACGGACGAGGAGCTTGATGCCTCTTGCGCCCGCCTCGCCGAGCTGCCGATGAGCGGTAACATGCGTGGCTCCGAGCGCTATCGCCGCCACCTCGCTCGCGAGCTTGGCCGTCGTGCCATTCGCGTCGCGGCAGGCCTCGACCCCATCCCCGCTTCTACCTTCACGCCTGCTCCGCGCGCCGTGTGTTCCGGAGACTTGCATGACGGTGACGCGCCCAAGATGGGGGAGGGTGACAACTAATGCTCGTAAGCTTCTTCATTAATGACGAGTACGTCTCCGTTGACGTGCGTCCCGACACGCGCCTGCTCGACTTCCTGCGCGAGCGCGGCTACAAGAGCGTCAAGTGCGGCTGTGAGACCACCAATTGCGGCCTCTGCACCGTCTGGCTCGACGAGACCCCGGTCCTTTCCTGCGCGGTCTACATGCCTCGCGTGAACGGTCGTCGCGTCACCACGCTCGAGGGCCTTCGCTCTGAGTCCGCCGAGTTCGCGCGTTGCATGATGGAGGAGGGCGCCGAGCAGTGCGGCTTCTGCTCTCCGGGCCTCGTCATGAACGTGCTGGCGCTCGATCGCGACCATCCTGACGCGGATGACGAGACAATCAGCCGCTACCTCTCCGGCAATCTCTGCCGATGCACGGGCTACGCGAGCCAGCTCCGCGCCGTTCGCCGCTTCCTTGCCCGTGACCGCGCGACGGGCATTGCCGCGCCCGCGAGCACGGAGGTCACCGGCGTCGCGCCCTCCGCAGACGCATCCGCGAACGAAGGGGAGGTGCGCTAATGGGAACCATCGGTGAGAGCGTCGTCTCTGACTCCCGCGCCGGCGAGCTTCGCCAGCTTTCGCACGCCGTTGTCAAGAAGGATGCGAAGGGCCTGCTCGAGGGTCGTGCCGTCTACACGAACGACCTTGCCCCGCGTGACTCCTACATCGTCAAGCTGCTGCGCTCGCCCCACGCGCACGCGCGCATCCGCTCCATCGACGCCTCGCGCGCCCGTCGAATCGACGGCATCGTCGCCATCTACACCTACGAGGACGTCCCCCAGGTGCGCTACACACTCGCCGGCCAGAGCTTCCGCGAGATGAGCCCGTACGACACGATGATCCTCGACCGCACCGTGCGCTACGTCGGCGACGAGGTTGCCATCGTGGTTGGCACGGACGAGCTCGCCATCAACGCCGCCATGCGCCTCATCAAGGTCGACTACGAGGTTCTCCCCGCCGTTCTCGACTTCAAGGAGGCGCTCGACAACCCCACGATCGTTCATGACGAGGACGACATCCGCGCCTATGTGCCCATGGGCGAGGACTTCAAGCGTAACCTCGTCTGCCACGAGGTCTCCGAGCACGGTGATCTCGAGCGCGCGTTCGAGGAGTCCGACGTCGTCATCGACCGCGTCTACGAGACCCAGGCGACCGAGCAGTCGATGATGGAGCCCTTTAGCTCCTATGCTTACACGGACGCCCAGGACCGCGTGTGCGTGGTCGCCTCCACGCAGGTGCCGTTCCACATCCGCCGTCAGGTCTCCATCGCGCTCCAGATTCCCAAGAGTCGCGTCCGCATCATCAAGCCCCGCGTCGGCGGTGGATTCGGCGCCAAGCAGACCGGCTGCAACGAGGTCTACTCCGCGTTCTGTGCCTATAAGCTCGGTCACCCATGCAAGTGCATCTACACGCGTGAGGAGACCATGGCGAGCGGCAACACTCGCCACAAGGTGCGCATGCGCGTCCGTCTCGGTGCCATGAACGACGGCACGATCACGGCCATCGACCTCTATGCGCTGTCTGACGCTGGCGCCTATGGCTATCACGCGCCCACGACCATCGGCCTCGTCGGTCACAAGTCGCTCCCGATCTACAACCACGTCCGTGCGAGCCGCTTCTCCTATGACGTCGTCTACACCAACACGACGCCCGGCGGCGCCTTCCGTGGCTACGGCGCCACGCAGGGCCAGTTCGCGGTCGAGAGCGCCGTCAACGAGATGGCGGACAAGCTCGGTATCGATCCATGCGAGATGCGCCTCGCCAATATCGTCCACGAGGGCGAGACCATGCCGCAGTACTACAACGAGAAGCTCGAGAGCTGCCGTCTCGATGACTGCCTGCGCCGCGCCATGGAGATGATTGACTGGAAGAACAAGCCGCTCGCCCGTGACCTGGGCGACCGCGTGCGCTCCCTGGGTGTCGCCCTCACCATGCAGGGCTCTGGCATCTCCAACATCGACATCGGATCTGTCGACCTGCGCCTCGAGGATGACGGCTTCTACGTACTCAACATGGGCGCGACCGACGTGGGCACTGGCGGCGACACGATCCTCGCCCAGTTCGCGGCAGAGGTCCTCGGTTGCAGCACCAACCGCATCGTGGTGAACGGCGTCGACACGGACACCTCACCTTTCGACTGCGGCTCCTACGCGAGCTCCGGCACGTACGTTACGGGTATGGCCGTCGTGAAGGCCGCGACCGAGCTGCGCGAGAAGATCCTCGAGCAAGCGGGCCGCGTCATGGGTGTCGAGCCGTCCGCGCTCGACCTCGACGGCGGCCGCATCTTCGTCGCCGATGACGATGACGAGGTCCTCACCGTCGGCGAGATCGCCTCGGGCAAAATGCGTGAGATGACCTTGGACGACCTCTCCGGCCGTCTCATTGGCTTTGGCCTCCAGCCGGGCTTCCTCTCGGCGCACGCGTCTAACTCCCAGCCCGTTTCGCCCCCGCCCTTCATGGCCGGCATTGCCGAGGTCGACGTCGACAAGGCCACGGGCAAGGTCACGGTGGTCGATTACGTTTCCGCCGTCGACTGCGGCACCGTCGCCAACGCGAACCTCGCGCGCGTTCAGGCCGAGGGCGGCATCGCGCAGGGTATCGGCATGGCCCTCACCGAGGACGTGCAGCGTGCTGCGGACGGTGGCCTTCGTACGAACAACTTCATGCAGTACAAGATTCCGTCGCGCCTTGACGTGCCCGAGATTCGCATCGACTTCTGCCCGAGCTATGAGCCCACGGGTCCGTTCGGCGCGAAGTCGATCGGCGAGGTCGTCATCAACACGCCGCTTGGCGCCATCGCGAGCGCCGTCGCGCATGCAACCGGCAATTACGTGCGCTCGCTTCCGATCACGCCCGAGAAGGCGCTATTCGGAGAAGAGTAACTGACGAGTCCCGGCGGGCCGCCTGGGGTGCTTCGCAAACGTCCTCGCGGGCGAGTATCTTGTGCTAAGCGAGGTGCTTCGCGCTGCGGAATGTTTGCTTCAGCACCCCAGGCGACCCTTTCGTGGACGGAGTCGCTGCGTTCCCGGCGCGCCTTTTCGGGCGCTCTCGGAAGGCTATTTGCGCTGGCTGCTTGGATTATGCAATCGCCCACTCTGTTGTTTGACGGAGTGGGCGATTGTTTCTATTCGGGTCGTCTAGCGGCTCACTTTTGTTTCGAGTGTCAACGGCTTTTAGCCTTGCGTTTTCCGCTTTGTTTCTGCAACAAAGACGCAACCAAGGAAAAACGTAGTGGTGGACCTGCGGATTTATAAAACTGCGCGCGACAATTTATTGGCGAGTCCGGCGTCATCTTCGGCGGATTCGGGACGTTCGTGGCCGAGCTCGTGGGCTTCATTGCAATCGCGACCTGGGCCGCCGTCTTCTCCTGGATTGTGTTCTCGATCGTTAAGAGGAACGCATGGCTTTGACGCCGTCCAGAGCATCGACGTGATGTAGGGTATACCTCGCCGGCCGCGGGCGCGGATGCGTCCCGCCCGCGGCCGGGCTTTCCATCTAGACGAAAGGACTTCTCATGAAGTATGACTTCACCAGTCACATAGAGCGTCACGGCATGGACGCGATCGCCGTCGACGGTCTTGGCACCGGGTTCGCCCCGGATGCTCCGGCCGAGGGCTTTGACGGCATCCCCATGTGGATCGCTGACATGAACTTCCCCACGGTGCCAACCGCCACCGAGGCGATTATCGAACGCGCCAAGCATCCTGCGTTTGGTTACTTCGCCCCGACCGATGACTACTTCAACTCCATCATCAGGTGGCACGAGACGCGTAACGGCGTCGAGGGCCTCACCAAGGAGTGCATCGGCTATGAGAACGGCGTCCTCGGCGGTGTTGTCTCCACCTTGGCCCCCTTCATGGAGCCTGGCGACAAGGTCCTTCTCCACAGCCCGACCTACATCGGTTTCACGATGAGCCTCAAGAACAACGGCTTCGACATCGTGCACTCGCCCCTCAAGATCGACGAGGACGGCGTCTGGCGCATGGACTTCGAGGACATGGAGAAGAAGCTCGCCGAGAACAACATCCACGCCGTCGTCTTCTGCTCTCCCCACAACCCCTGTGGCCGCGTCTGGGAGCGCTGGGAGGTCGAGCGCGCGATGGAGCTCTTCAAGAAGTACGATTGCGTCGTGGTCTCCGATGAGATCTGGAGCGACATCATCCTGCCGGGACACAAGCACGTGCCGACGCAGTCCGTCTCCGAGGACGCCCGCAACCGCACCGTCGCCCTCTACGCCCCGTCCAAGACCTTCAACCTCGCCGGCCTCGTGGGTTCCTACCACATCATCTACAACAAGTACCTGCGCGATCGCGTCTGCGCCCGCAGCTCGAAGTGCCACTACAACGACATGAACGTGCTGTCCATGCACGCGCTCGTGGGTGCCTACAAGCCCGAAGGATACGAGTGGCTTGACGAACTCATCCAGGTTCTCGGCGCCAACGTCGACTGGGCCTGCGATTACATCGACAAGCACTTCGACGGCGTCGCCGTTCAGAAGCCCGAGGGCACCTACATGCTGTTCGCCGACTGTAGCGAATGGTGCGAGAAGCACGGGCGAGACATCGAGTGGGTCGAGAAGGAGTGCTGGCGCGTCGGCGTCGACATCCAGGACGGTCGCATGTTCCATGGCCCCTGTCACCTGCGCATGAACCTTGCCCTGCCGCTTGACCGCGTTCAGGAGGCGTTCGCGCGCCTGGACAAGTACGTGTTCAACGCGTAGCCCGTCTTACGAGGGCGGTGTGAGGCCTTGGGCTGACTCCATCGAGCGAGACGTGATCATCTCGCGCGCCACCTGTGGACGAGGTGGCGCGACATCGCTGGCATGCCATGCCCACGGCATGCCAAAAGGGAACCACCCCGACACGGCGAGTCGCTTCGTGTCGGGGTGGTTCTTGCGTGCGGCAAGCGCGGGCGTGGGGGAGACGTTTAGCCTGCGTGGTGCGCTCGCCGCTCGCCCGGGGAGACCCGAACTCCCCGGATGGGCCCAGGGGTGGGATAGTCCCCTGAGATTGGGAGGGGCGTCAGGCCGACGAATGAGCCTGGCGCGCCGGATATTGGCTAGACCTGTTCGGCGAACGGCTGACGCTCACGGACGGGGGCGTAGGCCGGCGTCACGGGAACGTACGGACGAACCTTGCTGGCGAGCGTCGCCTGCGCGGCCGCGAGACGCGCGACCGGGACACGGTAGGGCGAGCAGCTCACGTAGTCGATGCCCAGGTCATAGAACGTGCGGATGGAATCCGGGTCACCGCCGTGCTCGCCGCAGACGCCGAGGGAGATGCCGGGCCTCTCGGAGCGGCCGAGCTCGCAACCCATGCCGACGAGCTTCGCGACGCCCTCGTCGATGGTCTCGAACGGGTTCCTCGGGATGACGTTGGACTCGAGGTAGGTCGGGAGGACCTTACCCTCGACATCGTCACGGGAGAAGCCGAGAGCGGTCTGCGTGAGGTCGTTCGTACCGAAGCTGAAGAAGTCCGCGTGGCGAGCGATGCGGTCTGCCATGACGGCGGCACGCGGGAGCTCGATCATCGTGCCAACGGGGATCTCGCCCAAGCGGACGCCGGTCTCGACCTCGACGTCGATGATGGCGCGCTCGACGATGGCGCGCATCTCTCGAATCTCGGCATTGAGGCAGACGAGGGGCACCATGATGTGCGGACGCGGGTTCTTGCCCTCGCGCTTCAGGCGCACCGTGGCGCGGGCGATGGCACGCGTCTGAAGGGCCGGGAGCTGCGGGAAGGCGAAGCCCAGGCGGCAGCCGCGGAGACCGAGCATGGGGTTGGCCTCCGCGAGGGAGTCGACGCGTGCGAGAAGCGCGCGCAGACGGGAAATCTCCTCGGCAGGGGCACCCTCGCACTCCATGCGGGTGAGGCGGACGGCCAGGTCGCGCGGGCTGTCGAGGAACTCGTGCAGGGGAGGATCGAGCAGGCGGATGGTCACGGACTTGCCGTCCATGACGGAGAGAATCTCGTAGAAGTCACCCTCCTGGGCGCGAGCGAGCTCGTCGGCGGCCTCCTGACGCTCCTCCTCTGTGTCGGAGAGGATGAAGCGCTGGATGATGCTCTTGCGGTCGCCGAGGAACATGTGTTCGGTGCGGGTCAGGCCGATGCCCTCGGCACCAAGCTCGAGGGAGAGGCGGGCGTCTGCCGGGTTGTCGGCATTGGCGCGAACGCCCATGCGGCGGACCCTGTCGGCCCAGTCGAGGACGGTCGCGAGGTCGCCCGTGGTGCTGGGACGCTCGAGCTCGACGGCGCCGAGCATGACCTCGCCCGTGGAGCCATCGATGGAGATGATGTCGCCCTCGTGAAGGACGACGTCAGAGTTGGCGACGGCGACCTCCTTGCGCTCCGCGTCGATACGCAGGGCGTCGGCACCGCAGACACAGGGCTTGCCCATGCCGCGGGCGATGACGGCCGCGTGGCTGGTCTTGCCGCCGTGGCTGGTGAGGATGCCCTTGGCGGCGGTCATGCCCGCGAGGTCGTCGGGCGTGGTCTCCCAACGGACGAGCACGCAGTCGTTGCCGGCCTCGCTCTCGGCCACGGCATCGGACGCGGAGAAGACGACCTTGCCCACGGCGGCACCGGGGCTCGCGTTGAGGCCGCGGGCGAAGACGTTGCGCGTGGCGTTCTTGGCGATCTGCGGGTGCATGAGCTGGTCGAGCTGGGAGGGGTTGATGCGCTGGAGCGCCTCCTCGCGGGTGATGACGCCTTCGCTGACGAGGTCCACGGCGATCTTGAGGGCTGCGGTGGCGGTGCGCTTGCCCACGCGGGTCTGCAGCATGTAGAGCTTGCCCTGCTCGATGGTGAACTCGATGTCCATCATGTCGCGGTAGTGCTGCTCGAGGATGCCGAAGATGTTCTCAAGCTGCTCGCCGGCGGCTTCGAGACCGGGGGTGTGGCGCAGCGTCTCGATGGGCTCGGTGTTGCGGATGCCGGCCACGACGTCCTCGCCCTGGGCGTTCACGAGGTAGTCGCCGTAGAACTCGCGCTCACCGGTGGCGGGGTTGCGGGTGAAGGCGACGCCGGAGGCGCTGGTCTCACCCTTGTTGCCGAAGGCCATGACCTGAACATTGACGGCGGTGCCGAGGTCGTTGGGGATGTTGTTCTGTCTGCGGTAGAGGCGTGCGCGGTCGGACTCCCAGGAGCCGAAGACGGCAGCTACGGCAAGACGGAGCTGGATGGTGGGGTCCTGCGGGAACTGGGCGGAACCATCCTCGCCGGCGAGCTCGGGGTGCTCCTCGAGGCTTACGTTCTCGGCGAAGATGCGCTTGAACTCGCCGGCGAGGGCGCGGAGGTCCTCGGCGGAGAGCTCGGTGTCAGTGGCGACCCCGGCGGTCTCGCGGGCGGCGGAGATCGCGTGCTCGAAGAGATCGGAGTCGATGCCCATGACTACGTTCGAGAACATCTGGATGAAGCGGCGGTAGCTGTCCCAGGCGAAGCGATCGTTGTTGGTCTGCTGGGCGAGGCCGAGAACGGACTCGTCATTGAGGCCGAGGTCAAGCACGGTGTCCATCATGCCGGGCATCGAGAAGGGGGCACCGGAGCGGACGGAGACGAGCAGCGGGTCCTCGGCGTCGCCAAGGCGCTTGCCGCAACGACGCTCAAGATCCTCGCGGGCCGCGGCGATGCCGTCGAGCACGCCCTCGGGCCAGGTGTTGCCGCCGTTGGCGTATTCCATGCAGGTCTGGCAGGTAATCGTGAAGCCAGGAGGAACCGGAAGGCCGATACGGGCCATCTCGGCGAGGTTTGCACCCTTGCCGCCGAGGGTGAAGTTGTCGTGCGCGGTTCCCTCGGTGACGTCAGCGCCGTTCTCATCAAGGCCAAACCTGTAGATGCGCTTCTCCATGATCCTCCCCTGTATTGAGGTTGGGCGGCACCAATTGCCGCCGTCGTCTCGACGCCCATCTGAGGCGTCGACTAGGGAGAGGATATCGCGTCCAAGCGTGAGCAAATGACTACGAATCCGCATACATATAGTCTTCGCAAATGACTATCGATAAGTGAACAACTAAAATCGAGCAGCGGTCTTGCGCTTTGTTACCCAACCACTCGCGGTGAGATACCTGCCGCTCGCGACAAATCAAGAGACTCAGGGAGCATCTGGGAGACCTCGCGACCGGCCATTGCGCCTGATGCTCGACTGGCGTGCGGTTGGCGTGCAGCGGGCACGCGGTGGCATTGCGTTGGGCACGTGGTGGGCTTGCGGTGGTCACGCAGTGGGCACGTGGTGGGCGCGGGCGTCTCGCTCTTGCTGCACCTGGCGTGCTGCGGACGTGCGAATTGACGCACATAGTGGCTTGGGCGCCTCGATTGTTTCGTGGCTGATAACTTCGTTGACATATCAAGCATCGACGCTATTCTCTTGATTCGTCAATTATTGATAAGTCAAGCATTATCAAGAGGCGGAGTTTAATGGGGGAAGATAAATATGCGGTTGGCGAGGGTTACTCCCTGGTTGACGCGCACATGGCTCTTTTGAGGGCGTTTCAGGCACAAAAGGCGCTGTTGAGGCCGTATGGGTCATCGCTTGGCCTTGCCTGCGGCCAACCCCGAGTCATCTCGTATCTGGCGGTTCACGAACGCGCCACCCAGCGAGAGATGGCATCGTTCTTTGGCATGGACCCAGCTGCCGTTTCGCGCATGCTCGATGCTCTCGAGAAGGGCGGCTTTGTCACTGTCGAGGCAAATCCAGGAGACCGGCGCACGAAGCGCCTCAAGCTCACCGATGCCGGTCGGGCGTTGGTGAAGCCGTGGGAGGAGCGCTGCGCCGAAATAGACGAGGCCATGCTTGATGGGTTTACTGATGAGGAACGCGAGTCTTTCATTGGATATCTCGAGCGTGCGAGGAAGAACATGGTGGCGCGTCGCGCCGAGGAGGCGGGCGTCCGTGAGTGACCTCAAAATCATCTTTCGCTATTTCGGTCCGTATAAGCGCGACTTCATTCTGGCTGCCATCTGCATGGTCTTCGAGGGTACGCTCGAGCTCCTGATTCCCTACCTTACGGCGGGCCTTATCGACCAGGGCATCGTTGCGGGGGACATGAGCCACGTCTGGATTACTGGTGGCCAGATGCTCGCTTGCGGCATAGTCGCCATGGGCTTTGGCATGGCGTTCGCCCGCTGCAGCGCTCGAGCGGCAATGGGTCTCGGCGCCAATCTCCGCGACGCTCAGTTCGAGGCGGTCCAGCGCTATTCGTTCGAGAACCTCGACCACTTTGACACGTCGTCTCTCGTGACGCGCATGACGACGGACGTCACCGTCATCCAGAACGCCTTCATGAACGGTTTCAGGCCCATGATGCGCGGACCCGTCATGTTTACGGCAGGCCTCATCCTCGCCAGCATGCTTTCGGTACGTCTCGCCTGCGTCTTCTTCGTCATGCTTCCGCTGCTTGCCGTCGCCCTCGTTCTCATCGTCCGCCGGGTGGCACCGCTTTACGGCGTTCTCCAGGATGTTATGGACCAGCTGAACGACGTCGTTCAAGAGAGCGTCACGGCCATCCGCGCGGTTAAGGCGTTCGTGCGTGACGAGTGGGTCGGGGATCGCTTCGGGGCGGTCAACGGGGACCTCGCTGCCACTTCGACGAAGACCTTCGGCACTGCCGTCTTCAACCTCCCGCTTTTTCAGGCAACCATGTATACGAGTGACATCCTCATCCTGGCCTTGGGCGGCACGATGATCATGGCGGGCGAGCTGAAGGTCGGTGAGCTCACGGGGTTCATGAGCTACGTTCTTCAAGTCACGAACTCCCTCATGATGATCTCGAACGTCTTCCTGCTCATGACGCGTGCGCTTACGAGCGCTCACCGCGTGGGCGAGGTCCTGCGCGAACAGCCTACGATCGCGAGCCCGGAGAACGCGATCGCGGAGGTTCCGAATGGCTCCATCGAGCTGCGTCATGCGAGCTTCAAGTACAACGCCGATGCTTCCGCTGACGTCCTTCATGACATCACGCTCTCGTTCCCTGCGGGTTCGACGGCCGGCGTCCTTGGCGGCACGGGGTCGGGCAAGAGCTCTCTCGTCCAGTTGCTTCCGCGCCTGTATGACGTGACGGATGGTGCCGTTCTTATCGGCGGTCATGACGTGCGCGAGTATGACGTCGCCGCGCTGCGAGAGAGCGTGGGCATCGCGCTTCAGCGTCCCGTGCTCTTTTCCGGTACGGTGCGCGAGAACCTTCTCTGGGGCCGTTCGGACGCTACGGACGAGGAGCTGCTGGAGGCATGCCATGTCGCTGCCGTTGACGAGTTCCTTGACCGAATCGGTGGGCTTGATGCCGACCTCGGCCAGGGAGGCGATAACGTCAGCGGAGGCCAACGCCAGCGACTCTGCATCGCCAGGGCGCTTGTGAGGCGCCCGCGTGTCTTGATTCTCGATGACTCGACGAGTGCAGTCGATATGGCGACTGATGCCCGCATCAGGGAGGGGCTGCGCGGCCTCACCGACGTCACGAAGGTCATCATCGCCCAGCGCATCGCGTCCGTGAACGATGCGGACCAGGTCGTGATCCTTGATGACGGTCGCGTCCATGCCGTGGGCACGCCTGCGGAATTGCTTGCGACTGACCCAATCTACCAAGAGCTTTATCACACGCAGGTTGCTGAGGGGGATGAGGAGTAATGGCCGTCTATTCAACGAAGGGTGGCTCCTCGAAGCCAAAGAACCTTGGCAGCACGGTGCGCAGGCTGCTCGAGTACATGGGTGCGGCTCGCATGAAGCTCCTGCTTGTTGGCGTCCTTGCAAGTACGTGTGCCCTCTGCCAGCTTGCGGGCACCTATATGATCAAGCCCGTGGTGAACTGCCTGACCACCCAGGATGTCGACGGCTTCAAGGCTGGCGTCGTGCTGGCGGCGGTCATTTACGTGGTCGGCGCGCTCTCCGCGCTCGGCTATACGCAGACGATGGTGAGGGCAGCGCAGCGCGTCGTCTTCGACATCCGCCGCGACCTGTTCGCGCATCTGCAGACGCTTCCGCTCAGCTATTTCGACCGTACCCGCACGGGTGACGTCATGAGCTTCTTCACGAACGACGTTGACACGGTCTCCGAGGCGCTCAATAACAGCTTCGCGAATGTGATCCAGGCGGCCATCCAGGCCTTTGGCACATTGGTTCTGCTGTTCGTTCTCGATTGGCGCCTCACGTTGGTAACTGTCGCGTTTGACGTGATGCTCGTCGTGTACGTGCGTCTCGCCGGCAAGCGCAGCTCGGCATATTTCAAGTCTATGCAAGGAACGCTCGGACATCTCGATGGCTACGTCCAGGAGATGTGCGCTGGTCAGAAGGTCGTCCAGGCGTATACGCATGAGGAGGCTTCTCTCGAGGGCTTCCGCGAGCATAACGAACAGCTTCGCGAACAGGGCACGGCTGCTCAGACCTACGCTGCGACCATGGTGCCCATCACGGTTGCCATGACCTACACCAACTACGCCGTGGTGGCGGTCATGGGGTCCTTCCTCGCCGCGAGGGGCCTCACGGATATGGGCAGCCTCGCGAGCTACCTCGTGTTTGTTCGTCAGGCGGCTATGCCTTTCAACCAGGTGACCCAGCTCGGCAACTTCCTTCTCGGCGCTCTGGCCGGTGCGGAGCGCCTCTTCTCCGCCATGGACATCGAGCCCGAGGTGGATGAGGGCAAGGTCACCCTCGAGCACCTCGAGGCGAAGGAGGATGCTCCGGAGCGTGCCGCCGCCGGGGCGAGTGGCTGGGCCTGGCGTAAAGAGAACGGCATCCAGGTGCCCCTTGCGGGAGACGTCCGCTTCCATGACGTTACCTTTGGGTACGAGCCGGGCCAAACCGTTCTCAAGGACCTCTCGCTGTTCGCGAAGCCCGGCCAGAAGATTGCCTTCGTTGGGTCCACGGGCGCCGGAAAGACCACGATCACGAACCTCATCAACCGCTTCTATGACGTTCAGGCTGGTTCCATCACATATGACGGCATAGACGTTCGCGACATCGAGAAGGCGAGTCTCCGCTCGAGCCTCGGCATCGTGCTCCAGGACACGCATCTCTTCTGCGGAACCGTTGCCGACAACATCAGGTTCGGCAAGCTCGACGCCACGGACGAGGAGGTCAGGGCCGCTGCTCGCACCGCGAACGCGGACGGCTTCATCAACCGCCTGCCCAAGGGCTACGACACGCTCGTGACCGCAGACGGCGCCAACCTCTCTGCCGGCCAGCGCCAGCTTCTGGCGATTGCCCGAGCGGCCGTGGCCGACCCGCCTGTCCTCATTCTCGATGAGGCGACAAGCTCGGTCGATACGCGCACCGAGGCCCTCATCGAACGTGGCATGGACGCCCTCATGGCGGGGCGCACCGTCTTCGTGATTGCCCACAGGCTTTCCACCGTCCGCAATGCCAACGCAATTATGGTGTTGGAACAGGGAAGGATTGTTGAACGAGGCACCCATGATGAGCTCCTCGCGCAACACGGCGAGTACTGGCAGCTGTACCATGGAATGAGAGAGCTGAGTTAGGCGGGCGTAGCCTGCCACGCGCTGTCGCGCGGTCGAGGAGGGGCGGGCAAAGTTGCTCAAGGCACGCAAGAGGGATGTCGAGAATCGTCGTCTTCGCGGTGTCAACCTGTCGGGTTGGCTCGTCCTCGAGCCTTGGGTGACGCCGTCCCTCTTCGCTGGTACGGGCGCATTTTGCGAGGCCGAGCTTGCCAGTGTTATGGAGGACTCGCGCTACGCTGAGCTTCTCGAGCGTCACCGCTCGGCGTTCATCGACGAGGGAGACTTCGCCCGAATTGCCTCGCGTGGCTATGACGCGGTCAGGCTTCAGGTTCCTTGGTACGTCTTCGGCGAGGCGGGGCCCATGCCCGGCCCCTCCGAGGGCTGCCTGGACTACGTTGATCGTGCATTTGACTGGGCTGAGGCAGCTGGCATCGAGGTCCTCCTCGATGTCGCCGTCGTGCCTGGCACGGATTCCGCCTCGCCCGCGAGCTTCTTCGGCGATGTCGCCTCCTTCCGCCGCGCGGTTATCGATGTCGCCGCGGCGCTCGCATCACGTTACGCGGAGCGTGAGAACTTCCTTGGCATCGAGCCAATCGGCGCGATAAAAGGCCGCTCGCGTCGTGGGTTGTCCGTTGTTGAGGGAGTGCCGCCGCACCTTCTCCGCAACTTCTATCGCGATGCATACGAGGCGGTCCGCGAAGCTGCTGGAACGCGACCGATTTTCGTCGTGAATGACGCTGGATTGCCGGATGCGTGGCGAGCCTTCATGTCGCCCGCGCGCTATGAAAACGTGTGGCTGGATAGCCATGTGTTCCATTATTCGGACTCTATGAACGCAGCTGGTCCCACGGGCGTTCGTCGTCTCGTGAAGGATACGGAGCAGTATCTCGCTCGCACAAAGAAGAGTGGCCTGCCTGTTATGGTGGGTGAGTGGTCGAGTGCGTTGCCGCTGGCGGATGCTGGCATGACGCCGGAGGGTCGCATCGCGCTCGAGCGCGTATTTACGGCAGGACAGATGAGCGCCTTCTCTGGCTGTGTCGGATGGTTCTTCCAGACCTGGAAGACCGAGGGCAGGCTTTCGAGCTGGGACGCCCGTGTGGCGCTTTCGAGCTTCGAGCACGGAATGCTTGAGTAATGGGGGAACGCGTGAACGATAACGAGACGACGTTCGCGAGGGATGCTGGCGTTGAGCAGGCGCGTCTGGCGCAGCCCGGCGGCATGCTGTCGCTTGTTGGCACGCCGATCGGCAACCTGTCTGACGCCTCGCCCCGAGTGATTGATACGCTTCGCTCCGCCGATGTCCTTCTGTGCGAGGACACGCGCGTGACCTCGAAGCTCCTTGCTCGCTTCGAGATTCGCGTGCCGCTTGAGAGGTGCGACGAGAACGTCATCGCCAACCGAGTGGAAGGCGTGCTCGCACGTGTCGCCTCCGGTTCGCGTGTCGCCTTCGTAAGCGATGCCGGCATGCCTGGCGTGTCCGATCCCGGCCAACGCCTGGTCGACGCCGCTCTCGATGAGGGACTCCCCGTCGAGGTGATTCCGGGACCCAGCGCCGTGACCTGCGCCCTTGTTGCTAGCGGTCTAGGCATGGACCATTTCTTCTTCGAGGGATTCCTGCCGAGAAAGGCGGGGGAGCGTTCGAGGCGTCTGACTGAGCTCGCGCCGATTCCCGGCGCGCTCGTGTTTTACGAGAGTCCCCATCGTGTGGTGGCGACGCTCGACTCCATTGCCGAGGCCTTCCCGGAGCGTCGCGTGGCTCTCGTGCGCGAGCTCACGAAGCTTCACGAGGAATGCGTGCGCGACCTTTCTGGCGAGCTCGCACGACGCGTTCGTGAACGTGGTGAGGTGCGAGGGGAGTGCGTCGTCGTCGTGGAGGGCCCGAGTGCGGAGGAGCTCTCTTGCCTGCGCGCAGCCTGCGCTTCTGGTCCTGCCACCCTGGAGGAGGCCGTCGCCGAGGGGCTTGAGGCCGGAGAACCCAAGAGTGCCCTGGCAAAGCGCCTGGCCAAGCAGTTTGGCATCCCAAAATCCGAGGTCTACGACAAACTCGTTTAACCCCGCATGGCTGCAAAAGGAAACCTGCAAAAGGGACAGTCCCTTTTGCAGGTTTCTTGATGTTGGTCTGGGTTACCCGCGCTTCGAGCCCTGACGGCGGATGCCGCCCTTGTGGCCGCAGGCTTTGTTCGGGCCTATGCCCGCGCTGCGCGCGGGCCCGCCAAAGGCCTGGCGCCCAAGCTGCTGCTTTGGCGGCAGGGGCATATCGTAGTGGCGCTTGGCGCCGCTGGGCTTCGTCATCGCTGGTCTCCTTCGCATTCCGACCCGCTTACGGTAGCGTCTTTCCATCGTGATTCCAAGCGCGCCCGGCACCGTCGTCGTTGCCAGCCGCGCCCATCTTCCTCACAAAAATACCGCCGAGGCCAGCCCGTGGCTGGTCCCGGCGGTCATGCGCCAAGCAATGGTGCGGGGCCTATCGAAGATCTTGCCTTACTGCAGCGAGTGGCTCAGGAAGTCCCTGCCCTGCTCGCTCGCGAAGGCGACCACGCGGTCACCGGCGCTAAACGCGGTGTCACCGTTGGGGATGAGGATGTTGCCCTCGTGCTCAAGCGCGACAAAGACCAGGCCATCGGGGATCTGGAGCTCGGCAATCGACTTACCCACCATCGCGGAGCGCGGGCGAACCTCGCCCTGGACGATCTCGTGACCATCCTTGCCGAGGCGCATGATAGTGAAGACGTCCTCCATGTCGAGGCCCTCTTCGACGGACTTCGTGATGATGTCCGCCTGGTCAACGGCGATGTCGACGCCCATGGACTCATCGAACATCCAGGCATTTGCCGGGTTGTTCACGCGGGCGACGACGCGATTCACGCCGTACTCCATCTTGGCGAGCATCGCGACCACGAGGTTGACCTCGTCATCGCCCGTTACGGCAATAATGACGTCGGCCTGGAGCACGCCGGCCTCTTCGAGGACATCCGGGCTCGAACCCATGCCCCTCACAACGGAACCCTCGGGCAGCTTCTCCTCGAGGCGCTGCGCAACGGCCTTCCTCGACTCGACGATGCGAACGTTGTAACCGCGGTTGCCCAGCAGAGTGGCGAGGTAGGAACCAACCTTGCCGCCGCCGACAATGATGATGTTCATACAGCCTCCTAATCCGTCATGCCGAGCATGGCGCGGAACTTGCTTGCCGAGGTCGCCTGGACGGCGGCGTAGATGATGTCACCGTGGTCGAGGACCGTGCCCTGGGTGGGAACGAAGGTCTCGTTGTCGTGAGAGACGGCGACGATGCTAATCTCGCCAATGGCAGTGAGCTCGCGAACAGGACTGCCCTCGAGCATCGGCGGCACGTCGGCGCGAACGAGGCGCACGTCGCCGGAACCGATGCCGGTGACGTCATCGAGCTCGTTGAAGGTCAGGAGCTCGCAGACGCGCCTCACACCCCAGTCGGTGGTCGAGATGCTCTGGATGCCGAGCCTGCGGTACGTCTCGGCATTGCCGATCTCATACAGGCGCGCGATGACGCGCGGGACGCGATAGGTCTGTCGAGAGATACGGGCGACGACGATGTTCGTCTCGTCAGAAGCCGTGCAGGCGATGACGGCGCTCGCACGGTCGATGCCGGCGGCAGCGAGGACCTCACGGTCGAATCCGACGCCCGCTACGGTCTGGCCGCCAAACGTGGGGCCGAGCGCCTTGAGACGCTCGGGGTCCTGGTCGATGGCGCAGACCTCGTAGCCCTGCCTGTCGAGCTTGCGAGCGAGGCTCGTGCCCATGCGGCCCATTCCTACGACGATAACTTTCATCTTTACCTCTTTTCCGGTGCCTGCTTGATGGCGACGCCGTTGCGATCGATGTGGTTCCTCTTGCGAACGATGGCCTTTCGGGCCTCCTCGAGGAGGAGGATGACGGGCGGCAGCAGCACCAGGAACACGAAGTCATTCAGGACGAGCGGGCTGGTGTGGAAGACGCTCTGGAAGGGCGGGAACAGCGTGATGAAGATGATGAGTGCAATCTCGAAGAGAATACCCTTGTTGATCTGCTTGTTGGAGAACAGACCCACCGAGAAGACGGATGCGGTCTCCGTGCGGCAGTTCCAGACCTCGCCGATCTGCGTGAAGACGATGGCCGCGAGTGCCATGGTCGTCGCGCGGACGTAGATCGGATCAAGGTCGTTGCCCACGCCAAACATCTCGATGCCGGGGTGCCAGCCGTTCATGACCTGGCAGAACATGAACGCGGCGAAGGAGAACAGGGCGCCGAGCATTCCGTACCACAGGAAGGCCTTGCGCATGACCTTGCCGGAGAGCAGCGGCTCGTTGGGGTTGCGAGGCGGGTTGGCCATGACGTCAGCCTCGGGAGGCTCGGTGCCAAGACCAAGGGCGGGCAGCATGTCGGTGCCAAGGTCGATGGTGAGGATCTGCATCGTCGTGAGCGGCAGCGGCACAGCGCCACCGGAGAGCAGGTAGATCGCAGAGGGGACAGCCTCGGGCACGTTGGAGTTCAGGATATAGAGCATGAACTTCCTGATGTTCGCGTAGACCGCGCGGCCCTCTTCGATGGCGTGGACGATCGAGGCGAAGTTGTCGTCGGTCAGGATCATGTCCGCGGCCTCCTTGGCCACGTCCGTGCCGGTGATGCCCATGGCGACGCCGATGTCAGCCCTCTTGAGGGCGGGGGAGTCGTTCACGCCATCGCCGGTGACGGCGACGATCTCGCCCATCTGCTGCAGGTTCTCGACGACGCGCAGCTTCTGCTCAGGCGCCATGCGGGCGAAGACGACCTCGCCCTTCAGGGCCTCCTTGAGCTCGTCGTCAGAGGTCTTCTCGAGCTCGACGCCAGAGAAAACGCGAGGGTTCGGGCCCTGGACGATGCCGATCTTGCGGGCGATGGAGAGGGCGGTCAGGCCATAGTCACCCGTGATCATGACGACGCGGATGCCAGCACGACGGCACTCGGCCACGGCGTCGGCGACCTCGGGCCTGGGCGGATCCTGCATGACGAGGAGGCCGACGAAGGTGAGGCCACACTCGATGTTCTCGGGCGTGTAGTCGCTCATCGAACGGGGGATGGAAGTGTCGTCCGGGCTCAGGGGACGGTAGGCGAGGGCAAGCACGCGTAGGCCGTTGGCGGCATAGCCGTCGTTAGCGTCCATGATGCTCTTACGCATCTCGTCGCTCATCGGCATGACCTTGCCGTCAGTGCGGTAGTTGTCGGAGAGACGGACGACCTCGTTGGGAGCGCCCTTGACGAACGCAACGCGAGAGGCGCCATCGAGCGGACGCTTGAGCTGGTGGATGGTGGTCATGCGCTTGCGGCGGCTCTCGAAGGGGAGCTCTCTCACGCGAGGCATCTCGCGCTCGAGGCCCTCGAGGGAAAGGCCGGCCTTCTGTGCGCTGACGAGCAGGCAGGCCTCGGTCGGGTCGCCGAGGACGGTGTAGCGGCCACCCTCCTCGTCCGGCTCGACGAGACGGGCGTTGGAGCAAAGGGCGCCACCAGAGACGAGCAGGCGAAGCTCCTCATTGTCGGCGGCCTCCCACTTGTCCTTGCCGCAGAGAATCTCGCCCTTGGGGGCGTAGCCAACGCCGGAGACCTCGTACTCGCGGTCGCAGGTCCACAGGTGGTTAACGGTCATCTCGTTCTGGGTGAGGGTGCCGGTCTTATCGGTGCAGATGACGCTCGTGGAGCCAAGTGCCTCGACGGAGCTCAGCTTCTTCACGAGGGCGTTGCGCTTGCTCATGCGCTGGACGGCCATGGCGAGGGACAGCGTGACCGTGGGGAGCAGTCCCTCAGGGATGAACGCCACGACCATGCCAAGTGCGAAGATGAACGACGAGGCTAGGCCATTGCGAACAAACAGCACGTCGAGGAGGAAGAAGACGATGCCCATGCAGAGCGCGAACAGGGTGACCTGCTTGGTCAGTCGGTCGAGCTGACGCTGGAGCGGGCTCTCGGAGTCCTCCATGTTCTGCGTGAGGCTGGCGATCTTGCCAAACTCGGTCGCCATACCAATCTTGGTGACGACGACGCGTCCGTTGCCCTCGGAGACCGAGGTGCCGGCGAAGACGAGGTTAGGGGTCTCGGCGGCGGTAAGGTCGGCCTCGAGGACGGCGTCCGCGGTCTTCCTCACGGGGTTCGACTCGCCCGTGAGCGTCGACTGGTCGACCTGGAGGTCAGACGCGCGCACGACGCGGCCGTCCGCGGAGATCTTGTCGCCCTCGGCGAGGACCATGACGTCACCGGGGACGAGGTCCTCCGCGAGAACCTGAGCCTGCTGGCCGTCGCGGATGACGTTGACGTAGGACGGCAGCATCTTCTTCAGAGCCTCGGTAGCCTTGTCTGCCTGGTGCTCCTGCCAAAAGCTGAAGCAACCGTTGATGAGGTTGACCAGCCAGACGGAGACGCCAAGCTCGGGCATGCCGGCCACGAAGGCGATGATGCCGGCCACCCAGAGGAGGATGGCCATAAGGTGCGTGAAGTTTGAGAGGAACGCAAGGATGGGCGACTTCTTCTTACCCGCCTGGATAAGATTCTTGCCGTACTTAGCCTGCAGTTCGCTCACTTGGTCACTCGCGAGGCCGGCTTGGCTCGTGCCTAGCGACTTGAATACCGCGTCGCTCGTGAGTGCCGCGATCTGCGGCACCTCTTCCTCGTGCGTATCGGACATGGTGTTCAAGGACCCTCCTTTCCTTGTTCGCGCACGCGTTTTCTGACGCGTGCGACCGACGGTTGTTTCACCGTTGCAAGGGGAGAATATCCTCGCGATGACACTGGCTTTCAGTCTTTTTTGGGTGCGCGCAATTCCACACCTCACAGGCATAAAGTGTGCGTGAAGGTGACCTAAAGATAGCCTAAAGACCGAGGTAAAGCGTTTATTACGTCCTTATATGCCTTGTTCACATATGTGCAGGCGCGAAGCTTGCAGGTCGAGCTCGAGCCTACTCGCGATTCGGCTCGAACCACCAGCCAAAAGCCCTATTCGTCCGCGACGCGCATCATGCGGTAGCCCACGCCAATGTGCGTTTGGATGTAGCGCGGGTGAACCGGGTCGGGTTCGATCTTCTTGCGGAGGGTTCCCATAAAGACGCGGAGCGAGGCAAGGTCCGCCTGGTGATTGTTGCCCCAGACCTCGTGCAGGATGAAGCTGTGCGTGAGGACCTTGTCGACGTTGTGCGACAGAAGGCAAAGGAGCTTGTATTCGATGGGCGTCAGGTGCAGTTCTCCGTCGCCGAGGTATGCGATGCCTGCCGTGTAGTCGATTCGCAGGTCGCCGTTCTGGAATGTCGAAGGCTCTTGCCCTTGCGCGGGTGACTGATAGTTGAGTCGGCGTAGCGTCGTGCGGATTCGCGCCAGCAGCTCGCCTACGGAGAAGGGCTTGGTGAGGTAGTCGTCCGCGCCTGCGTCGAGCGCGCCGATCTTGTCGGCATCTTCGCTCCTCGCAGAGACGACGATGATGGGCATCTGAGACCAGCTGCGAATGGCACGGACGACCTCGATGCCGTCGATGTCGGGAAGCCCGAGATCGAGGAGGACCACGTCCGGCGCGCTCGAGGCGGACGCCGCGATGGCGCCTCTCCCGGTGCTCTCGCTGAGATGGCGAAATCCCTGTGTGTCGAGAGTCGTCAGGATGAGGTTCCTGATCGTTGGGTCATCCTCGACAACGAGAATCGTGGGACTCGATTCAGTCGGCATCTTCCGAGGCTCCTTCCGTGAGCTCATAGCGTGGCAGCGCGAACTCGAACGCGCATCCGTGGGGAATAGCGTCCCTAACGACGATGCTACCCCCATGTGCCTCCACAATCGACTTGCAAAGGGAGAGGCCAAGCCCGACGCTTCGCTTGGAATCCGCGAGCGCCCGGCCGATTGTATAGAAGGATTCGAAGACATGCGCCTTATCGCCATCTTTGATGCCGGGCCCATCATCTTCGACCCTGACAATGGCCTCGTTACCTTGCGAGTACGTTGAGACGCGGATGGTCGAACCCGCCAGCGTGTGGGTTACGGCGTTGTTCACCAGGTTGACCACGACCTGGACAATCAGCTTGGCATCCACTTTGACGAGGAGGAGGTCCTCACACGGCTCGATATCCAGACGATGCTGGCAGATGTCTGGATTGGCGTGGCGCAACGCCTCCTCGATGATGTCGTCGAGGAGCTCTACGGTGGTATTTAGCTGGACATTCCCATTTTCGAGGCGAGTGATGGCGAGGAGGTTCTCAACGGTGGCGTTCAGCCAGTTCGCGTCGGATCGAATGTCTCGGAGCAGCTCTCCGCGCTTGTCCGCGCTCAGCGCATCTCCGTCCGAGAGCAGAACGTCGGCGTTTCCCGAGATTGCCGTGAGCGGAGTGCGCAGGTCGTGCGAAATCGAGCGGAGGAGGTTGGCGCGAAGCTGCTCGTTCTTGGCAAGCACGGCGGCCTCCTCGCGCTGCTCTAGCGCCTGGATACGGTTGAGCGCGAGAGACGCTTCACCCACAACTGCCTCCGCCTCGTTTTGCTCGGCGGGGAGTGGCGTCTTATTGCCAAGGCAGGCACCCATTACGCCGATAACCTTGTCGTCCGAGATGACCGGCAGATAATAGCCGCTTGCGGAGGGGAAACAGCCGGTCCCGGCACCGACCGCGCCTCTGTTCTCCATAGCCCTACGAGCCATGGGAGTCTCGACGATTGGCTCTGTCTGCGTTGCCGAGACAGCGGAGAAGTGTCTTTGGGGAGCAAAGCCCGAGATGCCCTCGGCATACCAGATGACTTCGGCTTCGAGCAGCTTGGACAGCTGGGCGCCAATCGCATCTATGATCTGCTCGCGCGTAGAGCACCTGCGCAGCGCTTCGTCCGCTTCGAGGATGATCTGCGTCCTTCGATATGCGAGCTGTGAGGCGTGGACTTCGCGTCTGAGCGTCACGGCAACGGTACTGGCAATGAATGCGACCACGAACATAACTGCGAACGTCGCGGGATAGGTCCTGCCCCAGGCGGTGAGCGAGAAGCGCGGGTGAGTGAAGAAGAAGTTATAGAACAGGACCGCGAGGGCGGAGGCCACGAGGCAGTGGAGGCGTCCCACGGTGAGGAGCGAGACGCAGAGAACGGCCAAGACATACGTGATGACTATGCATGCTTCCATGTCGAGGCCGTAGAAGATGGCGCCAAGAACCGTGGCAAGCACCATCGTCAGGAAGACGATAAGCGTGTCGGTCGCGAAGCGCTTGAGCGTGGGCTTATCGGACCACGCGAAAACCCTCTGCTCGAACCACGAGACTATGCTCCAATTTGAGCACGGGCTTGCCATGTCGTCCCCATTCGTTTTTCGCCCTATCACGAGCTTGCCCTTTCTGCTTTCCTTCGAAATAAGTCGTAATTATTAGAATAGGCAGGCGTCAATCAGGTCCTTGGCTCTGAGCGTCTCAAGCCATGTATCCGGTATTCCCTCAATACCATAGACGATGCCGGCAAGCGCCCCGGCCACCGCGCCGGTCGTGTCGGTGTCGTCTCCCAGGTTGACTGCCATGAGCACGCACTCCGCAAAGCTCTCGGTGTTGGCGAGGCACCACTGGGCTGCCTCATGGGTGTCTCTGACAAAACCGCCGGAGCGGATGTCGCTGCGATCCTTGCTGACATTGACGCCGTGGGCAGCGGCGACATCGCGTGGGGTGGCGCCCGCTATGAGCTCGCGTGCCGCATGGACCATGCCTACGCAGGTTTCGGTTGAGACCCTGTGTGCGTGGGTAATTGCAGAGACGGCGCGAATCTCGTCGTCGGTGGCGCTTGTGAAGGCAAGCGGGACCGTTCTCATGAGCGATCCGTTGCCGTTGTCACGCTCGCCCGAGAGGCCCGTACCACGCTTGAGCGCAAGAATCGTGGTGTTGCCGATATCGAACAGCCTGTCACAGGTGTAGGCATCGTCACGGTACCAGGAAACGAAGCGTCTCCGAATGTCGTCCGTGTCAATACGTCCGAGCTCACGATAGCTGTCGCATATGGCGAGCGCCATCGAGGTGTCATCGCTCCAGGTGCCCGCCGGTTGGTGGTGGGTGCCGTAGCCAACCATGTCTGAACATTCATAGCTGTCGCGAGGACGGAATTCGAAAGGCACCCCAAGGGCGTCACCGATGGCCTGGCCATATACGCAGTCTCTAAGCGTTGCAGTCATGGTATCCCGCCTTTCTTCGAGGCCGCATGCAAACGGACGTCCCGAACTCCTCTCATCGGACCGGTCTTGATGGTAGACCAAATCGCGCGATTAATAGCATGAAGGGGAGGGCTCCCAGTCGCTGCTCGTTCAGACGAGAGGACGCTCAGATACCCTCCCCCTATTGGCCGCGAACAGTCCTTACGCTCCCGGGCCGCGCGACGGCGCTCTCGCGATACAATGTCACGCGGCTCATTCGCCTGCGGCCGGCCCATTTGCCGACGCACGTCCTAAGAAGAGGTTCCACATATGGCAGACAAGCCCTCGTACTTCGTCACCACCCCCATCTACTACGTCAACGCCGACCCGCACCTCGGCACCGCGTACTCCACCATCCTGGCCGACGTCCAGGCTCGTTACCGTCGCGCCGCCGGCTATAACGTCAAGTTCCTGACCGGCATGGACGAGCACGGCGAGAAGGTGGCCGAGGCTGCCGAGAAGCACGGCATGACCCCGCAGGAGTGGACTGACTCCCAGGCCCCGCACTTCAAGGACCTCTGGAAGAAGCTCGAGATTTCCAACGACGATTTCATCCGCACCACCGAGCCGCGCCAGTACAAGGCCGTGCAGTACCTCTGGGAGCGCATGAAGGAGTCCGGCTATCTCTACAAGGGTAGCTATGACGGTTGGTACTGCGTGCCCGATGAGACCTATTTCACCGAGACCCAGGTCGAGAAGGGCGACGAGGAGAACGGCACCCCCGGCGCCCACCTCTGCCCGGATTGCCATCGCCCGCTCGAGCGCGTGAAGGAGGAGAGCTACTTCTTCAAGCTCTCCGCGTTCCAGGATCGCCTCCTCAAGCTCTATGACGAGCACCCTGACTTCGTCCAGCCGGACTTCCGCATGAACGAGGTGCGCAGCTTCGTCGAGGGCGGCCTGAATGACCTCTCCGTCTCCCGCACGAGCTTCGATTGGGGCATCCCCGTTCCGTTCGATGACGGTCACGTCACCTACGTTTGGTTCGACGCCCTCCTCAATTACATGACGTCTGTTGGCTACGGCGTCGATACCCCCGAGGCGAAGGCCGAGTTTGCCTACCGTTGGCCCGCGAACACGCATATCGTTGGCAAGGACATCATTCGCTTCCACTGCGTGATTTGGCCTGCCATGCTCATGGCCATTGGCGAGGCCCTTCCCGAGCATGTCTTTGCCCACGGCTTCCTCACGGTCCGCAACTCGGAGACCGGTAAGGCCGAGAAGATGTCCAAGAGCCGCGGCAACGCCATCGCCCCGCACGAGGTCATCGACCTTCTCGGCGTCGAGGGCTATCGCTACTACTTCATGACCGATGTCGTGCCTGGCACGGATGGCGCCATTAGCTTCGAGCGTATGGAGCAGGTCTACAACGCTGACCTCGCGAACAGCTGGGGTAACCTCATCAGCCGCTCTGCCAACATGAGCGTGAAGTACTTCGACGGCTGCGCTCCTGCCAAGCCCGCGAGCGCCAACGCCTTCGCCAACCCGCTCGCCGAGGTCGCAGACGGCATCTTCGAGCGCTACTCCGCGCGCATGGACGTCTTCGACTACGCTGGCGCTAAGGACGAGGTCATGGCGCTCGTCCACGCGGCAAACCACTACATCGAGGACTCCGAGCCCTGGAGCCTCGCCAAGGATCCCGCCAAGGCTGACGAGCTCGCCTTCGTGATCTACAACCTGCTCGAGGCCATCCGCATCTCCGCGCACCTGCTTGCGCCCTTTATGCCCGAGACCAGCGCCGAGGCCCTCCGCCGCATCGGCGCCGAGTCTGAGGCCGGCACCGATGACCTCTCCGGCGCTTGCGCCTGGGGCGGCCTGGCCGGTGGCACTCCCGTCGAGAAGGGTGAGGCCCTCTTCCCGCGCCTCAAGCTCGACGAGGACAAGTAATCTAGCTCTTTGACGCTGTGCCCGCGGCCGCCCGGCTTGCCCTGGCGGCCGCGGGTGCTCTTTTGATTGGACGGTCAAATGACCACATCCCCGCTTGCAAGCCCGGCCGCTACGAGGGGCCTGCTGGAGGAGTTTGGCCTGGCGACCAAGCATCGCCTGGGGCAGAACTTCCTTATCGACAATCACGTGATCGAGCGCATCATGTCCCTTGCCGAGCTGGATGGCAGCGAGCGCGTGCTCGAGGTCGGTCCCGGCATCGGCACCCTCACGCTCGCCCTCTTGAGCGAGGCTTCGCGCGTTGTCTCCGTGGAGGCAGACCCAGAGCTCGAGCCTGTTCTCGAGGCTCACGCGGAGGAACACGATGGTTTCGCCTTCATCATGGGCGATGCGCTCAAGGTGACACCGGCGAAGATTGCCGAGGCTGCCGGTGGCGAGCCCACGGTATTCGTCGCGAACCTTCCCTATAACGTTGCCGCTACGATCATCCTCCAGTTCTTCCAGACGATGCCTGCCCTTAAGCGCGCCGTCGTCATGGTGCAGAAGGAGGTCGCGGATCGTATTGCGGCGGCACCGGGCAACCGCACCTATGGAGGCTATACGGCCAAGCTCGGGCTTTATGGCCACGTTACTGGTCGCTTCGAGGTTCCGCCGCGTTGCTTCATGCCGGCGCCGCACGTTGATTCCGCTGTCGTGCGCATCGATCGCGGGGGCGTCGAGCTTCCTGACGGAATTGATGCCGAGGCCGTCTCTTGCGTGATCGACGCCGCCTTTGGACAGCGGAGGAAGACCATCCGCAACTCCATGGGCTCGAACGGGTTCGATAAGGCCATGCTTGACGAGTCGTTCCCGGTCGCCGGCGTGGATCCGAGCGCGCGTGCGGAGACCCTCTCGACGACAGATTTCGTTCGCCTGACGGCCGCGCTCGCCCAATCTGTGCCCGCTACGGGGAAGAGCGAAGCTCGATGAGCCACGCCGCCCTGCTTAACGCCGATGCCCTCACGCTCGAAGACGGAATGCTCTTTCATACGAAAAAGGGCAAAGCACGCGAGTTTCCGTCGCCGCTCGCCCCTCTTGCTGACACTCATGGGCACCTGACGGTGCTTAAGAGCCATGACCCGGCCCTTGCGCTTGCGCGTGCGGCGCTTGCGGGCGTGCGCCTGCTTGTGGTTCCGCTCGATCCTTTCGATGACTGCGGCTCCACCGAGGATGACCCCGCCCCCCGTCGAAGCCCGTCGGACCTTCTGTCGTTTCTCGACGAGGCATACGATCTCGCCCTGCCGCTTATGGCGGAGTTCGCGGAGGCCGGGCTGGTGCCGCCCTCGTTTCTTGGCTATGAGCCGCTGCCGCTCGCCACGCCAGAGCTGCCTCTTGACCTGCGATTCGTTGCCGGTTCTCATCCGTATAACGCGCCATATTTCGACGACGCGGCCGAGGCTCGCATGCGCGAGTTGCTTCAGGGTGAGCGTTGCGTTGGCGTTGGCGAGATTGGTCTCGACTTCGGTCCCTATAACGAGGTCGATGTCGAGACTCAGCTTATTGCCTTCAGACGTCAGCTCGCTATTGCCCATGAGCTAGATTTACCCGTCGAGTTGCATCTCAGGAGCGCGTCGGATGACCCTGATGCCTCCGCACATGCGTTGGCGGCGCAGGTTCTCCGCGAGATGGGCGTGCCCGCCGCTGGCTGCGATATCCACTGTTTCACGTCGGGCCCGGAAGTTGCCGAGCAATTCATAGAACTTGGCTGCTCGATTGCCTTTGGCGGCGCCGTTACCTTTGGCAAGAGCGACGACATTCGTGCGGCCGCCGCGAAGGTCCCGCTCGACCAGCTTCTCTCGGAGACGGATTGTCCCTATATGGCTCCCGTCCCGCTCCGTGGGGAGGAATGCGAGCCCGCGATGGTTGCTTATCAAGCTGCCTGCGTTGCTGATGTTCGTGCGGAGTTCGGCGTTTCTTCGCGCGAGGAAACGTATCGCGCCCTGTGGAATAACGCTTGCGCGCTCTTCCGACTGAGCTAACCTATCTTCGATGATTTACCGTCCGTCGCGTACCGCATAAACGGGACGCGGCGCTGTTTGATATGAAGTTGCTTGAGTGGTAAATGCCACATGTCAGATGGGAGTCACATGGAAGGCACCCTTCATGTCGCCGTTCTCTTTGGCGGCACTTCGTCCGAGCACGATATTTCGCTTCGTTCGGCCAACAACGTCCTGCACGAGCTGTCGGGCCTTGAATATGACCTTACGCTCGTCGGCATCACGCGCGATGGCGAATGGCTCAACTACACGGGCGTCCTCGATGATGTTGACGAGGGCGATGCATGGGCCGCGCACGACGTGTGCCCCGTGGTTGTCGTTCCCGGTGGCGGGCTTTGTCGTCATGAGGCAAACGGAACCCTGACCCGTCTCGATGTGGACGTTGCGCTCCCGGTGCTTCATGGCCAGGGCGGGGAGGATGGCGTTACACAGGCGCTTCTTGAGAGCGCTGGCGTGCCGTATGTCGGCTGTGGGGTCCTCTCGAGCGCCGTCTGCATGGATAAGGACGTCTCGCATCGCCTGGCCGCGAGCGCAGGCGTGCGAGTCCCCAAGTGCGAGGTCCTCTATCGCGGCGCAAGCGTTGCGGATGCGGAGGCTGCCGTTAGCGCATGCGGTGGCTATCCCGTGTTCGTGAAGCCCACGCGAGGAGGCTCTTCCTACGGAGTCTCTAAGGTCGCCGATGAGAACGAGATGGCTCGCGCTCTCGAGCTCGCCTTTTCGCTCGACCCCAAGGTCTCCGTTGAGGAGGCCATCGTCGGCACCGAGGTGGGATGCGCCGTGATCGGCGACGCGACGTCGGGCCTCGAGATGGGCGTCGTGGACGAGACCGTCGTCTCGGATGGTGGGTTCTTCCATATCCACCAGGACCAAACCGCAGGTGCCTCGGCTTCCTCTCAGAACTCGTCCCTTCGCTGCCCGGCACAGATCTCGGATGAGGATATGGCGCTCGTTCGCAAGACGGGCTTTGCCGTGTACGAGGCCCTGTGCTGCTCCGGATTTGCGCGCGTGGACCTCTTCGTGACGCCCGAGCACGAGGTCGTCTTCAACGAGGTCAACTCCATTCCGGGACTTACGCGCTATTCGCGATTCCCGGAGATGATGAAGGCGTCTGGTCGCGAGCTTTCAGGCGTCCTTGATCAGCTGATTCGCTCGGCGGCGAAGAACTAGCCCGTGCTCCCGGCATTGGTGTTGAACCTGGAGCAAGACTGATTATGGCCGAGGCCCTCTTCGCGTATAAGCGATAGAATTGTTGACACCGAGAATCCCCTTCGTGCTTGCATGGAGGGGATTCTGTGCATTTGGGGTCTGTTTGTAGTGCCGCCATGGAGGTTGTCTGGCCGACGCGCTGCGTCGTTTGCGATGAGCCTGGGGAGTTAATCTGCGAGTCGTGCCGGAACTCTCTCCCGTGGATCGAACAACGTCTCGCGTGCCCGAACTGCGGGGCTCCCTTTGGTCGGCTCGCTTGTACGGAGTGTGACTTGCCTCAAGGCGGAGGATGGGAAGCTCGCTCGTGCGTCTGCGCCTTACCGCTCGAGGGCGTCGGCCGCGCGCTGGCCGTTGCTCACAAAGACGCGGGGGAGAGGCGCCTTGCAGCGATCATCGCCGCGATAATCGCGACCTCTCTTGACGAGGCGGCAACTCTACCCGCCACTGACGGCTCGGCCCGCTTTGACGCGAACGAAACGGATGCCGTCTGCTTCGTGCCGGTGACGCCTGAGGCGTTCCGGCGCAGGGGCTTTGACCATATGGAGGCGATCGCGAGGTTCCTCGCCTCCTTTCTCGACTTGCCGTTGGCAGACGTTCTCGCGCGCGAGGACGCCAAGGACCAGCGTAAGCTCGGTCGCGAGGGAAGAAAGGCAAACCTCGAGAGCGGCGTTATGGTTATCGAAGACGTTACGGGTTGCTCGCTGCTGCTCGTTGATGACGTCCTCACGACCGGCACGACGGTTCGCGCTTGCGCGCGCTGTTTGCTTGAAGCCGGAGCGGCGGATGTCACCGTTTGCGCCCTCGCGCGCTCGTGGTGAGGCCTAGGAGGTGAATTCACAGTCTCACCATGCCTAAGCTGCTATAATGCGGAAGTCTCATTCAGGTCTGTGGTTGCGGGCCGGTGGGTCAGTCGATACGTTGCGAGCCAAAGTTGGCCAGTGCGTTCGTCTGTCCCTGCGGGCGTGTGCCCGCAGCCGTCCCAAGTCCATGCCAGACGAGGGCAAAGGGATCCACGTAAGTCAGTCCGCGCGCGGGCTGGCGATCATGGCTCGTCCTAGAAGTAAGCCGCACCGTTCGTTAGATGAGGGGCTAAAGCTCCGCGGGCGAGAGAGTCACGAGTGGCGGACGCCGCGGCGTCCAAAGCAAACGCTCCAGTGCGCGAGTGTGGGGTCAAATACCAGGTCAGCTGTCTGAGACCACTGACAACTTCCGGCATGTGCCGGCCCAGTGGGCGCTCGCGCCCGAGATACGAGGAGACTCGATGAAACGCTCGTTGGCGGCTAAGCCCGTCCTCGCCTCCCTGCTTGCGGTGGCTTGCACTGTTGCCCTTGCGGGCTGCTCTAACCCGCTCGAGGCGATTAGTGACGCCTTTGCCTCTCCCACAGTCGAAGAGGCCCGATCTCAGCGCGCTGCCGCTGCCACACCGGCTGTCTCCTCTCCGTCCGTTCTCGAGGACGGCGCCCTTACGGTTGGTCTCAACCGTTCTTCTTCGGCTCCCATGTGCATGACTGACCAGGCTGGCTCTTACCAGGGTTATGACGTGGACATGGCGTATGCGCTTGGTGATGAGCTCGGCCTTTCTGTCAAGCTCGTTAGCGTTTCGAGCACTTCCTCTTCGCTTGGCTCTGAGTGCGACGTCGTCATGGGCGAGACCTCGGGCCGTTCGAACGTGACCGTTGCTGGCTCCTATGCCGAAGACGCGATTGGTTTCTTCCACAAGGGTGACGAGACGGTTGCCTCTAGCATGGATCTTCGCGGTAAGAGAATTGGCGTCCAGGAGGGCTCCTCTTCTGCCCAGTATCTCAAGCGCAGCGACCTCAACGCCACGGAGCAGGATTTCCAGAACCTGAACGACGCGTTTGATGCGCTTGACCAAGGCATTGTTGACTACGTGCTTTGCGACGCGTTCTCGGGCGCCTTTCTTTCGGGTTCCTATGACGGCATCGCCTTTGCCGGCTCCATCAATGCCCCGTCCATGATTGGCGTTGGGGTTATGACCTCTAACACCGATCTCCAGATGGCGGTCAAAGACGCCCTCGACAAGATCTCCTCCAATGGAGTCGGCGACGTTATTCGCGCCAGGTGGCTCGGCGGTTTGAGCCCCTTGACGGATTCCTCGCAGATCTCTGGCATCACGCTTTCTGCCGGAACCGTCGAGGGGTCAGAGTCTGACTCCTCTGGGATTGAGGGTGTGACCTCGGGAATTCAGGACGGATCGACCGCTGGTGCCAATGCCGCGGACGTCTATTAATGCCTACTTAGTCTGTCTAAGCGTGTGACTGTTCGCTTGTGAAGGGTGGAATCGGTAACCGGTCATTTATTTTCTCGCGAACTTTTTTGTCGCGTTTGGGTATCTAGAGAGTACGGACGTAAGTCCCAAGGGCTCGCGTCCCCGGAACGTGCATTTTGGCTCTAGGGTTGGAGGCACTATGGACATCAAGGTATCCGGTCGCAAGGTTACCGTTACTGACGCGCTGCGTAACTACGTTGACGAGAAGATCGGCGGGGCTCTCGGAGTCTTCGACATTCAGCCCATGACGTGCGACGTCGTCCTTCGAGTCGAGAAGAACCGCTCCAATCCCGAGGCAGCGGTCTGCGAAGTCACCGTGCGTGTTCGTGACAACGTGGTTCGCGTCGAGTCCGCAGATCCTGACATGTACGCCGCCATCGATATCGCCGCCGATAAGGTGACCCGTCAGATTCGTAAGTTCAAGACCAAGGTCATTGACCGTCGCCAGCGCACTCAGGGGCTGCCCGTCGCTCCCGTCTCGGGGGATTTGGCTGATCTCATCGAGGGCGATGATGACGAAGAGCTCGTTCGCGAGAAGGTCATCGACCTGCCGCCTATGAGCGAGGAAGAGGCACTCGTCCAGACTGACCTCATCGGTCACGACTTCTACGTCTTCACGAATGCCACCACTGGCCTTGTAAACGTTATTTATCGCCGCAAGAGCGGCGGATATGGAATCATTAAGCCCAAGATCGAGGAGCCGGATGAGTAGCGAGATTTCTGACAATTCAAACCTTCAGGCCGCGGGTTCTACGGAGCCCGCGGCCGTCGCATGCTTCGAGGCTGCGTCGGTCGTTGGAGAAGAGCCCGAGACCATTGCGCGCGCAGTTGGAGCAAGCTATCGCCGTGACGGCCAGTGCCGCATCATCGTGGACTCGTGTGCGGACTTTGCCCCGGAGGTCGCCCGTGCCCTCGGCGTCGAGATCGTCCATTTCCCGTTCGTAATGGAGGACGGGGAGCACGTGGATGACCTCTGGCGCTCCATGTCGCCTCATGAGTTTTATGAGCGCATGCGTGCCGGCGAGCACGTGTCGACGTCTGCCGTTACGCCCGGCAACTACCTCGAGGTGTTCGAGCGCATGGCCAAGGACGGTGTCCCTGCCGTTTACCTCGCCTTCACTCGTGGCCTTTCCTCCAGCGTCGACGCCGCTCGTCAAGCGGTTGACCTTGTCCGCGAGGCGCATCCCGGCTACGAGATTTACGTCGTGGACAATCTTTGTCCCTCCGCTGCGGCCGAGCTCTTGACCATCGAGGCCGTGCGTCAGGTGGGCAACGGCCTCACGGCGTCCGAGCTTGTCGAGTGGGCGGAAGAGGCCCGCTATTACATCCAAGGCTACTTTACGCTCGATAGTTTTGACGCCCTCGCGCGTGGTGGACGCATTCCGCCCGCGGCGGCGACCGTCGGTGGCAAGCTCGACATCAAGCCCGAGCTCTCCTATGACCTCAGCGGCGCCCTCACGCTTCGAGGTATGTGTCGCGGTCGTAAGAAGGCCCTTCGTGCCATCATTGCCGACTTCAAAGAGAACTACATTGGCGCGAGTGGTGTCATCACGCACATGCCCATCGGCATCGTGGACACTGACGCCGAGAAGGACGCGCGCTGGCTTGCTGACCAAATTCGCAAGGAGCCTGGCTGCCGCGACATTCCCATCATCCACAGCTCCGTCTCGCCGGTCATTGGCGCGCATGTGGGCCCCGGTATGGTGGCGTGCGTCTTCTGGGGCAAGGACCGTCGCGAGGCCCTCTCCTTCACGGATCGCATTGCCCGTAAGGTCCGCTCAAAGTAACTGATCCCCACGAGGGGGGAATCCTTGTTCATTTGCGGTCGTTTGCGCCGCCAGAAAGGAGCAGCATGACTGCAGCCAAAAACCTCAAGGTCGCCTTCATCGGTACCGGCATTATGGGCGCGCCCATCGCTGGCCACATCATGGATGCTGGCTATGACGTAACTGTCTACAACCGCACCAAGGAGAAGGCCGATGCCCTCATCACTCGAGGCGCTACCTGGGCGGATAGCCCTGCGGCGGCAGCCGCTGACGCAGACGTCATCTTTACGATGGTCGGCTATCCCTCTGACGTGGAGGATGTCTACCTTTCGACTGACGGGCTCATTCGCGTCGCAAAGAAGGGTGCATGGCTTATCGACCTCACGACCTCTTCGCCCGCGCTCGCTCGTGATATTCACGACGCGGCGGAGGTCGAGGACAAGCACGCCTTCGACTGCCCGGTGACCGGCGGCGAGCAGGGCGCCATCGACGGCACGCTGACCCTCATCGTCGGGGCCAAGGAGGAAGACGTCGCTCCGGTCCTTCCCATCCTCGAGTCCTTCTCCTCGAAGATCTTCTACTTCGACGCGGCTGGCGCCGGCCAGACCGCCAAGCTCTGCAACCAGGTCTCCCTTGCCGGCTGCATGGTCGGCATGGCCGATGCCCTCGCCCTCGCCGAGCAGGGCGGCCTTGACGTTTCCCGTATGCTCGAGATGGTCGGTTCCGGCATGGGCGGCTCCCGCGCGCTTACGGGCCTTGGTCCCAAGGCCCTCGAGGGAGACTACAAGCCTGGCTTCCTCGTCGAGCACTTCCGCAAGGATCTTGGCCTCGCCATTGAGCAGTCCGAGGACCTCGACATTACGCTTCCTGGTGTCGAGACTGCTTTCACGCTCTACGACATGCTCGATCAGATCGGTGGCGGCCGTCTTGGAACCCAGGCGCTCACCCTTCTCTACGCCGAGCAGGCTGACGCCGTGGCAGCGGGTCTGGACTGGGGCAAGCTAGACACCAGTGCCTTCGAGCCTGATGACCATGACCACGAGTGCTCCTGCGGCCACGACCATGGCCACGATCACGAATGCACGTGCGGTCACGATCACGACGGCGACCAAGAGTGTGCCTGCGGCCATGGCGACGGCTGCCATTGCGAGGAGTAGCGCGTGGGTGACGGTTTTGGCATCACTATCGTCAGCATCCTGTTCGCGGTCTTTGGCATCTTCATCGGGTTTCACCTCGGTGAAGATGCTGGAGGCCGCGTGAGGGGCACGACTGGCTTCTTCGCCGCTAATCTCGCTGCGGTTCTCGCGGGATCCTTCCTGTTCATGATTGTCTGGATGACGGGATATGTGGTTCTCGGCATGTTTGCCATCGGTGCCATCGCGGGCGCAATCGCCGGGCTTAAGTTCGGTTATGGCGAGTCGGTGGGTCCGTGGAAGTTCGTTGATCGCCTCATGACCCCTGAGGCTCGCGCTCGTGATCGGGAACGCGCCCGCGTCAAGCGTGCGGAACGCGAGCGAGCTCGCACTGGCGCGGCCGAGCCAGAGCTCATGAGCGTCGCCGACGACAAGAAGAAGGCTGGTAATCAGTCGTGAGTGAAATGGACCAATCGATCCCCGCGGCTCCTCAGGGCACGATTGCCGTGTTCATCGACTACGAGAACCTTGCTCTTGGTACTGGCAAGCGCAATCGTCGAGGCCATCAGGAGCCAGGTCCCGCGCCGGACGTCAAACGCATTCTCGAGCGCCTTGTCGAAAAGGGACGCATCGTCGTGAAGCGTGCCTATTGCGACTGGCAGCGCTTTGATGAGGCGGTAACGCCGCTGCATGAGCTGGGCATAGAGCTGATCGAGATTCCCGATCGAGCCTATACGGGCAAGAATTCCGCAGACATCCGCCTTGCCGTAGACGCCATGGAGATGTGTCTCACCAAGAACCACATTGACACCTTTGCGGTTCTCTCCGGCGACTCGGACTTCTCGCCGCTTGTCTCCAAGCTCCGAGAGTTCAACAAGACCGTGATTGGCGTGGGCATGCGCGAGGCGACGAGCACCTTGCTCACCGAGGTCTGCGACGAGTTCATCTTCTATGAGGACATCGTCTCCGCTGGTGGCGTTCCCGCCTACGAGGATCGGGTCCCGAAGGAGAAACTCGCTTGCTATAAGCTCATGTTGGAGACCGTCGACGCCCTCCAGCGAGAGACCGACAGCATCATTCGGGCGTCGCTCATTAAGGACACCATGCGCCGTAAGCAGCCGCAGTTCTCCGAGAGGAGCTATGGCTATCGTTCTTTCACGGCGCTGTTGCGCGAGGCCGCGTCGTTTGGCCTCATTGAAATTCACACCGACCCTCGAAGCGGCACCGCCGTTGTCGATGGGTTCTGCGAGTAGGGGAGGACCCGCATGACCGAGAAGACCACCACCGCGAGGTTTGGCGCTGGAAAGATTACCATGGTTGACCGCCTGATCGACGAGGTCTCCGGCCCCGTTCGTCGTGCTCGTCAGGAAGCTTCCCATACGCTCACGAGTATGCTTGCCGATGACCCCAACGCCCTTGGCGACAAGCTTCCGGCTGTTGCCGAGGCCATGGTCGACGCGTTGTTCCGTTCGGAGGCGCAGACGCGCTGGGAGGCACTTGATGCGCTCCGTTATATTGCCGATGTTGACCCCACGCTTGTCGAGGATTCCTACGAGGGCGCTGAGGCCTCGCTGTTTGATGAGAACAACTCTCGCGTTCGCGTTTCCGCCTTCTGCCTGATTGCTCGTATGGGTTCCAAATCCCCCGATGCTGCCGAGAAGGCCTGGCCTCTTCTCGACGAGGCCATCCAGTGCTATCACGGTGACCTTGGCTACCGCGATATGCTTGCTGGCATGCTTGAGTTCGTTCAGGGAGAGGCGAGCGATGAGATTAAGTCCGCCCTTGCTGAGCGCATTCGTTTCGACGCCGAGAACGGAAGAGGCTTCGTCAAGGATCGTTCTGCCGAGATCATCGCCATCGTCGACGGCAAGTAGGTTTCGGCTCTGTGAAGCCGTGCGCGCGCTTGCTTCGCCTTCAATTGTTCTTACGTAGAATCGCTTACGCAGCTAATAGCGGGTCGCTCCGCAATACGACGAGGGGGAAATATGGCCCATCAGGTAACGCTCATTCCTGGCGATGGCATCGGTCCGGAGATTTCTGCTGCCATGCGTGAGGTCGTCGAAGCCTCTGGCGTAAGCATCGACTGGCATGTCCAGGAGGCTGGCGCCCACGTCATGGAGGAAGAGGGCACTCCGCTGCCTGAGCGCGTCCTCGATTCGATTCGCGAGACCGGCACCGCCATCAAGGGCCCGGTTACCACGCCCGTGGGTTCCGGATTCCGCAGCGTGAACGTTGCACTGAGACGCGCCTTCGATCTCTATGCCTGCGTGCGCCCGTGCCTCTCGATGCCTGGCGACGGTAGCCGTTATGATGGCGTTGACCTCGTAATCGTTCGCGAGAACACGGAAGACCTCTACGCGGGCATCGAGTTCGATGAGGGTAGCGAGGGCGCTCGTTCTATCATCGACACCGTCGCCGCGCAGGGGGCCGGCACCATCAAGCCTGACTCCGCGATTTCGCTTAAGCCCATCAGCGTGAGCGGATCCGAGCGCATCATTCGCTATGCGTTTGATTACGCTCACAAGAACGGCCGCCGCAAGGTCACTGCCGTTCACAAGGCGAACATCATGAAGTGCACGGACGGCCTGTTCCTCCACACGGCCGAGCGCGTCGCTGCCGAGTACCCCGATATCGAGTTTGACAACAAGATTGTCGACGCCACGTGCATGGGCCTCGTGCAAAACCCCGCGGACTTCGATGTCATGGTCCTTCCTAACCTCTACGGCGACATCGTGAGCGACCTCTGTGCCGGTCTCGTTGGAGGACTTGGCCTCGCGCCCGGGTCCAACATTGGCCTGAACCAGGCCATTTTCGAGGCTACGCACGGTAGTGCCCCCGATATCGCGGGTAAGGACATCGCCAACCCCACGGCAATGATTCTCTCCGCGGCGATGATGCTCGATCACCTTGGCGAGAACGAGGCGGCGCATCGCATTCGCACTGCCGTGCGCGAGGTCCTCTCTGCCGGCGAGAGCGTCACTGCGGACATCAAGCGTGCCCTCACGGGCTCCACTGAGGGTTCCGTTGGGACGCGAGCCTATGGTGCCGCCGTCGCCGCTCGTGTTGCAGAGCTTGCCTAGCGTCAACGTGGTGTCTCCAACATTGGGGTAGACTTGCCAAAGTATGCATGCGCGGCCGGGTTTCTTACCCGGCCGTTCGATTGATTTGGAGTTTTCAATGGATGATAAGAAGTCTTCCGATAAGCATGCCTCGCAGGGCGCGCGTTCCGGCGGTGCTAGGTTCTCGCAGGCTCCTAAGGCTGCTGCCTCTGTTCCTGTCCAGATTCTTGCCGCAGGCGTCGTCATCGCTCTCGTCGTTGGCGTGCTCGTCGGTCACTTCGTTCTTGGGGGCGGTGCGCCGTCTCCGGCGTTCCCTGGCGCCACGACGGTTTCCGAGGGCGACCTCGACCGGGTGATTGCCTCCTATACCTATAACGGCAAGACTGAGACCATCACCGTTCGCGATGCCATCGAGTCCCAGATCTCGCTCGACTCCGCTAAGGATGCGGATGGCAACTACTCGTTGCCCAACGCCGACTCCACCCTTGCTGTCGCTCGCAACCAGATTCTTGCCAAGCAGGCAGAGGCCGAGGGAATCACGGTCTCAGATGATGAGATCGGCTCTTATGCCGAGCAGATCCTCGGTACGTCCGACATTGCCTCCCTTGCGCAGCAGTACGGCTTGACCGAGGATCAGGCAAAGGAAGTCGTTCGCGAGAGCGCTGCCATGTACAAGCTCAAGGAGAAGGTCTGCAGCACTCAGGCGGGTACCATCCCCGATGCCCCCACGGCTCCCGCCGAGGGCGCGGAGGATACCGCCACGAGCGATTACGGGGCTTACATCGTCAACCTCATCGGCGACGAGTGGGATGCCACCAATAACACCTGGGCGCGCACTGACGGTCCTTACTACGAGGCCCTGAAGGACGAGACCTGGACTCCCGATTCCGCCACGTACGCCCAGGCGCAGATCGCCTACGCCGTTGCCTATAAGCAGTATGCTTCTAACGCCACGGCGTCGAGCAGCGAGTGGACTGCCTACGTGAACGGCATCCTCTCCAGTGCTTCCATCCAGATCTATACCCTGGGCGCATAAGAGAGCCGTGGATCTTATCGTAAGCAGGTGCCTGTTGGGCGAGCGTTGCCGTTACGACGGTGGCGCTCGCCCTTGCGCGTCCGTAGAGGCACTCGTGCGTTCCGTGAGGAATGGGGGAGGACGCGTCGTTCCCATTTGCCCCGAGGTTGACGGCGGTCTGACCACTCCTCGACCGCCTGCCGAAATTCTCGGAGATTCCGTTGTCACCGTGTCTGGGGACGACGTAACCGCAGCTTATGTACGCGGGGCGAGGTTCGCCGCCTCTCGTGCTCGTGAGCTCTCTTCGCCGCTCGCCGTACTCAAGGCGAAGAGTCCGGCCTGTGGCTCCGGAGTCGTCTACGATGGAACCCATACAGGGAGACTCGTGAGGGGAACGGGTTTTGCGGCCCGTGCTCTCGAAAAGGAGGGAATCATCGTGGTTGATGAGAAGGTTGTCGAGGGTTGCCGTGCGAGCGTCGAGCATCCCGTTGCCATCGTCCTCGGAAGTGGTCTGGGTGCGCTTGCTGCCGCGGTCAAGCCCGTCCGTCGCATTCCGTATGCCGATATCGACGGGTTCCCGGTTACGGCTCGCCCGGTTGCCGGGCACACGTTTGAAGCGACGGTCGGCACCATCGATGGAGTACCCGTCGTCGTGTATCCGGGCCGCGTCCACCTGTATCAGGGCTATGATCCGGCCCAGGTGACCTCGCTTGTGCGCCACGCCTATAAGCTCGGTTGTCGCGACATCATCTTTGCCTGCGCGACGGGCGCCATTGCAGGGCGTGCCCATGTGGGCCTTGGCCTGATCACGGACCATCTCAACCTTACGGGTACGAACCCCCTTATCGAGGACGAGGACCTTGCCTGCGTCGAATCGCCCTTCGTTGGCATGACGGATGTCTACACGCCCTATCTGCGCAGTCTTGCCGCTGGGGTCGCAGCGGATAACGGCATCGACCTCCAACAGGGCGTTTATGCTGGCCTTCTCGGACCTTGCTTTGAGACCGGCGCCGAGGTTGCCATGCTCGGCAGCCTGGGAGCCTCCTATGCGGGCATGTCCCTTGTCTGCGAGGCTATCATGGCTCATGCCCTCGGTATGAACGTCCTCGGCGTCACCCTCGCTGCCAACATGGCTGGCGAGGCCGGCGTCACGCACGAATCCGTTCTTGAGGTCGCCCACGATCACGAGAAGGACTTCGAGACCCTCATTCGCGGAGTCCTCGCCCGTCTCAAGTAGGGAAGGGCTTGTTCCTTTGTACCGGTAGTTTTTTGATTGAGCCGCACCTTGCTGGGCCGTCTTGGCAGAAAGCCGAGGCGGCCTTTTTCTCGTTGATTCCTTGGGACAATCTTCGTTTTTGCTGGGACGATCTCCGGTATTTCTGAAGCAATCCCCGGTTTTGCTGGGGCAATCTTCGGATTTTTGTTCCCAGATCTCGGCATAACCAAATGTTAACCAAATCAAACGGTTCACCACGGTTGACTCATGCAAAAGTTAGGCACATACTACTCAAATTAGTTATGGAGTTAGTTGGGGACAACTTTTGGTTAGAGGAGCAGCTATGGTTGCAGCGTCAGTCGCACAGCTTCCGCTTGCCATGGCACGCGAGGGCGAAGACGTCCGCGTCGTGAGGGTCAGCGGCACCACCGAGATGCGACGTCACCTCGAGAACCTTGGATTTGTCGAGGGTGCCGTGGTCAGGGTCGTAACCCAGGGCGGTGCCTCGGGGTCCATCGTGAGGGTTAAGGGAGCCCAGCTTGGTCTCGATCGCACAATCTGCATGCACGTGTTCGTTTGCTAATTCGCCTATTCGCTCGCTTGGGTTTCGCATTACATCAGGCGAATTCGCATCTAGTTGTCGTTTCAGGCCGGCATGCCGGCAGAGAGAGGAAGAGAGGGAACAGGTGACTACGCTTAAGGACATACCAGTTGGGTCGTCTTGCACGGTGAAGGCACTCACTGGTGTCGGGGCCGTGAAGCGCCGCATCATGGACATGGGCATCACCAAGGGCGCCAAGGTGAAGGTCGTTAAGGTGGCCCCACTTGGTGATCCGCTCGAGCTCAACGTTCGTGGCTACGAGCTTTCCATCCGCAAGGATGAGGCCGAGAAGGTCGAGGTCGAGCCCGAGTAAGCGGGGATCGGCTTGGTGCCAGCTATGCTCCGCACGAGCGGAGAGGCGCGGTCTCGAGGGGATCTCCGCGCCCATCTGAAAAGGTCCGGCATAAGGGACCAGGGGGCCGACCCCGCCCCCAGCAACACATCAGGAAAGGGAGTCATGGAAGACCGCATGTATATCGCGCTCGCAGGTAATCCGAACTGCGGCAAGACCACGCTGTTCAACGCCCTCACCGGATCGAACGGCTATGTGGGAAACTGGCCTGGCGTCACCGTTGAGAAGAAGGAGGCCAACTGGAGGAAGGATAAGCAGATTACCTTCACCGACCTCCCCGGCATCTACTCGCTTTCTCCGTACTCTCCTGAGGAAGTCGTCTCGCGTGACTACCTCATCAAGAACCGCCCGTCTGCCGTTATCGACCTCGTCGATTCGACGAACCTCGAGCGCAACCTCTATCTTGCGACCCAGATTCTCGAGTGCGGCCTTCCCGTCGTTCTCGGCCTGAACATGCTCGACCTTCTCGAGAAGAGCGGCGACCGCATTGACGTGTCCGCCCTCTCTCGCGAGCTTGGCTGTGAGGTCGTTCAGGTGTCCGCCCTGCGCGAAACGAACGTCGATGACCTCGTCAACAAGGCCGTCGAGGCTGGCAAGGCGGGTACTGCTCCGGCTCCTGCCCGCGTCTTCTCCGACGAGGTCGAGGCGGCGCTTGCTAAGATCGAGAAGGGCATCGCCGGCAAGTGCGACGTTTCGCTGAACCGCTGGTTTGCCATCAAGGTGTTCGAGCGCGACGCCGCCGCCATCGAGCCCCTCGGCCTTTCGAATGCCGAGCTCGAGGCCTTCGAGGCTGACATCAAGGCTGTCGAGACCGCTCGCGATGACGACGCCGAGTCCATCATCACCTCCGATCGTTACGAGTGGATCGCGCGCGTCATGGACGCTTGCGTCGTGAAGGCTCCGAAGAAGCTCACCACCTCCGAGAAGATCGACAAGGTCGTTACCAACCGTGTCCTCGGTCTGCCGATCTTCGTCGTCGTGATGTTCCTCGTCTACTACATCGCCATCTCCACCGTAGGCACCGCTGGTACCGACTGGGTGAACGACAATCTCTTCTCTGACGGCTTCTTCGTCAACTCTGCCGGCCAGGAGCAGTATGAGGCCGATGCCGAGGAGTTTGCCGACAACCACTACGGCGATCAGATTTCCGGCTTTATCGCCGCTGCCGAGGATGACGGCGTCGTGACCGAAGACGGTGCGACCGAGGTCTCCGACGCTGTCGACGCCCTTGCGGAAGACCCTGAGGACGCCGACTCCGAGGCCATCGTTGACGGCTTCGTTGCCTCTGCTGCCGACGTGACCGCGAAGGACGTCGTGATCACCGACGAGGACGGCAACGACACCGAGGACACTATCCCCGCCGTCACGGCCGATGACTTCCTCGCCGCTGTCGATGCGCAGTCCGAGGAGCCCGATCCCGCGGACTACGACGGCTACGTCCCCTCCATTCCCGGTGCCGTCGAGGGCTGGCTTGATGACGCGGGTGCGTCTGATGCGGTCAAGTCCCTCGTCATTGACGGCGTCATCGGCGGCGTCGGCTCCGTGCTCGGCTTCATCCCGCAGATGTTCGTCCTGTTCGTCCTCCTTTGCTTCCTCGAGGACTGCGGCTACATGAGCCGTGTCGCCTTCGTCATGGACCGCGTCTTCCGTCGCTTTGGCCTCTCTGGTAAGTCCTTCATCCCGATGCTCGTGAGCTCTGGTTGCGGCGTGCCTGGCGTTCTCGCCACCAAGACCATCGAGAACGAAAAGGACCGTCGCATGACGGCCATGCTCACCACGATGATTCCGTGCGGAGCCAAGCAGCCGATCATCGCCCTCGTCATGGGCGTCCTCATCGGCGGTTCTGACGGCTGGTGGATCGCCCCGATGTTCTACTTCCTCGGCGTTGCCGCGATCATCATCTCCGGCATCATGCTGAAGAAGACCAAGGCCTTCGCTGGCGAGCCCACCCCGTTCGTCATGGAGCTCCCGTCCTACCACTTCCCGTCCATCAAGTCTTGGTGGCTCCACATCTGGGAGCGTGTCAGCGCGTACATCAAGAAGGCCGGTACGATCATCTTCGCCGCTGCCGTCGTGGTGTGGTTCCTCTCTAACTTTGGCTTTGACAACGGCGCGTTCGGCTTCCTGGCCGACGGCGACGTCGAGAAGTCCCTCCTGAAGGTCATCGCCGGTTCCATCTCCTGGCTCTTCGCCCCGCTTGGCGCCGACAACTGGATGGCCGCCGCCGCCTCCATCAACGCGCTCATCGCCAAGGAGAACTTGGTCTCGACCTTCGGAGTCCTGTTTGGTCTTGGTGACGCCACCGAGAACTCCCTCTCCATGTGGAGCGGCTTCGCTGGCATGTTTACGGATGCTTCCGGCATCATGCATGCCGGCGCCATGTGCGCGTTCGTTGCCTTCAACATGCTTGACGCTCCGTGCTTTGCCGCTATCGGTACGATTCGCAAGCAGATGGATGACCCCAAGTGGTTCTGGTTCGCCATTGCCTACCAGTGCGGCTTTGGCTGGGTTGTCGGCCTCATCATCAACCAGCTCTGGGAGCTCGCTGTTCTGGGTAACTTTGGCTTCTGGACCGTCGTGGCCTTCGTCGCGCTTGCTGGAATCCTGTTCATGCTCTTCCGTCCCGCTCCCAAGTACGACGGCAAGGACGAGCACATCCTCGATTCCCTTTCTGAGGCTGAGGCGTCGCTGTAGCGGCTAGGGTATGGCTGGCGACGTTCGAGACTCTTAGCAGCTAGTTCATCGCTCAGATCTAAACTCGCTCGTCATGTGCTTTGTGTAAGGGGCTGCGTGCCGCGATGCCGGCGCGCAGCCCCTTTGTTTCGTTCGTGCGAGTGGGTGACGCAAGCGAACCCTCACGAATGACGTTTTTTGCCGCGCGCGAATACGGCTTGGAGGGCGGGTATCATGAACCGTAGCCTGATGATTTGGGAGGTTGCATGGGAAACGTCAAGGTTGGCATCATCGGAGCGATGGATTCCGAGGTCGAGCTGCTTAAGAGTAAGGTCGAGGGCGCGACGGAGCACGACGTCGCGGGGCTGGTGTTCGTCGAGGGCATCATTGACGGGGTTTCTGTCGTCGTCGTCAAGTGCGGCGTCGGCAAGGTGAACGCGGCCATGTGTGCCCAGACCCTCGTTTCCCAGCTTGGCGCCACCTGCGTCATCAATACGGGCGTCGCTGGCTCCCTCGACAATAACATTGAGGTGGGCGACATCGTCGTCTCTACGGATGCCGTTGAGTACGACATGGACGTGACGCCCCTCGGCTACAAGCCTGGCGAGCATCCTGACCTGCATGTCATTGCCTTCGAGGCGGACCGCTCCCTTCGTGAGGCCGTGCTTTCCGCGGCGAAGGCGCTCGACGACGTGAATGTCTTTGAGGGTCGCGTCTGCTCCGCGGATAGGTTCGTCGCCTCGACCGAGGCCAAGGCTCAGATTACCTCGCAGTTTGGCGGTATGTGCTGTGAGATGGAGGGTGCGGCAATCGCCCACGTCTGCTATGTGGCTGGCGTTCCGTACGTTGTCGTTCGTGCCATTTCAGATAAGGCCGACGGCTCTGCGAGCGTTTCCTATCCGGAGTTCGAGGCGGCTGCGGCCAAGCACTGCGCTGGTGTCGTTCTTACGGCGCTCCCTCTCATTGCTAGGTAACGGCACGAGGACACTCGCTTCAATCCTTTGGCGCCCCGATGGTTCGATGACCCTCGGGGCGCTGTTTTGTCTCTTGTGTTTCTCGACTGGTGCCTGGCTTGAGGTGCGGACACGCTACCAGCAGACACGTTCGACAAGGCGAGTGAGCACCGCTTGGGCTCGGCACACATCCTCATGCGGCACGTATTCGTTGGGCTTATGGGCAAGCGCGAGCGATCCCGGCCCATAGCTCATGCAATTGTGATTCTGGCACGTGCCCGCTATGACCGCGGTGTCGGTGTAGCCTGTGAAAATGCCAACTTCCGCGGAAGTGCCCGTTACATCGGCGGTTGATTCAAGCAGCTCGGCCAGCAGGGGAGAGGCGGGGTCACGCTCGACGGCGGGACGGTCCCCGGTGATGACGAATGAACCGTGGCAGCCCTCCACCTCGCTCTCGGCGGCTGCAATCGCGTCCTGTACAATCTTCGTTGCCGCCTGCGTGTCGCAGGGCGGGACCAGCCTCATGTCAATCCAAACCTTGCACGAGTCGGGGACGACATACGGGCGATAACCGCCCTCGATCTGTCCAAACGTTACCGTGGATAGGCCAAGCTCGTCATGCGCGGGCTGGCTGCCAATCTCTCGGCGAATTTGATTGATGACTACTGCCATGGCAGCGATGGCGTCCGCTCCTTTCCACGGCTGGCTCGCGTGAGCGGTTACTCCCTGCATGGTAAGTTCGAACCACGTGCGTCCCTTATGAGCGACCTGGATCTGGGAGTCGGTCGGCTCGGTGTCAACAACCCATTCCGAGGTGCCGACCCAGCCCTGTTTGATGGCGGCCTCGACGCCACGCATAAAGTCTTCCTCGTCGACGCTGCAAATGAGCGAGAGCCCTCTCCGTGGAAGCTTGCCGGTCCTCGCCATTTTGTCGAGCGTAGCTTCGAAAGCGACCATAGCGCTTGCGAGACCGCTCTTCATGTCGCATGCCCCGCGGCCGTAGAGGCGCTCGTCGCGAATGAGGCCGGATAGTGGGTCAACGCCGTCGTCCCAACCGTCTCCGAGCGTCACGGTGTCCATATGGCAGATGAAGACGAGGCGGGGTTCATCAGTTGCGCCTGGGATGGTCGCCATGAGTTCCGTGCGCCCCGGGAGGATCTCGAGCTCATCGATTGAAACTCGTGACGCGAGCGATTCGGGGAGGTTTTCGATTCTCTGGCGTAGCCAGGTTCTGATGTGACGCTCGATCTCGCCTTCATAGGCCCCCGGATCGGAGCTGTCGATTTGTACGAGTTCGCGCGCGAGTTTCCAAGCAGCATCTTCGTTTGAGTCCATGGCTCCTCCTTAGGTATGTCTGATGCCATGGTAGGACTAGCCTGCGTTTTGGGTGATGTGGCTTCGTATTTTTTGGCCTGTGCGGGCGGGGAGACCTTTGTCCGGCATCGTCAAATCGTCGAGTCAGTCTCCGGGTAAGTGGTTGCGTTGTTCTATTGCGCAACAACGGTTGCTCGTAAACATACCGTTCACAGACCGCTATTCGTAAGCGCATATAACGTTCGCTAACATTCTGTACGGCAACCAAACCATGTGTCATTGGACGATGACTCACGGCGGCTGCCGGATAAGCAGTCTCTGCCGATGCGCTCTTGGCGCGATTCAATGCCGTCTGTAGATGAGGGAGGCTAAGCGCCCATGGAGGATACGTTCGACCAGTCGTTGCCGCGGACGTTCCAGGAGTTCAACGAGCAACGCAAGGCGAGCTTCATTCGCGTCAAGGACTACAAGCAGGCCGGTAATCGCCTTGTCGGATATCTTTGCAGCTATACGCCGCTCGAGATCGTGGACGCCGCGGGAGCTGCGGGCGTTTCCCTCTGTGGCACATCTGACGAGGTGATTCCCGAGGCGGAGAAGGTCCTCCCCGCCAATCTCTGCCCTCTCGTCAAGTCGACGTTTGGCTTCGCGTACTCTCAGAAGTGCCCGTTCACGCATTTCAGCGACATCATCATCGCCGAGACCACATGCGACGGGAAGAAGAAGATGTACGAGCTCCTGAACGACCTCAAGGAGACGTACGTCCTCCACCTTCCCCAGGGCCGAGACCGCGGCTACGAGCGCGAGGCGTGGTACGAGGAGTGCCGCCTCCTAAAGGAGCGTCTCGAGGACCTCTATGGCGTCACGATTACGGATGATGACCTGAGGACTGCCGCGGTGAGGCGCAACCGTCTCCGCGCCGCAAAGCTCGCGATGTATGGCCTCCAGGCATGCGAGCCTCCCGTCATGAGCGGCGTAGAGCTCATGAGCACGATGTTCGCGGGCACCTTTAACTTCGATGTCGACGCCTATATCGAGAAGCTCGAGACTGTGACCGCTGATCGTCGCGCTGCTTACGAGGCCGGCGAGCGTCCGATTCTGGCGGACGCGAAGCGCATTCTTCTCACGGGCTGTCCTGTGGGCGGCGTCATCAACAAGATTGGCCACAATATCGAGGTGAACGGCGGGGTCGTTGTCTGCATGGACGATTGCTCCGGCGAGCGCACGGCTCGCATGATGGTGGACGTTGACGCGCCTGACATCCTGCGCGCCATCTCTGACCGCTATCTCCAGATCAACTGTTCTGTCATGACCCCCAACGAGGGTCGCATGGAGAACACGCTGGCAATGTGCGAGAAGTACCACGTCGATGGCGTTATCGAGAGCGTGCTCTCCGCGTGCCATACGTTCAACGTCGAGAGTGCCCGCATGCAGGCGGCCGTCGAGGGCGCCGGTATCCCCTACATGAAGATTGAGACCGACTTCTCCAAGGGCGACCAGGGACAAATCGACACGCGCATTGCCGCGTTCATCGAGACTCTCTAGGGGTGGGGCATGTTCGGGGTCGGAATAGACATTGGGTCCACGGCAACGAAGCTCGCTGTCATCGATGGCGGCGGGGATATCCTCTTTACGAGGCAGATGCCCACGGGTTTTTCGAGCGTAGACGCCTCGGACCGTGCTCTCGAGGAGCTCCGAGTAGCCGGCTTTGATCCAGCTGATCCCGAGACGCGCGTGGTTGCGACCGGATACGGGCGCATAGCCGTTCCGTATGCCGACAAGGTCATTACGGAGATAACCTGTCATGGCGTGGGTGCCGTGAGACTCTTCGGGCCCGAAGGTACCGTTATCGATGTCGGAGGCCAGGATACCAAGGTGATCACGCTTCGTGGCGGCCGCGTTGCCAAGTTCGCGATGAACGATAAGTGCGCCGCCGGTACGGGGCGTTTCCTCGAAATCATGGCTGACAGGCTTGGCGTCTCGCAGGGAGAGCTCTCGCGTCTGGCTGCCGAGGGCGAGCCGACGAAGATCTCGAGTATGTGCACCGTATTCGCGGAGTCCGAGGTAATCAGCATGATTGGTCGAGGGGAGCCTCGCGCAAACATTGCGAATGGCGTCTTGGATAGCGTGTTGGGGCGAGTTGCGGCGCTTGCCGGGCAGGGTTCGGGTGCCCCATACTTCCTCACCGGTGGTCTTTGCGAGAATGACTATTTCGTTGCCCAGCTTGGGGAGAGGCTTGGGGCGCTGGTCACGACATGCCCGCAGGCAAGATTCGCAGGCGCGCTTGGTGCCGCCGAACGAGCGCTTGCCCTTGTTGGGTAGATAAGGCGTATTCGATTCGGGCGTTAGCCCGGCAACTGGGTTGGAGACACCATGGACATGACGGGAGTCAAGCTTACCGAGCTCGTTGAGGCCGCTGGTTGCGCTGCGAAGCTCGCGCCAGGGTACCTTTCGCAGGTCCTCGCGGACTTGCCTCGCGTCGCAAGCGACAAGCTGGTTGTCGGCTTCGACTCTTCTGACGACGCTTACGTCTATGACCTCGGCGACGGTAGGGGGCTCGTGGGGACGACGGATTTCTTCCCCCCGATGGTCGATGACCCGTATCTCTTTGGCCAGGTAGCGGCAGCAAACGCCCTCTCCGACGTATGGGCCATGGGCGGCAAGCCCGCGCTTGCGCTTAATCTCCTCTGCTTTCCCAATTGCCTCGGCCTTGAGGTGGCGGGGCAGATTCTTGCCGGAGGTGCCGACAAATGCCGTGAGGCGGGCGTGATCGTTGCCGGGGGCCACTCCATCAATGACCACGAGCCTAAGTTCGGCCTTGCCGTCACGGGCTTCGTGAACCTCGACCACCTTCTTGCGAATGCGGGCGCTCGTGAGGGAGACGTGCTCGTGTTGACGAAGGCCCTCGGCACCGGTGTCCTCACAACCGCCTACAAGGGTGGGATTCTCGACGACGATGGCGTCCGCGTAGCGACCGACTCTATGATCATGCTCAACAAATACGCCGCCGAGGCCCTCGACGGCCTCTCCGCGCATGCGGCAACCGATGTCACGGGCTTCTCGCTCATGGGTCATGGTTGCGAGATGGCGGAGGCGAGCGATGTCACGCTTGAGATATGGGCCGCACGCGTGCCGTTGCTCGCGCGGGCGCGGGAAATGGCAGCCATGGGTCTCATTCCCGCCGGCGCCTACCGCAACCGTGATTTCTTCGGCCCTCGCGTCGAGATGGAGCCTGATGTCCCGCTTGACCTTGCGGACGTCCTGTTTGATCCGCAGACCTCCGGCGGCCTTCTCGTCGCCATGCCCGAGGAGGAGGCCGGGGGATATGTTGCCCGGTTGAGGGAACTGGGGCAGCCAGCTGCGGTGATAGGCCGTGCTGTTGCTCGCGGAGAACGTTCTGTCCACGTTACGATGTAGATTCGCTTCGAGAAAGGAAGCTTAAGTATGTCTGAGAACAAGCTCGTCATCGACGCTCGCGGAGACGCCTGCCCCATCCCTGTCGTCAAGACGCTGAAGGCGCTTGGCGCGCTCGGCGGAGCTGGTGTGGTCGAGACCATTGTCGATAACAAGATCGCCGTCGAGAACCTCTCCCGCATGGCCACTTCCAAGGGTTGCGCTAGCAGCTTCGAGCAGACGGGCGACAAGGAGTGGCACGTCGTTACCACGGCCAACGGTGCCGTTGAGGTGTCCGCGGGCGAGCCCGAGGGCGTTACTTGCGCTGCTCCGGCGGACAACGTAGTTGTCCAGATCACGAGCGATGCCATGGGCACGGGCGACGACGTCCTGGGTAAGAAGCTGCTCAAGAGCTTCGTCTTCTCTCTGACGCAGCTGCCGCGTCTGCCCAAGACCATCCTGCTCTACAACGGCGGCGCCCATCTCTCCTGCGAGGGTTCGGATTCGCTCGAGGACCTCAAGAACCTCGCCAATGACGGCGTCGAGATTCTTACCTGTGGCACCTGCCTCGACTTCTATGGCATCACCGACAAGCTCGCCGTTGGCGAGGTCACCAACATGTACGTGATCGCCGAGAAGCTCGCTGGTGCATCCGTGGTCGTGAGGCCCTAGTGCCGCGCGTTCCGAGGCCTGCTCTCGTCGTGGCGTTTCCCACGACGGCGGCCGCCATGAGCTGCGAGGAGCTTTGCCAGTCTCAGGGCTTGCCCGGGCGGATGATTCCCGTTCCCGGCCAGGTCTCCGCTGGCTGCGGGCTTGCTTGGAAGGCGGCGCCAGAGGATCGCGACCTTCTCGAGCCTGCCCTCTCTGGGGCCGGCGTTCCCGTTGAGGGGTTCTTCACGGTTGAGCTGCTTGAATTCGTGAGGGGGTAAGGGCCTGCCTGGGCATGGCCTTTGGAGGACGACGCCATGATTTATCTCGATAACGCTGCCACGACGATGCGAAAGCCGCGAGAGGTTGTCGACGCTGTGGCAACTGCCATGGGTACGCTCGGCAATGCCGGGCGTGGGGCGAGCTCAAGTGCCATGGGCGCCGCTCGCACTATTCATGAGTGTCGAGAGCGCATGGCGAGGCTTCTTGGCTGCCCGAGGGCCGATCACGTTGCCTTTGCCCCCAACTCGACGGCGACCCTCAACTGCGCCATCAATGGCCTGGTGGGCGAGGGCGACCGCGTGGTGACCACGGTGCTTGAGCATAACTCGGTTCTTCGTCCGCTGAACAGGCTCGCGTCCGAGCGTGGCGTCCTCGTTGAGCACGTGGGTTGCGATGAGTTCGGACGCCTGGACATGGAGGAGCTTGAGCGCCTTGTCGTTTTGGGGACGCGAGCCGTCATCGTGACCGGAGCCTCAAACGTCACCGGCAACGCCGTGGATGTCGCGCGTGTCTCTCGCATCGCGCATGCCGCCGGGGCCGTTTGTATTGTGGATGCCTCGCAAAGCGCGGGTATCATCCCCATCGACATGGTCGAGCAGGGGTTGGACGTAGTCTGCTTCACCGGTCACAAAGCGCTGATGGGTCCCCAGGGGACAGGGGGTCTTGCTGTGACTGAAGGCGTCGACGTTCGTCCTTGGAATGTGGGCGGCACTGGCGTGCATAGCTTTGACCCAATGCAGCCCGAGGATTGGCCCACGCGCCTCGAGGCGGGTACCCTCAACGGGCATGGCCTGGCTGGTCTCGCGGCGGGCCTCGAGTTCCTTGATGCCAACGGAGGCGTCGAAGCGATGGGCGAGCACGAGGTGGCCATGGCACGGCGTCTGTATGAGGGCGTGCGTGGTATTGAAGGCGTGACCGTCTACGGTGATTGGGAGACCTTCTCGTCTGGCGAGTCTCCTCTCCGGGCGGGCGTTCTTTCCCTCAACGTTGGTGACATCTCGTCCGCCGACGTGTCGGACATGCTTATGCAGGGCTGGGGCATCGCGACCCGTCCAGGTGCCCATTGCGCGCCTCTCATGCATGAGGCGCTTGGCACGCGTGAGCAGGGCGTGGTTCGCTTTTCCACGAGTTGGTTCACTACGCAGGAGGAGATAGACACGGCGATCGAGGCCGTTCGAGAGATTGCGCAAGGCTAACTGCGTTCCGTGTGGTTTAGCGGCGCCAACACATCGCCTGCTCGCTAGTGTTTGGGCTAACGGGCAGGCGATGCGCCATCGCGGGCTGATGTCATCGTCTAGCTACCGGATCTCTGCGAGATCGTGTCTGCGGATGCTGCCCGCGAGCATGGGCACCTTCATGCCCATGGCGATGAGCTCCTCGTAAAAGGCGTGAGCAGCTTCAATCGTCTCAGGGCTTTCTGCTTGGTTGACTATGATCAGGTTTGGGTCTATGGCACCCCTCCTGGCCTCCGTGGCAAGATGCCGAGCGAGAAGCTCTGGCGTAACCACATCATTCTGCTCGCACCCCGAGTTCTCGCAGAAGAGCTCTGCCCTATGAACGGTTTCCGCCACGGGCTTATCAAGGGCGCTGGCACCAATGACCATGATCGTCAGGTCGCTGCCGTCCGGAACGACGGGCTCGCGATCGCTGTGTGCTTTGACGGGCATGTGCCTCGAGCCATCTGCTTCGACGAGCACGAAGTCTGCGAGGCTTGCGAGATCTTGCGGTGCGATCCGTGAGGGTGCCAGTTTGCCCGCATTTCGCGCTTCGTGAGCGGGCGTGCCAACGCAGATGACTCGCTGGGTCTCGACCTGTCGCGCGACCTCAAACTCGTCAGCGGAAACAACGGTGTCGATTCCGCTGAAGGGTAGGAAATGGGTCGTCGTAGCGAGGATCACGGTCTTTCCCTCCGCGACGAGCTCATCCGCAAGCGAGCGCAGCAGCGTCGTCTTGCCACCTCCGCCGATGACGGACCAAATCGTGCCGTTCTCCTGTCGATTCGGCGCGCTCGCAGTTCTTTTGATGCCACGATAACAATCCATTAGCAACCCTAACTCAAAGTTTGGTATACCGTTGTTGTCGTATGATGACTACGCTTTGCCATAGCGGGAAACTGCTTACCATTGTGGCTGTCTTTGGGGAACGGTGAGTTACATGCTCGTTGAGATTCGGGGAGCGGGGGATATCGCTACCGGCATCGCGCTTCGCCTGAGGCGCGCCGGGTGCAAGGTCGTCATGTGCGACATCGCGGTTCCCACGTCCATCCGCCGTACCGTCTGCTTTTCTGAGGCCATCCGCCTTGGCTCATGTGAGGTTGAGGGCGTTTGCGCTCGTCTTGCCAGCTCCTGCGCGGAGGCTCGTTCAATCGTCGTCAACGGTGACGTCGCGGTTCTCGTCGATCCTGAGGGTGAGAGCATTTCGGAGTTGAAGCCGCAGGTTGTTGTCGATGCCATCCTCGCCAAGAAGAACCTTGGCACAAAGCGCTCCATGGCTCCGTATGTTATTGGCGTTGGCCCGGGCTTTTATGCAGGCAAGGATTGCGATGCAGTCGTCGAGACCAATCGAGGGCATTTCCTCGGCCAGGTCATCTGGGATGGTTCAGCTGCCCCCAACACCGGTATCCCTGGCGTCATCGCTGGTCATTCTGCGGACCGCGTGCTGCGCGCTCCCGCAGACGGCGTCTTTGAGCCGGTCCTCCAGATTGGCGACGTCGTGCGCGCCGGCCAGGTTGCCGCAACCGTGTCCGGCGTTCCCATGACTTGCACTATCAACGGTGTCCTGCGTGGCCTTCTCCAGGAGGGCGTTGAGGTGACGGCGGGCATGAAGTCCGGCGACATCGACCCGCGTTGTGAGCGCTCGCACTGCTTCTCCTCGTCTGACAAGGCCCGCGCCGTTGGTGGGGGCGTGCTCGAGGCGATTTGCATGCTCACCTCGAGGTTGGAGGGTTAGGGATGGAAGGCATCTCTCTTCTCCGCCGCGAACTTGCGGAGCTTGAGGCCGGAAGGCCCGTTGCCGAGGCCGTCGTGCTATCTACTGCGGGGTCGGCCGCCCGCGCCGCCGGCGCCCGGATGGTGCTTCTCGAGGACGGTTCCTTTCTGGGGACGGTTGGCGGTGGCTCTCCCGAGCTCGAAAGCCAGAGGCTCTGCCACGACGTGCTTTCTGGCAAGCCCGCCCTGCGAATGAACTTCAAGCGAGGTGTGGTTGATATCGCCTGCGGGGGCTCTCAGCTCATCGGCATTCGCCGTCTATCGTCTCGCGACATCCCAGCGCTTGAGGCCGCTATCGAGTCCGCCGACGCGGGGACACCGGTCGAGCTTGTCGTTGATTGGTCCGCCTCCGTCCCCGTCGCTGCCGTTGGGGGGTCCGCAGGGGCTGATTCGACCCCGCGGGTGGAGGGCGACCGCTATCTCGAGCCCGTGGTGTGCGCTCCCCGTTGCGTCATCTTTGGCGGGGGACACGTCGGCAGGGCGCTCGTGCCGGCACTCGCCGCGATCGATTTCGACGTCGTGGTTGTTGACGACCGTCCGGAGGTGGCACGCGTCGAGAACTTTCCGGCCGCCTCGAGCGTCATCCTCGGCGATTTCAAGGATATTTCTGCGAGCGTCACGGTTGGTGATCGCGATTACGTCGTTGTCATGACTCATGGGCACGCGGCTGACGAAGACGTCGTCTCACAAGTAGTCGAGGCCCATCCGCTTTATCTCGGCTGCATGGGTAGCAGGAACAAGAGACGAGTCCTCGAAGGCGTGCTCACCTCGCGTGGCGTCTCTGCGGATGAGGTCGCTGCCGTCGATCTTCCCATTGGCCTGCCTATTGGTGCTGTGACTCCCGCGGAAATTGCGGTTTCAATTGCCGCAAAGATGATCGAAGTCCGTTCGGGCCATCGTGTTTCTCGGGCGATAGGCTGCCCCAGCTACCTGTAAGAAGGGTCTCATTGCACGACAACCGTAGCGTCGTGCGTAAACATGGCGACCGTTGTGTATTTCGCAAAACAACGAATCGCATAGATTGCCCACGGAACGCACGGCTGAAAGGAAAGGCCTTCATGAAATCCATCACTCGCAAGCAGGCAATCGCTTCCATCGGGGCGGGTGCCGCTGCCGTCGCTGGCCTCGGGCTCGCCGGATGTGGCAGCTCTGGCCCCGCCGCGACGTCGTCCGCTGCGTCTGACGAGAAGCTCATCGTCTTTGCCGCGGCAAGCATGACCGAGAGCCTCACCAAGGCGACTGAGTCCTTCACGAAGGACGCTGGCACCGAGGTTAGCTTCAATTTCGATTCCTCCGGTACCCTGAAGACCCAGATTCAGGAAGGTGCCGAGTGCGACGTCTTCATCTCCGCCGGACAAAAGCAGATGAACCAGCTCGACGCCACCGCAGACCCCGAGGTCAACACCGAGGGCCTCGATCTTATCGAGTCCGACACGCGCTTCAACATCCTCCAGAACGAGGTCACGCTCGTTGTCCCCGAAGGCAATCCCAAGGGCATCCAGAACTTCGAGGACCTCGCTGAGCACCTCACGGCTGGCGACGTCAAGCTCGCCATGGGTAACTCCGATGTTCCCGTTGGACAGTACACCCAGAAAATTTTGAAGTACTTCAACCTCAACGAGGACGAACTCGCGGATTCTGGCGTGATCACCTATGGCACCAACGTCAAGGAGGTCACGACCCAGGTATCCGAGGCGGCTGTCGACTGTGGCGTCATTTATCGTACCGATGCGGTGTCAGCAGGCCTCGCGGTCGTCGATTGCGCTACCAAGGATATGTGCGGCGAGGTCGTCTATCCGATCGCCATCGTCAAGGGCACGAAGCGCGAGGACGCCGCCAAGTCCTATCTCGAGTTCCTCAAGGGCTCCGAGGCCTCCGCTTGCTTCGAGGAGGTCGGCTTCAAGCCGCTGTCCGCGTAATTGTCGATAGGATCTGAGCCATGGATTGGTACCCGCTCATAAACTCGCTGCGCATCGCTGCTGTCTCGACGGTGGCCGTGTTCTTCCTGGGGCTCGGTGCGGCGTGCGTGATCGCGAAGCTTCCCAGAACGGTGAGGGCCCTGCTCGATGTGGTGCTCACGCTGCCGCTCGTCTTGCCGCCGACCGTCGTCGGGTACCTGCTCCTGCTTGTTCTTGGACCCAGGCGTCCCATCGGCGCCTGGGTACTCGAGGTCTTTGGGGTTCGTCTCACCATGACGTGGTACAGCGCGATCTTCGCGTGCGTTGTCGTCGCCTTTCCCCTTATGTATCGAACGGCTCGCGGAGCTTTCGAGGCCTATGACAAGACCTTGACTCACGCCGCGCTTACCCTCGGCAAGAGCCGCACGTGGGCGTTCTGGCGGGTCCAGGTTCCCGGTTGCGCCCAGGGCATTCTTGCGGGGGCGGTTCTCGCGTTCGCCCGCGCCCTCGGAGAGTACGGGGCCACGGCTATGGTCGCGGGATATACGCCCGGTCAGACCGCAACGGTCTCCACGACCGTCTATCAGCTATGGCGCACGGGCGATGACGCACTCGCGTTTCGATGGGTGCTCGTCAACATCGCCATATCGGCCGTTGTCCTTCTCGCCATGAACTGGCTTGAGGGTAGGGCCCGCACGCAGGGGAGGCGGGCATGAGCCTTTCCGTTGACATCACAAAACGCCTTGGCGACTTCGTCCTCGACGTGTCCTTCAACGCGGATGACCCGAGCGAGACGCTTGCGATTCTCGGTGCGTCCGGCTGCGGCAAGAGCATGACCCTCAAGTGCATCGCCGGCATCGAGCACCCTGACAGGGGTCGTATCGTATTGAACGATCACGTGCTGTTTGACTCGGAAGCGCGCGTTGACGTGCCGGTGCAGGATAGGCGCGTGGGCTATCTCTTTCAGAACTACGCGCTGTTCCCGACGATGACGGTTCTCGACAATGTCATGGCGGGCGCGCGAGGAGGATCTCGCAACGAGCGCCGCGAGAGGGCTTTGGAGCAGATTCGAGCCTTCCGCTTGGAGGGCCTCGAGGAGTCGCGTCCGGCCGAGCTGTCTGGAGGCCAGCAGCAGCGTTGCGCCCTCGCGCGCATCATGGCGAACGATCCGGAGCTCCTCCTTCTCGACGAACCCTTCAGCGCGCTCGACGGTTATCTGCGCTGGCAGCTCGAGCTCGAGCTCACAGACACGCTTCGCGCGTTTCCCGGGGGCGTGGTGTTCGTCACGCACAGCCGCGACGAGGTGTATCGCATGAGCCAGCGCGTTTGCGTGCTCGACCATGGCAAGAGTGGTCGCACGGTGCCCACCCGTGAGCTGTTCGATACCCCGGCGACTCTGTCGGAGGCCCTCATCAGTGGTTGCAAGAACGTGAGTGCGGCGTCGCCGGTGGGAGAGACTTCCCTTGCCTGCGCGGATTGGGGCGTGACCCTTGATTGCGCGCGTCCGGTCGAGGGCTGCGACCACGTTGGCCTCCGCGCGCACTTCCTAAGGGTCGTCGAGGCGGATGGTCGAGCCGTGGATACCCTTGGTGACGCGCCCACGGGGTTTGGGAGTGTGGCCGCGCCAAGTCGCGGTGAGCTCGACAAGACCGACAACCTCATCCCCTGCGAGGTAGCGCGCGTTATCGACAACGTCTTCTCGACCATCGTCATGTGCTCAACTCCTGGCGGCGGGATGCTCCGCGTCGAGCTCGAGAAGGCGGCGTGGGCCGCGCTCGAAGACCCTTCACGCGTTACGCTTGAGGTCGCCCCGTCTGACGTCATGTGCTTGGAGGCGTAGGGAACGTGCAGGACACCTTCGGAAGAACCATTAGCTACATGAGGCTATCCGTCACGGACAAGTGCAATTGCCGATGCATCTACTGCATGCCCCGCGAGGGCGTTGCCCATCACACTCATGGAGAGATCCTCTCGTTCGAGGAAATGGCGGAGATCGTCCGTGCCGCGTCAAGGCTTGGCGTCCGCAAGGTTCGCGTTACGGGCGGAGAGCCGCTGGTGAGGCGGGGAATCGTGGACCTTGTCGCTATGCTCTCCCACATAGAGGGCATTGACGAGGTCGACATGACGACGAACGGAACCTTGCTCGCGCCTCTCGCGAGCGACCTCCGCACCGCCGGGCTAACTCGCCTTAACATCTCGCTCGACACGCTTCGTCCCGATCGCTACCGGGAGATTTCACGCGTCGGCGAGCTTTCAGACGCTCTGGACGGACTGCACGCCGCAAGGCTGGCCGGTTTCCCTCCGCCAAAGATAAACTGTGTGCTCATGGGCGGAGTGAACGACGATGAGGCGGCGGACTTCGTTGACATTGCACGAAGGGAGCCCGTTGAGGTTCGCTTTATCGAGCTCATGCCCATGGGAGAGTGCGCCCGCTGGCCGAAGGAGCGCTTCGTTTCCGGCGACGTCGTCCTCGAAGCGGTGCCCGAGCTCGAACGTGTTGGCGAGGGTGGTGTGGCGGAGCTCTACTCTGCACCGGGGTTTCTCGGGCGTGTCGGGCTCATTCGCGCCGTCAGCCACGGGTTCTGCTCGGGATGCGACCGGGTACGCGTCACGGCGGACGGTAGGCTCAAACCCTGTCTTCACTCCGCCGCCGAAGTGCCTCTTCGCGGCTTGCATGGTTTGGAGCTCGAACGCGCCATCGCCCGTGGCATCGAGGCCAAGCCGGCTCATCACAACCTCGTCCCTGGTCTTCGCTCGAGCGAGACACCGAGGGACATGTTCGAGATAGGGGGCTAGGGTGGAGGATTTCCAGACCACTACGGCAAGCATTCGCGATGCCGAGTTCACGCACGTAAACGAGCAGGGCCGAGCCCGCATGGTCGACGTTGGCGACAAGCCTGTGACGTCTCGGGTCGCGCGCGCCGCCGCGAAGGTGCTTATGGCCCCGAGTACGCTCGAGCTCGTGCGGACCGGTGGCACGCGCAAGGGTGACGTCCTCGCTGTCGCCCAGGTAGCCGGCATTATGGCTGCAAAGCGCACGTGGGAGATTATCCCGATGTGCCACCAGATTCCGCTATCCGGCGTGGATATCAACTTCGCGCTTGAGAACGACGGGATCTCAATCGAGGCCACGGCTCGCTGCAAGGGGGAGACGGGCGTGGAGATGGAGGCGCTTACCGCGGCTTCCGTGGCCGCGCTGACCATCTACGACATGTGCAAATCGCATCAGCGTGATATGGAGATCACGGCTGTTCGCCTTATGGAGAAGACTGGGGGCCGTAGCGGCCATTTTGTGAGGGGAGAGTAACGTGGGAGAGTTCGTCGTTTCGCCCGGTTCCCTTGCGGGTGAGGTCATTGCCGTCTGCACGAGCGCCGAGAAGGGCGTTCGCAAGCAGTCTGTTGATTCCATTCAGCTTGAGGTGGGCACTGGCGTCGTCGGCGACGCGCATTCTGGAGCCTGGCACCGTCAGGTGAGCTTGCTGCCGGATGAGGCTGTTGATGAGCTGCGCCAGGTTCTGCCCAATCTCAAGGCGGGCGACTTCGCGGAGAACATCCTCACGCGCGGCCTCGACCTCAAGTCGCTTCCCGTGGGTACGGTCATCTCCGTCGGGGAGACGCTGCTCGCCGTGACGCAAATCGGCAAGAAATGCCATAACGACTGCGAGATCAAGCGCCTGGTGGGAAAGTGCGCCATGCCGAGCGAGGGCATCTTTACCGTTGTCATTCGAGGGGGAGAGGTTCGCCCCGGCGATGAGGTGCACGTCATGGAGGTGAGTCGCTAATGAGGGAACTTCCCGTTCAGCAGGCCGTGGGACACGTGCTCTGTCATGACATGACCCAGATCATTCCTGGTGAATTCAAGGGAGCTCGTTTCCGTAAGGGCCACGTCGTGGCTCCGGAGGACGTCGACGTGCTGCTCTCGATGGGTAAGCGCAGCGTCTATGTGCTCGAGCTCGAGCCGGGCATGCTCCACGAGGATGACGCCGCCATCCGCCTCTGCGAGATCATGGAGGGTGATGGTTGCGTCCGCTCGCCCGAGATCCGCGAGGGCAAAATCGAGCTGCGCGCCGCCTATGACGGGTGCTTCCGCGTGCGCAGCAGTGCGCTTGCCGCCGTTAACTCGGTGACGCAGGTCATGGTAGCCACGCGCGCCGGTAACACGGCGGTTCATGCGGGTGATAAGCTCGCGGGAATGCGCGTCATTCCGCTTGTGATCGAGGAGTCAAAGCTTGAGGAGGCCCGCCGCGCGGCTGACGCTTGCGCTGGCGAGGGGCCCGTCTGCGAGGTTCTGCCTTACAAGCTCCGCCGCGTTGGCATCGTCACCACGGGCAGCGAGGTTGCCGCGGGTCTTATCGAGGACTCCTTCACTCCCGTCGTCAAGGGCAAGCTCGCCGAGTACGGCATGGAGTGCGTTGCCCACGAGATGCCCGGTGACGATGTCGAGGATATCGTTGCCGCGATCAGGCGCGTGCGCGCGGCGGGCGTTGACCTCGTTGTCTGCACCGGCGGCATGAGCGTCGACCCCGACGACAACACCCCTGGCGCCATCCAGGAGAGCGGCGCCGAGATGGTGACCTATGGCGCGCCCGTGCTTCCGGGTGCCATGGTCTTCGTGGGATACTATGACGATGGCACCCCCGTGCTCGGTCTTCCTGGCTGCGTGATGTTCGCGCGAGCCACGATTCTCGACCTCATTATGCCTCGCATCGCGGCGGGCGTTCGCCTGACGCGTGCGGATATCGTCGCCTATGCAGAGGGCGGCCTCTGTCTCGGCTGCGAGGAGTGTCACTACCCAATCTGTCCCTTCGGCAAGTAGGCTTTGGCTAGTAGGAGTGCGCATGAGCTGCCATGACAAGGATGTCATCCCGTCTTATACCGCTACCGTCATCACTGTGAGCGATCGCGCGAGTGCTGGTGTCTATAGGGATGAGGCGGGTCCCGCCGTGGCGGCTCTTCTTTCTGAGTCCGGTTTTGAGGTGGTATCTTCCGACGTCGTTCCGGACGAGCGCGCGAGGATCGAGCGCGCAATCCGCGAAGCTGCCGCTTTGGACGTCGCTCTCGTTGTCACGGCGGGTGGTACGGGCCTTTCTCCCCGCGACGTGACGCCCGATGTTACGGCTGATGTCTGTGATCGTCTCGTGCCTGGCATCGGCGAGGCCATGCGCGCCGCCTCCGCCAAGGTAACGCCCTTCGCCTGGCTCTCTCGCGCCACCGCCGGAACCCTGGGGCGCACGCTCGTCGTCAACGTGCCCGGCTCTCCCAAGGCATCCGTGGAGAACCTCGCCGCCGTGATCGAGCCTGTCAGGCACGGTCTTAAGGTTCTCCGGGCGAAGGGCCCCCTTGACTGCGCTGCCGAGCGCCTCGCATCGGCCATTCATGGTCTGGCCGAGAAGCCCGTCGTCCTCTTTGATTTTGATGGCACCCTTGCGGACACGAAGCCCTGCATCGTGAGGACGGCAACTCAGGTGCTTCGCGAATGGGGCCTGACCGATGAGGAGATCGGCGACGCCGGAAGGCTCGTCGGCCCTCCCTTTCCGCTTGCCTACTCGCTCGTCTATGGCCTCTCCGAGGAAGACGCCGCCGAGGTCACTCGTCGCTATCGCGAGATCTATGCGGGCCTCGGTCCCGAGAGAAACCCGTTGTTCGATGGCGTTCGCGAGATGCTCACGGAGCTCAAGGCCCGAGGCAAGAGACTCGCCATCGTGTCTTCGAAGATGGAGCGCTTCGTCCGCATGGCTCTTCAGCAGACTGGTATCGAGGACCTTTTCGAGGAGGTCGTCACCCAGACGGGGGTTAAGGATCCCGGAAAGGCCGGCCTTATCGCTGAGGCCTTACGCCGCCTCGACGCTGAGCCCGAGGATGCCGTCATGCTCGGAGACAGGCACTATGACATCGAGGGCGCCGTCGCGACGGGCGTCGACTCTATCGGCGTCTACCTTGGCGACACCGCTCCCGCGGGAGAGCTGGAAAACGCCGGTGCTACGGCTATCGCTATGAGCGTCTCTCAGATGGGCCGCTATCTCCTGGGCGAGTAGCCAGCCTGGGATGACGCGGCGGTCGCTATCTGCCACTGCCGTGATGCCATCTGTCTCCGTTTGCGGATACGACCGATACCGTCTTGCCTCGCTTGGGTACAAGCAGGCTAACGACAACGCGCACGCGAGTGCGGGAGAGGGGCAATCATGGTTGACATCACTGAGGGCATTCGCAAGGCGTTTCTTGCTGGCGTGGGTGCCGTCGCCCTTGGCGCCGAGAAAACCACGGAGCTCGTGGATTCGCTCGTCAATAAGGGCGAGCTTACGGTTGAACAGGGCAAGGACCTCAACCGAGAGCTCACCCAGAAGGCTAAGGAGACCGTGGATGGCGCCCAGGATTCCGTTCTTCGCGCCCGCTTGTCCACGATGACCCCTGAGGAGCGCGCGGCTTTCATCGACCGTGCCAAGGAGCTTGCGAGTGACCTTGACGCCAAGGCCTCTGCGGCAACCAAGGTTCCCGTTGAGGCGGACTCCGTCGAAGACGCCGCAAAGGAGTAGCGAGGCTTGAACGAAGACCTCGAAAAGAACGAGAGAGCCGCCGCCCCTGACGCTTCCGGCCCGGGGGCGGCTTCTCATGGCTCGACGTCGCCCTCGATGACGCAAAGGCCGGCTTCTTCTGATCGCGATCGCGGTTCAGGCTCTCCCGACGAGATGAGGAGCCCAGAAAACGCGTTTCGCCCCGATGCGACTCCGGCCGAGGCTGAGGACGCAATGTGGGAGGCCGCGCTCGCCGGCGTCGAGGGCGAGCTTGACGATGACTCTGATTCCGTGACGATCGGCCTTCTTCGAGGTGCGCGCAGAAATGATGCGAGCCGCTATGGGGTCTCGCGGAAGCGCCGACATGCGCGTCTGCTTCAGATATTTGCGATCGTCCGCAAGTACGATGTTCTCGGTGGTATCACGCCCGTCAAGTTCCGCCGGATGCTCGAGGAGCTTGGTCCCACCTTCGTTAAGGCGGGGCAGATACTCTCCATGCGCTCGGAGATTCTCCCGGAGCAGTTCTGCGAGGAGCTCACGCGCCTTAGGAGCGATGTCGAGCCAATGCCGTACGAGACCGTTCTTGCCGTGCTTGAAAGCGAATATGGCGGGGACCTCGGCGAGATATTTGATGCTATTGGCGAGCGGCCCTTGGGCTCCGCCTCGGTGGCACAGGTCCATCGCGCACGCCTCTCCTCGGGCGAAGACGTTGCGATCAAGGTGCAACGTCCCCACGTTCAGGAGGTTATGGCACAGGATATCGACATCATGCGCTCTCTCGTACGTCACCTGATGCCCTTCTTCAAGGGCGAGCAGTTCCTCGACCTCACAAGCGTCGTCGAAGAGCTGTGGGATACCTTCCGGGAGGAGACGGACTTCCTCGTCGAGGCACGCAACCTCGAGGAGTTCAGGCGTAATAACGAGGGCTGCAAGTTCGTGACTTGCCCCAAGCCCTATATGGACCTCTGCACGAAGCACATCGTTGTGATGGAGTACATCGACGGTATTACCATCTCGACTCCCGTCAAGCTCATCGAGGCCGGCTATGACCTCACTGAGATTGGCACCAAGCTTGTGGACAACTACGCCTCCCAGCTCCTCGATGACGGTTTTTTCCACGCCGATCCGCATCCGGGCAACATCGAGGTCCTTGGTGGGCAGATAGTCTTTCTCGACCTCGGCATTACGGGCCGCCTGTCCCCAAGTCTTCGACGCATCATGCGCGACATGATCTTCTCGGTGGCGGAGCGGGACACGCCAAAGCTCAAGAGCGCCCTGCTCAGGCTCTCCTCGACGAGTCCCGAGGACGTGGATCATGGCGAGCTCCTCGCCGATCTCGACGAAGTTGTCGATGAGTTTGGCACTGTCAACCTATCCGATCTCGATCTCGGCAGCTTCCTTGGACGCATCATCGCGCTTGCGCGGAGGAATGGCATCGAACTGCCAGGCCAGATCACGAGCATGGCACGCGGCCTCGTGACGCTTGAGGGCGTTCTCGACGAGTTTCTGCCCGGCGTCAATATGATCGACATCATCTCCCAGCACATCCGCGTTCATACGGATTGCTCGGCAAAGATCAAGCGCGACGTGGGGGAGCTCGCCATGCGTAGCAAGGCCGCGACCAAGGGCCTTCTGGGCGCCGCGGCTCAGGCGGAGCTTGCCATGAGCATGCTCACGCGAGGCCAACTCAAGATCAACATGGATTTCGTCGGTTCAGAGGATCCCATCGACGACCTCTCCCATATCGCGGACCGCCTAACCCTTGGCGTACTGTGCGTCGGCTTTCTCATTGCCGCCAGCGCAATCGTCATGAGCACAGAACCTGGCGGCGCAAGATTCATGGTCTTTGACGTTCCCGGCTTCGCCTTCGTGTGCTATCTGATTGCCTTCGTCATCGCGTTCTTCGTCTTCCGTGACATTTGGGCTCGTCACAGGAGGAAGCATCGCTAGCATCATTCGGGCTCGCCACGGGAGGAGGCACCGCTAGCGTCATCCGGGCTCGCCACAGGAGGAAGCTCCGCTAGCGTCATTAGGGCCCCCGTAGGAGGAGGCACCACTAGCTTATCGGGCGGTGTGATCGATACGATTTTTCGCATAAACGCGTGTAGATTTGGCTTCTACTTGATAGCACCTGCGTAATGGCGTGTTTCGGCTTCATGACAATCGGGTATAAATAAGACTTAAACCCGATTCGGTGCCGTAGAGTCTTCAGACAAGACAATCCGAGAAAAGGAATCCCATGGCTGACGCCAAGAACATGATTGAGATTCGTGGTCTCAATAAGTATTTCGGAGACGTCCACGTCCTCAAGGATATTAACCTCACCGTCAAGGCTGGCGAGAAGCTCGTTATCATCGGGCCTTCTGGCTCCGGCAAGTCTACGCTCATCCGTTGCGTGAATTACCTTGAGGAGCCCACCACCGGCACTATCACGATTGATGGTACTGAGCTTACGCGCAAGAACCACCTTGAGATGGCGCGCAAGTACTCGTCGATGGTGTTCCAGCAGTTCAACCTGTATCCCAACATGACGGTTCTGGGCAACCTCACACTTGCGCCCATTAAGCTCCAGAAGAAGAGCAAGGAAGAGGCCACCGAGGCTGCCATGGCTGCCCTCAGGCGTGTTGGCCTAGAGGCGAAGGCAGGGGAGTACCCGCAGAATCTCTCTGGTGGTCAGCAGCAGCGCGTTGCAATCGCGCGCGCCCTTTGCACCAAGCAGCCGATCATCCTGTTCGATGAGCCGACGAGCGCGCTCGATCCTGAGATGGTCCAGGAGGTCCTCAACGTAATGGTCGAGCTCGCCCAGGAGAACATCACGATGATGTGCGTCACTCACGAGATGGGCTTTGCTCGTGAGGTTGCCGATCGCGTCATCTTCGTTGAGGACGGAAGAATTATCGAGGAGGGCACGCCCGAGCACTTCTTCGAGAATCCCCAGAATGAGCGCACGAAGCTCTTCCTTTCCAAGATTCTGCGCTAACTCAGGGTCTGCTCTTCTTTCGTCCGAAGACCATTTTGCAAGTGCATCTGCCCGTGTGAACGGGCTGGCAAGCGGTGGTAGCGCCGCTTTTGAAGTAGATGACTACCTGCAACTGAAAGGGGTATCCCATGAAGAACATCTCTCGCCGTCAGTTCGTCGTAACCCTCGGTGCCTCCGCCGCCATCGCCGGCCTTGGCCTTGTTGGCTGCGGTGGTAGCTCCTCCAGCTCGTCCGACTCCAAGCTTCAGACCATCAAGGATCGCGGCAAGCTGAAGTGTGGCGTCAAGAAGGACGTCGTGGGTTACGGCCTGCTTGATACCGCCACTGGCAAGTACGAGGGCCTTGAGATTGACCTGTGCTATATGGTTGCCGCCAAGGTCTTTGACGTCTCTTATGAGGAGGCCAAGGATCAGGATCTCTGCGAGTTCACCGACGTCACCCCGAAGACCCGCGGCCCGCTTATCGATAACGACACCCTCGACCTGATTTGCGCCACCTACACCATTACGAAAAAGCGCAAGGAGGACTGGGACTTCACCGATCCCTATCGCACGGACCACGTCGGCATCCTCATCAAGAAGGGCTCCATGTCCACCATGGCCGACCTTGATGGCAAGCACATCGGCGTCTCCCAGGGCTCGACCACCAAGGACCACGTCCTTCAGATGCTCGAGGACAACAACATTGCCGCCACGCCCGTCTTCGACGAGTACCCGGATTACCCCTCCATCAACTCCGCCCTTGACGCCGGCCAGATCGACGCCTTCGCGATGGACCGTTCCACGCTGAAGACCTACACGACCGACGATAAGGAGCTCCTGCAGCCCGAGATCGAGTTTGGCGCCCAGGATTACGGTATCGCCACCAAGAAGGGCTGCGACTTCTCCGAGGTCACCGAGGAAGTCGTCAAGGAGGTTACTTCCAACGGCTGGATTGACGAGGAAGTCTCCGCTTGGGGCCTGCTCTAGGATTGCTTCGCCCGGCTCCTTATAGGGCTGGGCTTCCGTGCCGCCTGGACTTTAGCCTGGGCGGCACGATGTATGTTTTGACGAAGGGATAGAGATGCTAGACGGACTCCTCGATGCGAAGCGATGGGAGCTTACCCTCGCCAGCATGGGCGATCTCTGGTCGGGATTCGGGCTTACGCTCAAGGTCGTGTTTGCTGGCCTGGTGCTTTCGATCGTTCTCGGCACGATTCTCGGCGTGTTCTCCACGACGCGCTCTAACGTTCTCAGGGCCATCAGCCGTGTCTACGTCGAGTTTTACCAGAACACGCCTCTGCCGGTGCAGGTCTTCTTCATGTACATGGCGGGGCCCAAGATTCTGCAGGTCATCCTTCATACGGATAGCCCGGTCCGTACCTCCGCCTTCGCGCTTGGAGCCATCGGCGTCGGACTGTATCACGCGGCCTACATCTCCGAGGTCATTCGTACGGGCATCGAGAGCGTTCCTCGCGGTCAGATGGAGGCGGCCCTGTCGCAGGGTTTCTCTCGTATTCAGGCCTATGGGTACATCATTCTGCCCCAGACCTTCAAGGTGATCCTCCCTCCGCTGTGCAACCAGGCTCTCAACCTCGTTAAGAACAGCTCCGTGCTCGCCCTCATCGCTGGCGGCGACCTGATGTACAACGCGGATGGCTTTGTCTCTACGTATGGCTATCTGCAGGGCTACATCATGGCTTGCGTTCTGTACTTCATCATCTGCTTCCCCCTGGCGCTTCTCGTCCAGTGGCTCGAGGCTCGTTCCAAGAGGCGCCCGCGCGCAAAGGTGATTCCTGGCGTTACGCCCGAGACCGCGAAGGAGGCGTAGGTCATGGAGGTATTTAGCTCAGCAAACGTCATGTTCATGCTCGGTGGCTTTGTCAAGACGCTCGAGATTTCTGCTCTCTCAATCTTCTTCTCGCTTATACTCGGCACGGTTCTTGCGCTTGTGAAGGCATACGCTGCCAAACCGTTCTCACTTCTCGTCAGCGCCTATATCGAGCTCTTCCGCTGCACTCCTAACCTTCTCTGGATTCTCTTCATTTACTTCACGGTCAAGGGTAACGACGTCTTCATTTCCACTCTTGCGTTTACGATCTTTACCTCGGCCGTAATGGCGGAGATCGTCCGCGGAGGTCTCAACTCCATCCCCCAGAGCCAGTTCGAGGCCGCTCAGAGCCAGGGCTTTGGGTTCTTCGCGACCATGCGCCTCATCATCCTGCCCCAGACGTTCAAGACGATCATCCCCGCCCTGTTCAGTCAGTGCACGACGGTCATCAAGGACAGTTCCTATCTTGCCGGCATTAACGTCGCCGAGTTCATGTATACCTCTAAGGTAGTTATGGCAAAGACCCAGAGCCTTAATGAGGTCCTCCTTGTCTATGGCTTTGTGTTCCTGCTGTACTTCGCCCTGAACTTCGGCATCTCCCTGTTCGTTCGTGCCTACCAGCGTCGCCAGGTCGCGGCCTAAAGGAGCAACCATGACCGAGAACTTCTCTGAGGTAAGCCCTGATATCTCCACCTATCCCGTAGTCATCGCCATTGCGCGCGACTTTGGTGCGGAGGGCCACGAGATTGGCAAGATGCTGTCAGTCGAACTTGGCATACCTCTGTATGACAACGAGGTTCTCGTGCGCGCTGCCATGCGTGCCGGAGTGACGACGGATCAGATCGCCGCCTATGACGAGAGCCTTGCGGCAGAGGTTGCTGCCTTCCTTCCCGATCGCGTTGACGCGCGATCCGTTGCGGATAAGCTCTTCAAGCAGATGGAGGGCGTTATTCGTGACCTCGGGTCGAGCGAGAGCTGCATTATCGAAGGCCGTCTGTCTGATTACATCCTTCGCGATAATCCCAATCTCATTACCGTGCTCGTAACCGCCCCGCTTGAGGCTCGTATCGAGATCGTCCGTTCGAAGCGCGACATCTCTGAGAAGAAGGCCCGCAAGCTGGTTAAGCGCATGCAGCGCGCCCGCGAGATGTTCTACAAGCGCTATTCTGCTGGCAAGTGGACGCTTCATGCCGGCAAGGACGTCGTCGTTAACCGTGCACGCTTTGGTCGTCAGGGCTGCGTCGACATTCTTGCCGCAGCTTACAGGACGAAGCTTGCCGCTGTCGAGCGCTCTCGCGCGGAACGCAGCGCCTCCGTTGCTCCCGAGGATGCGCCTGTGGCGGAGTAGGGTAGGGGCGCTCGCCGTCAACTTTCATTGAACTAGAAGTTGCTAGCCGGTCAGGGTTATACCTTGGCCGGCTGTTTTCGTGCTTATGGTGTGGGTGTCGGGAAGAATTGCCGCGTGGGGTACACTAGTCAAGTAATGGCCGCACGGCGCTCGCGCTGTATGCGACATCATCCAGACTCAGGAATCGCATGGCTCAGAACCCCGAAAACAACATCAAGGCGGAGCAGGCCACCCATGTGGACGGCGCTCCCAAGCACAGACCTCATGCCCCTAAGCCCAGGCTAGCCGGAGCTCCTGCTCCCATGCATAAGGGATCGGTTGCTGAAGAGCGGCCTCAGGACCCTGACAAGAAGCAGGCGGCTAAGGGCGCCCAGTTCATCGGTCTCGTCTTTGCCGCCTACGTCGCCTTCCTGTTTTTCTCGGGACAAATCGATTCGTTCGTTGAGGCCTTCCAAAACGTAGAGGCTTCGTGGCTCGTTGGCGCCGTTGGCTGCATTTGCATGTACTTCATGCTTGGCTCTCTTGCCTACGCCGTTGCTGTGTATCTCGACCATGACTCTCCCGTGGGCTTCCGCGACCTCATGGCAGTGGAGGCTTCCGGCAATTTCTTCGGCAACCTCACGCCAATGCAGATGGGTGCGCTTCCCTCTCAGATTTATCAACTCACCAAAGCCGGCCTCTCCGTTGGCGCGGCTTCTGCCACGCAGTTCACGCGCTTCATCATGTTCCAGCTCGGTGTCGTCCTCTTCGCTGGCATTATGCTCTGGGCCAAGCTTGGCTTCTTCCTTGACTCCTACGGCGATATCGTCCTTCTTAACCTGCTTGTATTTGCGGGTCATGCACTTGAGCTGATTGGCCTCTTCATCGTCTGTCTCTGCCCTAATTTTGTCAGGCGCGCGGGTTCCTCTCTGCTCCGCTGGGCCAATGGCCATGGGTGGGTCAAGAACTACGACAAGTGGAATGACATGATCAACGTGCAGGTCAATCAGTTCTCCACCGCGTTTCGTCGTTCGGCTGCCAACATCCCCGACATGGTGATCACACTTGTCATCACCATGTGCCAGCTTGGCTTCCTCTATACGATTCCCTGGTTCGTCATTCATGCTTTTGGTCTTGAGGCTGACTTCCTTACCTGTCTCGCCGCGGGCTCGATGGTTCAGCTTGTTGCCACTGCTGTGCCTCTTCCTGGCGGCACCGGAGGAGCCGAGGGTGGATTCGCCCTGTTCTTCGGCCCAATGTTTGGTGGATATGCGACTGCCGGATTTCTTGTCTGGCGAGTAGTCACGTTCTTCTTTCCGACATTCGCCGCGCTTCCGCTCCTGGGCCTTAAGAGCACGAGCACGGAAAGCATCTATCACCGTGTTCAGCGCTGGTCTGGTCGCGATGGGAAGAGGAAGGTGCGTTTGGCGCACGGTGCCGTGAGCTACAATCCGTCTAATCCTCCCCGTAAGACGACTAAGTTTGTCGTTAAGGGCTCATCTCGCACGTCTGGATCCAATAAATAGGCTGTTCGCGGGCCGTAGCTTAGGTCGGGCCTTTTCTGTTCGCAGCGATATTGAGTAGCCAATGCCCCGAGCCGCGTCTTCGCGGTTCGGGGCTTTCTTGTTTCGCGGCTTCCTTTGGAGCTTTCTTGTGTCTAGACGCTTCGCGGGATTCCCTCAGCGCATAAAAATGGCCTCGCCGGCGCAGCTGCGTCGGCGAGGCCTGGTGACACGATGAGCAAAGTGCGGGCACGTATTTGATAATCCCGGCACCGCTCCGATGTATCTATCGGGCTAGAGTGCCATTTCCTTTGCACGTTCGAGACGGGCGAGGGCATCAGCCTTGCCGACGAGCTCAATCACGACGCCGAGCGGAGGGCTCACGAGGTTGCCGCAGATGGCGGCTCGAATCGCCTGGAAGACGATGCGCTTCTTGGCGTCAAGCTGGTCAGGGAGCTGCTCTAGCGCCGCGTCGACAGCCTCGGCGTTCCAGGAATCGGAAGAGACACCCTCGAGAGTCTTGATGGCAGCGTCGAGGATGGGCGCCATGCCCTCCTTGGCGAGACCCTTAGAGACGGCCTTCTCCTCGTAGGAGAGGGTCTCAGCCGAGTCAAACACCATGGAGCAGATACCAGCGACATCACCTAGGTGCTTGGTACGCGGGCGGACGACGGAGGCGAGGGTGGCGAACCACTCGGGCGTGCGATCGTTGGCGCCCTTGATGAGGCCAGCCTCGAGAAGCTCGGGAATCATGATCTTCTCGGTGAAATCATCATCACTCATTGCGGCGAGGTACTCGGCGTTGATCCAGTCAAGCTTCGCCGGGTCAAACGTGGCGGGGTTCTTCGAGACGCGGTCGAGGGAGAAGGTGCTTGCGAGCACGTCGCGCGGAACGATGGTCGTCTCGCCGTCTGGAGACCAGCCGAGAAGGGCGAGATAGTTGACGAAAGCGTCCGGCAGGTAACCGGCATCGCGGAACTCCTCGACGCTCGTGGCGCCGTGGCGCTTGGAGAGCTTCTTACCATCCGCGCCAAGGATCATGGAAATGTGCGCGAAGACGGGAACGGGAGCCCCGAGGGCTTCGTAGACCATGACCTGGCGCGGGGTGTTGGAGAGGTGGTCATCGCCGCGGATGACGTGGGTGATACCCATGGCGGCGTCGTCGACGACGGTGGCGAAGTTGTAAGTAGGCGTTCCGTCGGAGCGGAAGATGACGAAGTCGTCAAGCTCCTTGGCATCGAATGTCACGTCGCCGTGGACGGCATCGTGGATGACGACGTCGCCGCGGTCCTCCGGGACCTTGATTCGGAGGACGTAGGGCTCGCCAGCCTCGATGCGGGCCTTCGCCTCGGCCGGATCGAGGTTGCGGCAGCGGCGCTGATAGCCCTGGAAGGGATCCTTGCGCTCCTGGGCGGCCTTCCTGTCCTCGGCGAGCTGTTCGGTGGTGCAGAAGCAGGGGTAGGCACGGCCCCCGTCCCAGAGCTTCTGAGCGGCGGCCTTGTACATCTCGAGGCGCTCCGTCTGAGCGTAGGGGCCAAAATCTCCGCCCACCTCGGGGCCCTCGTCCCAATCGAGACCCATCCAACGCATGGCGCGGAGAATCACCTGAGTGTTCTCGTCAGTCGAGCGCGTCGGGTCGGTGTCATCGATGCGAAGGATGAAGGTGCCGTTGTTCGCACGTGCGAAGGACCAATTGAAAATAGCCGTCCGCGCACCGCCGACATGGAGCTTGCCGGTGGGCGAGGGGGCGAATCGAACGCGTACTGGCGTGGTGCTGTCGGACATGAGGATAGTCCTCTCGTTATTTGTTCACATACGTCAGACAGTATAACGCGTGGCCTGGCGGTATACTCTCCCTGAACATGTATGCGACTCAAGGAGGCATAACTGTGAAGGGTATTGTCCTTGCTGGTGGCTTCGGAACGCACCTGTATCCCATGACGTTCTCGGGTTCCAAGCACCTTCTGCCCATCTATGACAAGCCGCTCGTCTATTACTCCCTGGCCACGCTCATGAAGGCGGATATTCGCGATGTCCTGTTCATCGTGAACCCCCAGGATATGGCTTCCTACCAGGCCCACTTCGGCGATGGCTCGCAGCTCGGTATGAATATCAGCTACAAGGCTCAGGTCAGTCGCGATGGCATCGCTCAGGCATTCCTCATCGGCGAGGACTTCATCGGTGACGACCGCGTCGCCCTCATTCTCGCGGATAGCATCTTCTATGGCTCGGGATTTGACCTGAACCTTCGCGAGGCGCTCGATCGAGACAAGGGTGCCACGGTCTTTGGCTATCAGGTGAATGACCCCGAGCGCTTTGCCGTCATTGACTTTGGCGAGGACAAGAAGGTCACCTATATCGAGGAGAAGCCGGAAGAGGCGCGCACCAAGTACGTCGCCACTGGTCTTTACGTCTACGATAACAAGGTCGTCGAGTACGCCAAGAAGCTCAAGCCTTCCGCGCGCGGCGAGCTCGAGATCACGGATCTCAACCAGATGTACCTCGACCACAAGCAGCTCTATACCACCACGCTGCCCGAGGGCTTTGCTTGGTTCTGCCCCCGCACCGTTGACGAGCTCTTCCATGCGGGCGAGTTCATCCGTGTCGTCCAGCAGTCTACGGGCACGAAGATCGCCTCTATCGAGGAGATCGCGTACCGTAAGGGTTGGATCGGCCGCGCCCAGCTGCTGTCTCTGGCTTCCAAGATCGCCAAGACCGAGTACGGCAAGTATCTTGAGGGCATCGCGCTTTCCACCGAGAGCGCTAAGTAGTTCTGAGGCATCATTGACCTGACGGTTCCGCCCCGGCACCCCCTTCAGACGTTCGACGCTTCGCGTCTCAGAATGTCTGTGCGGGGGCACCGGGGCGGAACCTTTTGTTTACGTTGTCGCCGAGCTGCTTGGCGCGCCGTAAACGCGTGCGGGGGCCTCGGGTTGCGTGCGACTTGCGCTATTCGGGGAAGGCGAGTTGCGCGGCAACGGGGAATTTGGGGCTCGTGCGGCGAATCCTGGGCTGGTAGCGGGAGAGACCGTCCACCACGAGCTCGCATGCGGCGGGAAGAGCCTCGGCGCGCCAGCTGGTGACCATGTCGGGGACGACTTCGCCATCGACCTGCATGGGGATGGGCTCGGAGGTCTTGATCTCGATACTTCTGCCCCTGAAGGTCTCAATGCGAGGCCTGTTGCCACGTTCGCCCTTCGGGTCGACGAGGCTGGCGATGAGCGGTCGAATGAGCTGAGCCGTGACGCTCACCTCGAGGACGATGACGTCGAGCAGGCCATCGTCCATGACGCATCCGGGGACCACGTCGACATCTAGCTGGAGCATGGCATTGTTCGCGACGAGGCAGGCGATTCCGTCGCGCTCGTAGGTCTCTCCGTCGACGTTGATTGTGAAGTGATTGACCTTGGGTGTCGGGTCCGAGAGAGCGGCCATGAAATAGGCCACTTCGCCCATCGTCCTCTTGTTGGGCGCGGCGGCAGCCATGAGTTCGGCGTCAAACCCAGTGCCGGTCATGATGGAAAAGCCTCGCTTGGTTGGGCCTCCCGCGCTCTCCCAGCTTGCTTCGCCGAGGTCTGCGCTTATGGTGTCTCCCCATCGGCAGGCGCGGGCGAGAGCGGCTGGCTCTGGGGAGTTGCCGATATTCGCGAAGAGGAGGTTTGCCGTGCCAGACGGAAACACGCAGGTGGTAACCGCGCGATTGCGCAACATGTAGAGGAGATTCGAAATCGTCCCGTCGCCGCCTGAGATGACAACTACGTCGAACGTCTCGGCATCGGCGAGGGCCTTCTCGTCAACGTTCTCGTCGTCAAGGACGCGCAGCACGCATTCGTCGCCAGGGCGAACGAGCTCGCGCTCAAATGCGTAGACCGCGTCTGAGCCGAAGCCAGAACGCGGATTATGAACGATGAGGCAGCGCATGGATGGTATCCTCCTGTCTGTGGGCCCAAAGGGGCCACAGCCATGGTAGCCGATTTTGCCCGGTCGTTTTATGGATGCGACGGGGCTGAGGGGTCACGTTTTGTTCATCTCCACATCGGAGGAGCTCAGGCGCTTTTGTGAGCGTGCTGCCTCCTCGAGCGTGCTTGCCGTTGACACTGAGTTTCTTCGTGAGCGCACGTATCGTCCGCGTCTTTGTCTAATTCAGCTCGCTACGTCGGCGGATGATATCGCCGCCGTTGATCCGCTTACCATCACTGACCTTTCTCCGGTGGTAGAGCTGTTTGAGAACCCGGCTATTACCAAGGTCTTTCATGCTTGCTCCCAAGACCTTGAAGTCATCGATGGCAGCCTGGGATGTGTTCCGGCTCCTCTGTTCGACACGCAGCTTGCTGCCGCGTTTCTCGGCCAGCGCATGCAACTTGGGTACGGAGGCCTGGTTGAGGCCTACACTGGCGTTCGCCTCGCCAAGGCCGAGAGCCTAACGGACTGGTCTCGTCGTCCGCTTGATCCCGAGCAGCTTACGTATGCAGAAGATGACGTGCGCTATCTTCCGGGAATTTATGAGACGATGCTCTCCGAGCTCGTCGAGCGCGATCGTCTTTCGATGGTCCTTCCCGAGATGCAGGCTTTACTCGACCCGTCTCATTACCGTCACGAGCCGATGGACGCGTTTCGCCACCTCAAGCGAGCTTCGTCGCTCACCCGACGTCAACTTGCCGTGGCGCGCGAGGCCTGCGCTTGGCGAGAGCGCATGGCGTCCAAGCGCGACATCCCGCGCAAATGGGTTCTCTCTGATGAGGTGATGCTCGAGATCTGCAAGCGCGGACCGGTGGATACGGAACGGCTGCGTCGCATTCGCGGAACAGAACAGCTGTCTGAGCGCGATGCTGATGCTCTGGTTCATGCCATATCGCGCGGCGCCGCATGCCAAGCGTCCGATTGTCCGAGTCTTCCCAAGCGCTCGCGCCCGTCCGCCGATCAGGAATGCGTCATCGACCTCATGTACGCCATGGTGCGCATCATTTCCGAGAAGACCGGCGTGGCCGCGCAGCTCATCGCAACGCGCGAAGACCTCCTTGAATTCATGGCCGGGAGAGAGGATGCGTCTCTTGCCTCTGGATGGCGACGCGACATCGCGGGGGAGAAGCTCAAGGGACTCCTCTTGGGCGACTGCGGCCTGACCGTCAAGGACGGTCGAGTGGAGATTCTTTAGGCTACATAGCGAATCTAATGTTTGGGGAGCCGGGTGAGAAGTCCGGCTCCTTTTGTGTCCGGCTTTGGGTACATACTCAAAGTAATTCACTGATTGGGGGTTCGTATGTACCACGGCATGGGCTACGGGATGGGGTATGACACCTCGTACCTCGTCTTGGTTCTTGTGTCTACCCTGCTTGGCCTTGTCACGCAGTCATATATTAAGTCGACGTATAAGACGTGGTCTAAAGTCGGGCTTGATTGCGGGCTTACTGGAGCCCAGATAGCAGAGCGCATGCTTGCTGACGAAGGCGTCTCCGGCATGAGGATTCAGCCTATCGCGGGTGAGCTAACGGATAACTTCGATCCGCGCTCGAACGTTCTCAACCTTTCGCGTGCCAACCTGAGCGGCGGCTCCGTGGCGAGCGCGGCCGTTGCTTGTCACGAAGCTGGCCACGCGGTCCAGCATTCAAAGGGCTACATTCCGGTGAAGGTTCGCTCCGCTCTCGTGCCTATCGTTAACTTCACGTCCAACGTATGGATGATCGTGTTCTTCGCTGGTGTGGCCATTGGCCTTGCTGGTCTTGTGCAGCTTGCCGTCATCCTCTTTGCTTTCTCGGTCATTTTTCAGATCGTGACGCTTCCGGTCGAGTTCGATGCTTCTCGTCGCGCCGTTGCCTATCTCGAGCGCAGCGGCATGAGCGAGACTGCGGTTCGCGGTGCGCGTAAGGTGCTAGTCGCAGCGGCACTGACGTACGTTGCCGCCGCGCTTGTGTCGGTGCTCCAGCTTCTCTACTACCTTTCTCGTGTTCAGCGGAGGAATGACTAGATGGCCTGGGGACGCGAGGAGACGAGCGGCAGCAAAGACTTCGCATCTGCTGCTCTTGACGCTGCATCGCGAGAACCAATCTCGGTGAGCTCCGCCGTGGGCGCTGCGAAGGCTCGTGTGGGGGAGATGGGTTCCTTCCTCGTGACCGGTGAGGTCACGGGCTTTAGGGGCCCCAACGCTCGGTCTGGCCACTGCTACTTTCAAGTCAAGGACGAGTCTGCTGCGATGGACGTCATCGTATGGCGCGGCGTCTATGCATCGAGTGGCATCGAGCTGCGTGACGGCATGCAGCTCGAACTCCGGGGTAAGTTTGATGTCTACGTCGGGTCTGGCAGACTTTCGTTTATTGCGAGTCGCATCTCCGTTTCTGGAGAGGGGCTTTTGAGACAACAGGTTGCTCTTCTTCGAGAGAAGCTCAAGATCGAGGGTCTCATGGACCCGGCTCGCAAGCGGCCCATCATGCGTTTTTGCACGCGTGTTGCCGTGGTCACGAGCCTTTCCGGCTCTGTGATCGATGATGTTAAGCGGACGCTCCGGCGGCGCAACCCACTTGTCGAGATCGATGCTGTGGGATGTCAGGTCCAGGGTCCCGGAGCTCCCGCTACCATCATTCGCGCTCTTGAGGTTGCCGCGGCTTCTAATCCAGACGCAATCTTGCTTGTCCGAGGTGGGGGTTCTTATGAGGACCTCATGACCTTTAATGACGAAACTCTCGCTCGGGCGGTTTCCGCTTGTCCCGTTCCCGTCATTACGGGCATTGGCCATGAGCCGGACAACTCGATCTGCGACGATGTCGCGGACCGTCGAACTTCAACGCCTACGGCCGCCGCAGAAAGCGTGGCTCCGGCTCTCGATGAGATTGTGACCTCGATTAACGGGCGTCGTGAGCGCTTGGCGCGAGCTATGGACCTTGCGCTCGCCGCCGATGAGCGCTCTCTCGAGCAGGTCGATACTTCGCTTGTACGCGGAATGGCGACGCTTCTCGATCGCGAACGGGTCCGGCTCGCAGGCCTTGCCAAACGCCGGTGCCTCACGAATCCGGAGTCCCTCATTGATGATCGTGCCGTCGCCCTCATGCAGTCTGAGCAGCGCCTGGTGGATGCTTTGCCGCGTGCCTTGGGTCGTAAGGCTAGCTCATTGGAAGACTATTCTGTTCGCCTCGACGCTGCGGCATCCCGCATGCTTCGTCCTCACGAGGCAATGGTTTCAAGCATGGCGGCGACTTTGGACGCGCTCTCACCTTTGAAGGTACTCGGGCGCGGATACGCCATCGCTCGCGATGAGGCTGGGCATGTCGTTACCGATGCTTCGTCTTTGGCCGTTGGAGACTCTGTTAGCGTCCGTGTCGGGGTGGGTAGCTTCGAAGCTTCCGTTACTGGAACCTGTGATTAAATTCGACATAGCTGGTGTTTGCCGGCGGAAAGGCGGTTGGATATGGCGGATAAGGACCTGGAGACTCCAGTCGAGGAGCTTTCCTTCAAGGAGGCTTCGATTGAGCTTGAGCAGGTCGTGCGTTCTCTCGAGAGCGGTGATCTTGAGCTTGAGGACGCCCTTGCGCGTTATGCTCGTGGTGTCGAGCTATTGAAAAGCCTCCGTGAGCGTCTTACCAACGCTGAGCAGAAGGTTAAGGTCTTGCTCGATACCACCAGTGAGGTCGTCGCACCTGATACGACGGCAGCCACAAACGAAGATTAGGAGAAACGATGTCTGATTGCATCTTCTGCAAGATTGCCAACCATGAGATTCCCTCCAACGTTGTATTCGAGGACGACGAGGTTATTGCTTTCCGCGACCTCGACCCTCAGGCCCCGACGCATGTTCTCGTTATCCCCAAGAAGCACTATGCCAACATCTGCGATGGCGTTCCCGCCGAGACTCTCGCTGCCATGACCCATGCTATCTCTGAGGTCGTGAAGGCAGAGGGTCTCGAGGAGTCTGGCTACCGAGTTATCTCTAACGCGGGCGCGGATGCGGGCCAGACGGTCATGCACTTCCACATGCATGTACTCGGAGGCAAGAACCTCGGCATGGGCCTTCTTCCAGCGGACTCAGAGTAGCGGCGTCGCCGGGGATTTTTAATTCGTCTGCGCTCGGTGTCTCGAGTTGCCGGGCTTGATTGTTGTCGCGTGATACGCGGCGAAAGGAGTCGTTTTGGAATCTAGAGCCGTCCTTGCAGCAGAACGCCACAAGAAAGGCTACAACTGCGCCCAGGCAGTGGCCTGCACCTATTGCGACCTCGTTGACGTTTCCGAGGAGGAGGCCTTCCGTTCGACCGAGGCCTTTGGCCTTGGCATGGGCGGGATGCTTGGCACCTGCGGCGCGCTTTCCGGTGCTGTCTACCTCGCAAGCCTCGCCACGAGCGACGGCAACCTCGAGAACCCGTCCACCAAGAAGGCGAGCTACGCCCTCTCTCGCGAGCTCCTCAATCGATTCGAGGAGAAGAACGGTTCCGTGACTTGCCGAGTCCTCAAGGGCCTCGAAGGCGAGGGCTCCGTCGCGGTCCCGTGCCCCATCTGCATCTCAACCGCCTGCGACCTCGTCGAGCAAGTCCTCTTCCCCGACACCTTCCTCAAGTAGCTTTGCCCTCTAGGGCAACCCCGTCCGCTGCGAGGCCCGCGAGGTGTTGCTACAAGTTAGGGCCCAGCCCCTCGCTTCGCCACGAGTTCTCTTGCCGCCGTTCTTGCGGCAAGAGCTGTCTGAGTGGAGAAGCGAGGGGCTGGGCCCCTTGCCTTACGTTGGGGTGACTTCCTAGTACGTCATCCCCATGGCCTCGCAGACTTCGGCTAGGGTGGCCTCGGCAATCTCGTTGGCGCGGCGGTTTCCCTCGGCGAGGACGTCCTTCACGTAGTCAAGATCGTTCTCGTACACGTGACGACGCTCGCGAATCTCGGCGAAGCGATTGTTCACAGCCTCCGTCACGTACTTCTTGAGGGTGCCAGAGCCGCTCATGCCAATTTCCTCCGCGATCTCGACCTCGGAGCGGCCCGTGCAGATGGCGGCGGTGGAGAGCAGGCCGGAGACGCCAGGACGGTTCTCGGGGTCAAACGTAATCATGCGCTCGCCATCCGTCTGGCTCTTCTTGATGCGCTCCGCCGTCTCTTCGGGCGTCATGGAGATGGAGATGGCATTGCCGTAGGACTTGCTCATCTTGCGACCGTCGAGGCCGGGGAGCAGGGGAGTGTCGGAGAGAAGCGCGTTGACCATCGGGAAGACGGGCTTGGTGTCCTTGCAGTAGCGCTTGTTGAATTTGCGGGCGATGGTGCGCGTGAGCTCGATGTGCGGAAGCTGGTCTCGGCCAACCGGAACCACGTTGCCCTTGCAGAACAGGATGTCGCAGGCCTGGTGGACGGGATAGGTGAGGAGCAGGCCGGTAAGCTCGTGGCCGCTGGCTTCCATCTCGGCCTTGACCGTCGGGTTGCGGGAGAGCTCTGCCTCGGAGACCAACGATAGGAACGGCAGCATGAGCTGGTTTGCCGCGGGCACGGAGGAATGCGTGTAGATCATCGTCTTGTCAGGGTCCAGGCCGCAGGCGAGGTAGTCCATGACCATGTTGTAGACGTTGTCGCGGATGTGCTCGGTCGTGTCACGGTCTGTGATGACTTGGTAGTCCGCGATGAGGACGTTGGTGTGAACGCCCATGTTCTGAAGTTCGACTCGATTCTGAAGGGTGCCAAAGTAGTGGCCGAGGTGGAGGCGACCCGTCGGGCGGTCTCCGGTGAGCATCGTGTAACGCTCGGGGTGCTCGGGCAGGTCCGTGCGGATGCGCTCGCTGCGCTCGAGGGCGACCTCGTAGCTTCCTTCGTTGGGCATGTCTCTTCCTCCCGGCGCTTCGCGCGCCATTGTGTTAATCCTCCGGCTTGTAACCCCGGAGTATGGTCGTCATATGCTGTCCAATGGTACGCCATCCTCGACTGAAGGTCGAATCTTGAGCTCCTTGTGTGGGGACTTGGGCCGTTCGCCGAAAGATGGGCGACAGTTGTTTTCTTCGCATTTATTCCATAGGCTCTAGACCTGCTGAAACACAACATCTTGGGGTATAAGAATTTAAACCGCCAGCGGGTTGTATACAACTTGCCAATGTCAAGTCTTCTTTTGTCTTGCTAGTGAGTTAGGATGGAGCCTGCCGGACGCGAGCTTGGCAGGCTCCATCCTGATGCATCCGGTGTTCGAAGCGTTATTTTGCGTACAGATTTGCTTCGCGGCCAGTCCGCGACTTGAATTGGAGGCATGCAATGAAGATCGTCAAGCGAAACGGCTCAGAGGTCACCTTTGACGTGACCAAGATCGTCTCCGCCATCGAGCGTGCCAATATCACCGTTCCGCCCGAGCAGCGTCTCACGCACCAGCAAATTCTCGATGCGGGCGACGCGGTTGAGGCCGAGGCTCTTGCCTGCGGTCACACCGTTACGGTTGAGGAAGTCCAGGACATGGTCGAGGACCAGATCATGGCCAAGGGCGCCTTCTCGGTCGCTCGCAACTACATTACCTATCGTTATGTTCAGGGCCTAAAGCGCCAGAACAACACGACGGATGACAAGATCCTCTCCCTCATCGAGTGCAACAACGAAGAGGTCAAGCAGGAGAACTCGAACAAGAACCCCACGGTCAACTCCGTGCAGCGTGACTACATGGCCGGCGAGGTCTCCAAGGACCTCACCATGCGCATGCTTCTGCCCGAGGACGTCGTGGAGGCTCACAACGAGGGCATAATCCACTTCCATGACTCGGATTACTATGCCCAGCACATGCACAACTGTGACCTTGTGAACCTCGAGGACATGCTCCAGAACGGCACCGTCATTTCCGGTACCCTCATCGAGAAGCCCCACAGCTTCTCGACCGCCTGCAACATCGCCACGCAGATCATCGCCCAGGTCGCATCCTCGCAGTACGGCGGCCAGTCCATCTCGCTGACGCACCTCGCTCCGTTCGTCGAAGTTAGCCGTCAGAAGATTCGTCGCGAGGTCCTGCGCGAGCTCGCGACCCTTGGGGTCGAGGCTTCCGAGGAGAGGGTCTCCGAGGTTGTCGAGGTTCGCCTGCTCGACGAGATTCGCCGTGGCGTCCAGACCATTCAGTACCAGGTCGTCACACTCATGACCACGAACGGACAGGCACCGTTCGTGACGGTCTTCATGTACCTCAACGAGGCTCGTAACGCCCAGGAGAAGCATGACCTCGCGCTTATCATCGAGGAGACGCTGCGCCAGCGCTACGAGGGTGTTAAGAACGAGGCCGGCGTCTGGATCACGCCTGCGTTCCCCAAGCTCATCTACGTGCTCGAGGATGACAACATCAGGCCTGGCCAGAAGTACTACCACCTGACGCAGCTTGCCGCCAAGTGCACGGCCAAGCGCATGGTGCCCGACTACATCTCCGAGAAGAAGATGCGCGAGCTCAAGCTCTCCCTGGGCGAGACCCCGGGTAACGGCGATTGCTATACCTGCATGGGCTGCCGCAGCTTCCTCACGCCGGATCGCACGGGCAATGGCTATGACAACGTCGCCCGTGCCCTCAACTACCAGCCGGGCAAGCCCAAGTACTACGGTCGCTTCAACCAGGGCGTTGTTACGATCAACCTTCCGGACGTAGCGCTGTCGTCTCAGGGCGACGTCGATGAGTTCTGGAAGATCTTCGACGAGCGCCTCGAGCTCTGCCACAAGGCCCTTCGCTGCCGTCACGACCGCCTCAGGGGAACGCTCTCTGATGCCGCGCCCATTCTCTGGCAGTATGGCGCTCTGGCGCGTCTACCCAAGGGTGCCCCGATCGACCCGCTGCTGTACGGCGGCTACTCCACCATCAGCCTTGGCTATGCGGGCCTCTACGAGTGCGTGAAGTTCATGACCGGTCACTCTCACACCGATCCGGAGGCCACGCCGTTTGCCCTTGCCGTCATGCAGCGCATGAACGACAAGTGCACTGAGTGGAAGCAAGCCGAGAACATCGACTACTCTCTCTACGGCACACCTCTTGAGTCGACGACGTACAAGTTCGCCAAGTGCCTGCAGCGCCGCTTTGGCATCGTGCCCGGCATCACCGACCACGGCTACATCACGAACAGCTACCACGTGAACGTCCGCGAGGAAATCGACGCCTTCACGAAGCTCAAGTTCGAGAGCGAGTTCCAGCGCCTCTCTCCGGGCGGAGCCATCTCTTACGTCGAGGTTCCCAACATGCAGGATAACCTCGAGGCTGTTATGAGCCTGTTGCAGTACATCTACGACAACATCATGTACGCCGAGCTCAACACCAAGAGCGACTATTGCCAGGAGTGCGGCTACGACGGCGAAATTAAGATCGTCGAAGATGACGGCAAGCTCGTCTGGGAGTGCCCGCACTGCGGCAATCGTGACCAGAGCAAGCTTAATGTTGCCCGTCGTACCTGTGGTTATATCGGTACGCAGTTCTGGAACCAGGGTCGCACCGAGGAGATTCGCGATCGCGTTATGCACCTTTAGATTCCAAGGGCCCCGCGGCATGAGCCTTGCGGGGCCCTCTTGTGTATCGAGAACCCGAAACACCATGGGGGAGAGCCGTGAACTACGGAGCCATCAAATACTGTGACATCGCAAACGGAGTTGGCGTGCGTACGTCCCTGTTCGTCTCGGGCTGCCGTGTTCACTGTCCGGGATGCTTCAACGAAGAGGCGCAGAGCTTCACGTTCGGCAAGCCCTTCACGCGAGAAGTGACAGACGAGATTATCGAGAGCCTTCGACCCTCCTACGTTCGTGGCCTGTCGCTTCTGGGTGGTGACCCCATGGAGCCCGAGCACCAGGAGGAACTCCTTGAGCTGTGTGAGCTCGTTATCCGTGAGCTGCCCGAGAAGGACATCTGGTGTTACACGGGCTACGTCTACGACCGCGACCTTGTGCCTGGTGGCAGGCGATACCTCGAGAATGTCACGGACGAATTGCTCGACTGCATCGACGTTCTCGTTGATGGGCCATTCGTTGCGGCCGAGAAGGACATCACGCTTCGCTTCTGTGGGTCATCCAACCAGCGCCTCATCGACGTTTCTAAGACGCGCGAGTCCGGCGAGATCGTGCCCTGGGTCGATGAGAGGGTCTACTCCACGCACTCGATGTAGCGCCTCGCAACTCTGACGTCACGCGCTCAGGCGAATCGGCGCTTGGGCTGGCAACGCAAACAAGAGGGCCTTGCAGCCGAGGGTTGGCTGCAAGGCCCTTCGTGGTTGTGGTGGGCCCGGGCTTTTCGCGGCGCTACATTCCGAGGTGGGCCGCCAGGTCGAGGATTGCCTTGCGATAGCCCTCGATTCCCATGCCGGTGACGGTCTCAAAGCAGGCTTGACGAACGTAGGAGACTTGCCTGAAGTCCTCGCGGTTCTCGACGTGAGAAATGTGGACCTCGACACAGGGGATGGAGACTGCCTTGAGGGCGTCAAGAATTGCAATCGAGGTGTGCGTGTAGGCGGCGGGGTTCATGACAATGCCGTCATACGTTCCAAGGGCGGCTTGGATCTCGTCGACGATTGCGCCCTCGTGGTTACTCTGATAGCACTTGATATCCCTAAAGCCGGCTTCTGCGGCGGCTGCCTTGCAGGTGCGCACCAGGGCGGCGTAGTCAGCCTTTCCATAGATGCTCGGCTCGCGAATGCCAAGCATATTGATGTTCGGGCCGTTAATCACGAGGAGCGAGCGACCTCCGGTCTTTTTGGGCGCTGAGGAATCGCTCACCTTGGTTGAAGAGTTGTCGAGGAAGGCGCGCAGGGCGTCGAGATCCTCCTCCTCGAGCCTTTTGTCGTCAATGGCAGCTTGCTGCTGGGCGCGGTAGGACATGCGCCTTCCCGGAGTGATGACAACGCGTTCTACTCGCGAGCCCTTCGCAGGTTCCTCATCGCGTTTCTCGTCATGATTCGATTCGCTGTCAATTACAAGCGGGTTGGCGCATGCGTTGCAGCTTTCGTTAAGTTCGATTCCAGATAGAATCGCAAACTCGCGTGAGACCCCCTCAATGGAGGCAGGCCCGAGCACAACCTCAATGCCGGAGGCGCCTCGTGTCGTGGTGCCCAGTACGCCCCGAATGCCGCGGAGGGCATCCGCATCAACGGCAGACGGATCAGTGAGGGTGAGCCTGAGGCGCGTGAGGCATGTCATTACGCTCACGACGTTGCCCTTGCCTCCGATAGCGGCAAGAATGCTAGTGGCCACGTCCTTGTAGTTCATGCTCTTTCCCCACGTACCTTTCGCTGCTAATTGGATGGGCCTGAAACAATGCCCTCAATCGTTATATATAGTCCGTTACGTTCTCACCAAATGGCCGCATCGTCACTCGAGAATTGCGATTCAAGTTGTCGACGGATGACATTTGGCGGGTGAGCGGTTGTTTAGATGTTCAATCGCTTGATAATCTCCAAAGCGTCTCCACGAGCCGAGCCCGTGCATGAGACCACAACATCCGCCCATGAAATATAGAGCGGCATGCGCCTTCTCGCCAGCTCTTCGACTCCCGATGCTTGGGAGATGGGTCTTCCCTTGCTAGATAGTTCGTTCAAGGGCCTGTCGAGCATGACGATGGTGCCGTTTTGGTGCATGAGGCGGTAATTCTCCGGCCTTGTGACGACCCCTCCGCCTGTGGACAACACGAGCCCACTCCTGCTTGCGTAGGTGGAGAGCACTTCCGTCTCCATCTCTCGGAACTCGTCCTCGCCTGATTCACGAATGACGTCGGCGGGAGACTTGCCGAAGCGTTCGGAAAATGCGTCATCGAGGTCTATGTGCTCGCGCCCACAAATCTTGCCGAGTTGTCTGCCGCAGGACGACTTCCCGCTACCGGGCATGCCGATAAGAACGATGTTGCCCGTGCTCGCATGGATGTCGTCTAGGATGTCCGTCGCGAGCGCATGATCAATCTCGTGACCCTGGAAGAGCTCGCTTGCGAAAAGGGCTTGACCAACCAACATCGCGAGGCCAGATTCGTTTGCGATGCCTAGATCCTCCGCGTCAAGGCAGATGCCCGTCCTCGTCGGGTTGTAGACGACATCGAGCACGCCAACGAGGCTCTTCATCCGCGAGAGCGTATCTTTGGTAACGGGAGAGGCGGGGCAGTTGGGATACATGCCCACGGGCGTCGTGTTCACGATCAGCGCGGCGTCGCTGTGGCGCTCTAAAAGCGTCTCGTAGGTGTCGACACCCGTGCGTGAGATTACGCTGACGTGAGCGTTCACGTCTTCCAACGTGGCGCGAATCGCCTGGGAGGCGCCTCCGGATCCAAGAACGAGAACGCTTTTGGCGGCGAGAAGCTCGCTTGCATTCTTGTCAAACTCTCGGTTTGCGAACCGCTCTAACATCCAGGCAAAGCCGAGGATATCGGTGTTGTCTGCGAGGATGGTGCCATCCTGCTGGCGTACGAGGGTGTTGGCCACGCCCAGACGCTCGACGCGGTTGGTCCTGACATCGGCAAGTTGCGCCGCATCCTGCTTGTAGGGGATGGTCACGTTCAGTCCACGCCAAGTCCCGTTGGCTACGAAGTTCCTCACCTGATCGGGCTCGCGCTCTATCAGGACGTAGGGAACGCTTCCGAGTCGCTCGTGAATGACGGGACTCCAACTGTGTCCGAGCTTGCGTCCGAGAAGACCGAAGGTGATGGGTGACGTGCCGTCCCACATGACGTTGCCGCTCATTAGACAAGCTCCGAATAGCTGCCGAGATAGCGGTACTCTTCGCATACGTCATCGAGGGATGCAATGAGCGAGGCGAACTCGGGTGCGGCGACGGGGCACTCTACGTCGAAGTAGAACATGAAATCGAAGTCAGAGTTGGGGATGGGACGGCTCTCGAGCTTTACGAGGTTGATGTCAAGGGCGTAAAAGCGCGCCAGAACCTTGTAGAGACTGCCCGGGTCATTCTTGGTGACGACCATGAGGGAAGTTCGGTCTGCGCCGGGATAAATCTCAAGGTCCTTGGCGATGCAAGCGAAGCGCGTGTAGTTGGCGTCGCTGTCCTGCACGTTGCGAGCGAGCGCGACGAGGTTGTAGAGTTCGGCGCAGGAACGGCTGGAGAGAGCGGCGACGTCGGTCCTGCCGCTCGCGGCAACCATCTTGGCGGCAGCGGCAGTGTTTTCGGCGACGTGAACGGTCACATTGGGCAGCGAGTCGAGGAACTGCCGGCTTTGGTTGATTGCCTGTTGATGGCTGTAGATGTCGCGGATGCCTTCGAGCTTGGCACCGGGGAGGGCGAGCAGGTTGTGATCGACCTTGATCCTCACGCTGCGCACGATCGAGAACTTATGGCGCATCATGAGGTCATACACCTGATTGACGGTGCCAGCCGTCGAGTTCTCGACGGGGAGTACGCCATATTTGCAAAAGCCCTGGTCGACAGCGCGGAAGACTCCCTCAAACTCCTCAAAATAGCTGATGCTCGCGTGTTTGAAGAGCCTGTCTGCGGCATGTTGGGAATAGGCGCCTTCGACACCCTGACAGGCTACGAAGGCGGACTGGGGGAATAGCGCGGGCGTATCGGCCACGGCCCTGCTGATCTGACCGGCAAGAGGGGAGTCCTGGTTATTCTCCGCACTCTGCTGCGCGCGAGAGATCTCCATGATCAGGTTGAAGAGGACCTGTGAGTAATCCCTGAGGGGTTCCGGAACCTTCGACGCAACATCGGCGAGCTTTGCGCGCTCGCGCCCCCTATCGAGAACAGGCTTGTTGTTGGCGCGCTTATACTCCGCGACCTCGTGCGTGCACTGCATGCGCTGGCTGAACAGATCGCAGATCTGCGTATCAATGGCGTCAATGCGCTTTCTGATTTCGGAGAGATCTTGCATGGTGCTCCTGTCGATGGATGTGGGGCTAGATTGCGTCCTGCGTCGAGTCGACGCTCAGCTTTTCGGGCGCGGGCGTGGGGAACTTACCCTCTTCTACGAGGGCGTCGAGAAGAGCGAGGGCACAAACGGCCTCGACGACGGGGACCGCACGCGGGACGATGCAGGGGTCATGACGTCCACGTACCTTGAGACGAGAGTTTGCGCCCGTGGCGAGGTCGACGCTATCCTGTTCTATGCCAATCGATGGCGTTGGCTTGATCGCACAGCGCCAGACGATCGGGGCCCCGGTGGTGATGCCCCCAAGGATGCCTCCGGCGTTGTTCGTCTGCGGCGCTACACTTTCGTCCTCGTAGCGATACGGGTCGTTATTCTCTGATCCACGAAGTACGCTCGCGGCAAAGCCTGCGCCAAATTCGACTCCCTTTACAGCCGGGATGCCAAATGCGGCCTTCGCGATGCGGTTTTCGATGCCGTCGAACATCGGGTCGCCAACTCCGACGGGCATGCCGTAGGCTGCGCATTCGATAACGCCGCCGACGGAATCCCCCTCCGCCTTGGCGGCCATGATGCTCTCGTACATTGCGTCCGCAGACACCCTACTCACGCAGGGGAGGGCATTGGCGAGAATCGACTTGCGCTGATCTTCCGAGAAGGCCATCGGATTCAAGGGGTCGTCGGTGGTCTTCTCCGGGCCGAGCTGGGCGATGTGGGCGACGATCTTAATTCCAAGACTGGACTCGAGCGCCTGGAGGGCGATTCCTCCCGCGATGCAGAGCGGCGCCGTGAGTCGCCCGGAAAAGTGCCCTCCACCAGCAACGTCATGGTGATTGCCATAACGAACGAACGCGGGGTAGTCTGCGTGTCCCGGACGGGGGACGCGGCGAAGTCCCTCGTAGTCTTGGCTGCGTGTGTTGGTGTTCTGGATCTCTGCACAGAGCGGAGCCCCACAGGTGTGTCCATTTGCAAGGCCGGACACGAATCGCGGCTTATCCGCCTCGCGACGGGGCGTCGAGGTGGCGCCACGTCCTGGCGCGCGCCTGTCTAGAAAGGTCTGAAGCTCCTCAAGGTCAACCTCGATGCCCGCTGGCAGGCCTTCGACGACGCAGCCAATCGCCTCGGAGTGAGACTGGCCGAACACGGTGACGCGAACGCTATCTCCAAAGGTTGAAGACATGGCAAGCCTCCCTAGGCGATTTCGACGACGCCGCCGAGCTGTCGGTAGTCTTCGAAGAACTTGGGGTAGGACTTCTCGACGCATTGTGCCCCGAGAATGGTGACGGGTCCGGTGCAACGAGAGGCGGCAATGGCGGCCATCATGGCGATGCGGTGATCGTTGGCGGCGTCAACGACGCCACCGGGGAGGCTGTTTCGTCCGTTGACAACGATGTCGTCACCCACGCTGGTGATGTCGGCGCCAATGGCGGAAAGACCTGCTACCACGGTCTCCACACGATCGGACTCCTTGAGGCGGAGCCTCGCGCAGCCGGTGAGACGCGTCTTGCCGGGGGCGAACGCGGCGACGGCGGCTAGCGGAGGGACGAGGTCCGGGAAGTCCGCGACATTCATCTCGCAACCCTGGGGAGCTCCGGAGTGAACGGAGGCAACCCCACGCGTGCGACAGACCTGGGCTCCGAGCTTTGCGAGCGCCGCGAGCATGGAGCGGTCACCCTGACGGCTGGCAAGGTCGAGGCCCTCGACGGAGACGCCATGTCCGAGCGCTCCGGCGGCAAGCCAGAAGGCCGCGTTAGACCAGTCTCCCTCTACGGAGACCTCGCCAGGGGAGCAATATGGGGTGGAGGGGGAGACGGCAAAGACGGTATAGTCGGCGTTCTGGTCGCGCTCGCTGGTCTCTGTGACGTGAACCCCGAACTGCTCGAGCGCGCTGATCGTCAGGTTGACGTAGGGGCGGCTTTCGATGGGCATCGTCACGCGGACCTCTGAGGGACCTACGAGAAGGGGAGCCGCGAGCAGAAGGCCGCTCACGTATTGCGAACTGACGTTTCCGGGGAGCTCAAAGCGCCCGTTGCGGAGCTTGCCGGAAACCTTGAGCGGGAAGGTGCCCTGCTCGGTGAGGTCGCAGCCTCCAGCGATCAGTTCTTCGTAGAGGGGCGAGAGCGGCCTTTCCGCAAGGCGCCCGTGGCCCGTGAGCGCAGCGTCGCAGCCGAGGGCTGCGACTACGGGCAGCATGAAACGCTCGGTTGAGCCGGACTCGCCGCAGTCGAGGAGCGCGCCGCGCGTGCCGATGCGGATGTTGTCAGAGGCCGGCGTGCCCGGCAGGGGCGTCACCTGAAGGAGGTCGCCGTCACGCTCGATATCGGCGCCGAGGGCGCTTAGGCAGGCGATTGTCGCCTCGATGTCCTTCGAGGACGTCGTGCAGCGAATCGTCGTAGGGCCCGGGCAGAGAGCGGCGCAGATGAGCAGTCTGTGGGCCATCGACTTGCTCGCGATGGCCTCGATCTGGCCACCGAGCTTGTGCGGGGTGATGATTACGTCCATTGACGAAGTCTCCTAGTTGACGCTGGACTGGCTCTGGTCTTCGGCGGCGAAGCCGATACGTGCGGTGCCGCAGCCTTCATCGACGAGGCGGGCGAATTCGGCCATGCTTACGCGGCGAATCTCGACCTTACCAATGCGGGTAGGCAAGATGACGTTTACGCCGTCACCATGGCGCTTCTTGTCTGACATCGCAAGGTTCACGATGACGTCATGAGGCAGGCGCGTATCCGTTGGGAGCCCATGCGCGTCGACGACCCGCTCGATGCGAGCTGCAACCTCCGGGTCGCAGATTCCCTCGGCGGCGGCAGCTCGAGCGATGGCGCAGAGACCTATGGCGACGCAAGTGCCATGCCCTAGCGCGAAGTTGCTTGCGGCTTCGATGGCATGACCGATCGTGTGCCCGAGGTTGAGGGTCTGGCGAATGCCGTGCTCCTGTTCGTCGGCGTTGACAACGTCGCGCTTGATCTCAACGTTTCTTGCGATGATGCGCGCCAGCCTTTCGGTCGGGACGCCCTCGGAGGTAAGAGGCTCGCTTTCGAGGTCATCGAATAGGGACGGGTCTGCAAGTACTCCATGCTTAATGACCTCGCCACATGAGTCTCGGAAGAGGTCTTGCGGAATGGTTCTCAAGCAATTGGGGTCTGCGATGACTGCTCGAGGCTGCCAGAAGGCGCCGACAAGATTTTTGCCTGCCTCCAGGTCGATTGCCGTCTTTCCTCCGACGGATGAATCGACCATCGCGAGAAGGCTGGTGGGGACCTGGACGACGGAGCAGCCCCTCATGTAGCAGGCGGCTGCAAAGCCCGCGAGATCGCCCGTGACCCCTCCGCCAAGGGCAACGACGACATCGTCGCGTGTTAGTCCCGCTGCGGCAATTGCCTCGAGGCAAGCTGCCCATGTCGTTGCCCTTTTGGAAGCTTCTCCCGCCTCGAAGACAAATTGGGACGTCGTATAGCTTGATGCTTCGAGAGAGGCGCGAACTTGGTCCATGTAGAGCGGGGCCACGTTGGTGTCGGATACGATGAGGGTATGCTCACCGCCGGCGGCTTCTCGTACGAGCTCGCCCACACGGGTGATGACTCCGGGAGTCACGTGGACGTCGTAAGACCTTGACGTTGTGTTAACGCGAACGATTACATCGTTGGAGGCTGAGCCCATTAGACCTCCTCCTCCCTTGCGAGGTCGGCGCGCTTGATGCGGTCGCCCTCGGCAAGAAGGTCCGTTAGACGGCTAGCGTCGCGCTTTTCCAGAGCGTCCTTGTATTTGGAGAGCTCAGTGATGATGGTTCCGATCTCGTTGGCGAGGTTGTCGGCGTCATCGAGGAACAGCTCGCACCACATCGTTGGGTTGAGCCTCGCCACACGGGTGAGGTCCTTGTAGGAACCGGCAGAGAAGCCGTCGCGGAGCCCTAGCGTGGGGCTCTTGACATAGGCGTTGGAAACCACGTGCGCGAGTTGCGAGGTGTAGGCGATGACTCGGTCGTGACGCTCGGGTGTGGTAACCGTGAACTTATCGAATCCGCACGGCGCGAGAAGGCCTTCGAGCCGGTCTACGAGAGCGAGGCATTCGACACCCCTCACCTCGGGCGCTGGGCAGACGACCATCGGCGCCCCCTCGAACATATTCGCTCGGGAGTGCGCGTAGCCTGAGAACTGGGTTCCAGCCATGGGATGACAACCTATGAAGGTGATGCCAGACTCGCGGGCAATCTCGAAGCAAGGCTCGCAGATGGAGCGCTTCACGCCGCCCGTGTCGATGACGATGGCATCTGGATTCACAAGGCTAGCGTGCTCCCTAAGCCAGGCAACGCACGCCTCTGGATAGCAGGCAAGAACGATGAGCTCGCAGGTGCCAATGAGCTCGTCGGTGAGCACGCCAGAGGTGGCTTCGATGGCGGCGAAGCTCGTGATCTCCTCGTTTGGGTCATAGGCATAGACCTCGCGGCCGCCCTTGGCCAGGGCGCGTGCGAATGAGCCGCCGATGAGGCCCAGGCCAACGATGCCCGTGCGGCCGGGTACGACCGAGGGAGACTCAGCCTCGGGATAAGCGTTGCCTTTCGCCATCATTTACTCGACCTCCATCGTGACTGCCTCGCGGACGGTGGCGATGCGCGTCATGGCGTCCTTGAACTGCGCGGGCGTGAGTGCCTGCGCACCGTCGGACCAGGCGTGCTTCGGGTCGTCGTGGACCTCGATCTCTAGGCAATCCGCGCCTGCTGCGGTAGCTGCGAGCGCCATCGGCGTGACATAGCGCGTGTGGCCCGTCGCGTGGCTCGGATCGGCGCAGACCGGCAGGTGCGAGAGGTCGTGGAGGACGGGGATAGCGGAGAGGTCGAAGGTGTTCCTCGTGTGGGTCTCAAACGTGCGAATGCCTCGCTCGCAGACGATGACGTTGGGGTTGCCCTCACTCATGATGTATTCGGCGGCCATGAGGAGCTCGTCGATGGTGCCTGAGATGCCGCGCTTGAGCAGGATGGCGGCCTTGGTCTTGCCAACCTCCTTGAGCAGGGGGAAGTTCTGGGCGTTACGGGCGCCGATTTGCCAGACTTCGATGCCGTGAGACACGAAGGTGTCGACGTCTCGAGGGTCCATGATCTCGGTCACGATGGGCATGTCGAGCTCGTCTCGAGCCTCACAGAGAAGGTCCAGGCCCTTTTCGCCCATGCCCTGGTAGGCGTAAGGGGAGGTGCGGGGCTTATAGGCGCCGCCGCGAAGAAGCGTGGCGCCGGCAGCCTTGACTTGGCGGGCGATGCTGATGAGATTCTCGCCCTCGACAGAGCAGGGACCGGCGATGACATGGAAGGTGCCGCCGCCGATCTTTACCCCATGGCCGCAATCGACGACGGTGTCGAGCGGGTGGAACTTGCGGTTGGCCTTCTTGAAGGGCTCGGAGACGCGCTGAACGCGCTCGATGATATCCATGCCCTCAATAAGGTACGGGTCAATCTGGGTGGTGTCGCCTACGAGGCCGACGATCGTCGCGTTATAGCCCTTGGACACGTGGGCGTCGAGGCCCTTGCCGTGAATCCAGGAGACAAAGTGGTCAAGCTGCTCTGGCGTGGCGGTGTCCTTGACGACGGCGATCATGCGATTCTCCTTTGGCGCAGTCTGGGGTCAACCCGAGTTTTAGTTAGTTGACTGATGTTACTACAGCGTCAGATTGGAACTTCGCGCGAAACAGAGATGTAATGACTCCAGATGCGAGATGGGCCGTGAGTTGGGAGTCTCGCATAAGTAAAAAAGCCCCATAGCTGGGGCCACCTACAAGAAAGGCCCCGTTACAGGGGCCCTGGCTAAACAAATGGTGCTCTCTGTGGGATTCGAACCCGCGACCTTTCGCTCCGGAGGCGAACGCTCTATCCAGCTGAGCTAAGAGAGCATGCGACGCTATGCACGTGCGCGAAAGAGAGTATAGGGCATGTAGCGCAATTCGGCGGGGATGGCTGCCTGATTCTTCAACGTTTCAAGTATGTAAGTGTTTTTAGCTTTCGATTTATGTGACCCGCTAGTCCGTATAATAAGAACTTACGGATTGTTGAGCGGAGGCATGATTACACTGGGTACGAAAGATTTCGATATCGTCGCACCTGAGTTCAGGGGTCTTTCTTCGGCCGAGGTCGAGGACCGTGTCGCCGACGGTCGCGTCAACGCTGACGCTGGTCCGCAAACTAAGACCATCCCTCAGATCATTGCAACTCATGCGTTCACGCTGTTCAACGGTATCAACATCATCCTTGCCTGTCTGGTGGCATACACGGGCGCCTGGCGCAACCTTACGTTTCTCTGCGTCGTGCTCTCTAACCTCGCTATCGGCGTTGTCCAGGAGATCCGCTCCAAGCGGACCATCGACAAGCTCTCGATTCTGGCGGAGCGTCCCGTCACGGTTCGTCGCGATGGTGGGGATGTCGAAGTCGGGCATGCCGAGGTCGTTCTCGACGATCTGCTCGTTTTGCGACGCGGTGACCAGGTCTCTGCTGACGCGGAGGTTGTTTGGGGAGGGGCTGGCCTTAACGAGAGCCTGCTGACAGGCGAGAGCAAGCCTGTTGCCAAGTCGACTGGCGACAGGCTCATGAGCGGTAGCTTTCTTGACTCAGGTTGCGTTGTTGCGCGCGTGACGGATGTTGGTGCGGATTCCTATGCCGCTCGCATAAACGCCGAGGCCAAGTACATCAAGAACACCAAGAGCGAGATCATGGCGACGCTCCAGATGATCATCCGGACGTCTACGTGGCTCCTCGCTCCCATCGGCCTTGCCTTGTTTATTCGCACGCTTAAGGACGGATATGGCCTCAATGACGCGATCCTTACTACGGTGTCTGCGCTTGTTGGCATGATTCCGCAAGGTCTCGTTCTTCTCACTTCCACGGTTCTCGTCATCTCTACTGCTAGGCTTGCGAGGAAGAGCGTCCTTGTCCAGCAGTTCTATTGCATCGAAATGCTCGCACGCGTCGATGTTCTCTGCCTTGATAAGACCGGAACCATTACGTCTGGATCCATGGACTTCGAGCGCGCCATTGGCGTGTCGGGTCACAGCTCCGCCGACGTCGAGTTTGCGGCCGCGAGTGTTAGCCGTGCCAGCAGTCATGACGCCAATGAGACGGCTACCGCCATCCTTCGCCACGCTGATGAGATAGGCGTCGACACTCCGGATTTCCAACGTGTCGTGGGCTTTTCGAGTGCGCGCAAGTATTCCGGGTGCGTTACCGCTGATGGCCGAGCGCTGGTCATGGGCGCGGCGCAGTTCGTGTTCGTGGGTGGCATGCCCCGGGAGATTTCCTCCGCGCTCGCTTCTACGGGCGAGAGGGAGCGCGTGCTCGTTCTCGCGGAGTGCGATGGTTTCGACGGCGAGGACGCAATTCTTGGTGTCCCTAGGCCTCTCGGAATCATCTCCATTTCCGACCATATTCGAGCGAATGCTCCTGCAACGATTAAGTACTTCACGGAGCAGGGAGTACAGCTCAATGTCATTTCGGGCGACGACCCTCGCACGGTTTCAAGCATTGCCGCCGAAGCTGGCGTGCCCGATGCAGACAAGTGGGTTGACGCCTCGACGCTCGTAACTCCCGAGGACGTCAAGCGCGCGGCGCTAAAGTACCGCGTGTTTGGTCGCGTGACCCCCCAGCAGAAGCGTGAGCTCGTCCTTGCGCTTCGCAGGGCGGGCCATACCGTGGCAATGACGGGCGACGGCGTGAATGATGTCCTGGCGCTTCGCGAGGCTGACTGCTCTGTCGCCATGGCATCTGGGTCCGACGCGGCGCGCAATGTCGCCGAGGTCGTCCTTGTTGACGACGACTTCGCCCATATGCCTGACGTCGTCGCAGAAGGTCGTCGTTCGATCAACAATCTCGAGAGGTCTGCCTCGCTCTTCCTCGTCAAGACCGTCTTCTCTGCCGTTCTGGCCGTTCTATGCGCCTTCATTCCTCCTTATCCGTTCCAACCGGTTCAGATGTCGCTTATCTCGACCGCCATCATCGGCATTCCGTCCTTCGTCCTGGCTCTGGAGCCCAATCGCGAGCGCGTGAGGGGTAACTTCCTTGGCAACGTGCTTGCTCGTTCCGTGCCCGCTTCCGTCGCGATCATTCTCGCTGTGGGCATAGCCTCCGGGTTCTTGGAGCATTTCGGCCTAACGCGCGATCAGATCTCCACCGTGTGCGTGGTCCTGACTTGCCTGGTTGGCTTCAGCCTCGTCGTTCGAATCTCTCTGCCGCTCAACTCGCTTAGGGCCGCCTTGCTCGTCGCTGTCGTTGCCATCGTTATATTTGGCTGCACTATTGCGGGCCCGTTCTTTTGCATCGTCTCCCCGACGTCTGGAATGCTCGTTGCGATCGCAGCCATCGGAGTGCTTTCGCTTCTCCTCTTCAACTACCTCTTCACCCGCGGTGTTGCACTTGCCGCGGAGGACGAAGGCTACGCGCGTTTCATGAGTGCAATCGAGAATAGTGACAAGGGACGTGATGCTAATGACAAATGAGACCTTTGCCAGTGCCGTTGTGGCGGCGAGGAATCCTAAGACCCTCGATGTATCTGGCATTAGCAGGGGCTATATCGACGTTTCTGGCATCCCCGGAGCGTCTGAGCTTCCCGCTTGTCTTCTCACGCTTCTCGAGAACGTCGTTAGGCGAGCCGAGACTGACGAAGCGGCCATCGCTTCGGCCGAGCGAGTTCTTGCGGCTGCCCGCTCCGGCTCGGCTGGTGACGAGGTCATGTTCATGCCCGCCCGCGTCCTTTTCCAGGACTTCACCGGTGTTCCGGTGTTTGTCGACTTTGCCGCCATGCGTGACGCCATGGCGGCGCGTGGGGGAGACCCCTCTCGCGTGAACCCTCGCATTCCTTGCACGCTTATCATCGATCATTCTGTTGCCGCCGATGTCTCTGGTTGTCCGACTGCCGCCGCTGAGAATCTCGCTATCGAGGCGAAGCGCAACCGCGAGCGCTTCTCGTTCCTCAAGTGGGCTGGTCGCTCGTTTGACAACGTCGAGATCGTTCCGCCCGGCGGCGGCATCTGCCACCAGCTCAACATCGAGCGTTTCTGCCAGGTCGTCTCCACTGATGCCCTTTGGGAGGGCAAGGGCGAGCTTGCGTGCTTCGACACCGTCGTTGGCACAGACTCGCACACCCCCACCGCCAATGGCATCGGCGTCCTTGGCTGGGGAGTCGGCGGCATCGAGGCTGAGGCGGCGGCCCTCGGCCAGCCTATCACCATGCGTGTCCCCGAGGTCGTCGGTCTTCATCTGACGGGTCGCCTGCGTGACGGCATCTCGGCTATGGATCTTGCCCTTACGGTTGCTCAGAGGCTTCGCGCCGAGGGCGTCGTGGGTTGTCTCGTCGAGGCTTTCGGTGAGGGTGTTTCCACGCTTTCCGTTACTCAGCGCGCTTGCGTATCCAACATGACGCCTGAATACGGCGCTACCTCTACTTTGTTCCCGATCGACAACAACGTCCTTGACTATCTGCGCCTTACCGGCCGCGATGACGCGGAGATTTCCTTTGTCGAGGCCTACGCCCGAGCGCAGGGCGTCTTCGGCGGCGTTAGCGGCCGTACCTATGCGCGCGTGGTCGAGCTCAACCTCTCCGAGGTCGAGCTCTCGCTCGCTGGCCCTTCGAGGCCCCACAACCGCGTGACACCCCTGGGTCTCAAGGCTCGCTTTGAGGAGAATGCCGCCAAGCACGGCCATGGTGATGCCGCCGCAACCTGGCGCGTTACTTGTGCCGACGGCGCGGAGCATGACCTTGGACACGGCACGCTCGCCATCGCCGCCATCACCAGCTGCACGACGGCGACAGACCCGGCGATGATGGTCGCCGCCGGCCTCACCGCCCGTGCCGCCCACAAGGCGGGTCTTAAGGCCAAGCCCTGGGTCAAGCGTATCCTCGCGCCCGGCAGCCATGCCGCGGCGGATATTCTCAAGCGCGCGGGACTCCTCGGCGATCTTCAGGCGCTTGGCTTCTATACCTGTGGGTTTGGCTGCATGAGCTGCATCGGCAACTCCGGAGATATTCTTCCCGCCCTCAAGCCGATCGCAGCTGACTGCGAGCTTACGAGCGTCCTCTCTGGCAACCGCAACTTTGACGGTCGCATTTCTCCTGATGTGGCACAGAACTTCCTCGCGCAGCCCGCTGTTGTCGTGGCCTATGCGATTGCCGGCACGATGGACGTCGATCTTACGGTTACGCCGCTCGGTACGGACGCATCCGGCGCTCCCGTCATGCTTTCTGACATCCTGCCGTCTACCGAGGAGATCGACGCCGTTCTTGCTGAGGTCCTTACTCCAGAGGTCTATTCCCTCGGTATGAAGGGCCTTATGGAGGGAGATGCCACGTGGCGCTCTATCGAGGCGTCGGCGACTGACACGTTCAGTTGGGACGAGACGTCGACTTATGTACGCCGCCCGCCCTATTTCGAGATGGCTCAGTCCCAGCAGGAGTTCGGCATTTGTGGAGCGCGTGCCCTTGCCCTCTTTGGCGATTTCGTCACCACGGATCACATCTCTCCGGCAGGTGCGATCGCCGCTGATTCTCCTTGCGCGCGCTATCTTAACGAGCGAGGCGTTGAGCAGGCAGATTTCAACACCTATGGTGCCCGTCGAGGCAATCATGAGTGCATGGCGCGAGGAACCTTCGCCAACGTGAAGCTCGAGAACAAGCTTGCCGGCTGTCCTGGTCCCTTTACGCTTGACCAGCTTTCCGGCGAGGTCGTGAGGGTATTTGACGCCGCCGAGGATTACAACCGTGCTGGCGTGCCCCTCGTCATCGTCGCTGGTCGTATGTATGGCTCTGGTTCGAGCCGCGACTGGGCGGCAAAGGGCCCGATGCTTCTCGGCGTGCGCGCGGTGATAGCCGAGAGCTTCGAGCGCATCCATCGCTCGAATCTTGTCCAGATGGGCATGCTGCCTCTCGAGTTTGTAGAGGGGGAGGGCGCTTCCTCGCTTGGGCTTGATGGCACCGAGGTGTACGAGATTGACGCCGTCGACCTCTCGTCGGGTCTTCCCGCGAGCCGCACCACCAACGTTCGAGCCACGAAGCAAGACGGTACGGTTGTCGAGTTCTCTTGTGTCGTGCGCGTGGATACCGCCCTTGAGGGTAGATTCCTCGCATCCGGCGGCATTCTTCCCTATGTTCTTGAGGAGCTTTCGTGATTTGTCCTTCTTGCGGGTCCGTTATACCTGACGGGCTCTCTGTCTGCCCAGCTTGTCACGCGGACCTTGCCATGACTCGCGTGATGCCTAAACTTACGGGTACCTGGTGCTCCTCCTGCGGCGCGCTCGTGCCCGCGGGAGCCACCACGTGTCCTAAGTGCGGCATGCCGGTCGAGACGTCTCGCGTTAGCTCGGTCGCAGAACAGATGGAGCATAGGCATGCCGAGGATCGTGCGCTCGAGCGCGAGCGCACGTCCTCGCTGCCGCGTATTGAAAGCGCCATTCCTTCGGAGCCTGATCCCTCTGCAGAATCTGCCTATGGCCGCGAGAGGCTGCCTCACACGAAGGTGTTCGCTCTCGCCGCCATTGCGAGCCTGCTCCTCGTCGGTGGTCTTACGCTTGTCATTACGCATCCGTGGAATCCCAACCTGAATGACACTCGTGCTACGACGCCGGCGGACACTTCGCAGGCTGGTTTCCCCGGTACGATATCCGCCTTGCAGGGCCAGGATAAGGTTTCTGGTGCGACGTCGGCCGAAAGCGCCGACGACCTGACATACAACTCGCTCCTCTCAGCTTATGAGAGCCTTAAGGATATTTCGGGCAGGGCGGATGACCTCGAATCGAGACTCGATACTACGGGTATCTCGGGGTCTTCTGAGGATCGCTCCGCTGCTCTTGAGGAGGCAAAGCAGCTTTCGCTTGACGCCAGCAACGTTGTGACGACGATTTCTAACATTGATGTGGTGACGACGGGTACCTATGCGGACCAGAAGACCAATGTCTCTACGTTGGCAAGCTGGCTCAGGAACCGCGTTGAGGCTATATATGACGCATGGGAGGTCTCTGCAGCTTCCTCTGATCCGTCTGCGGATAAGAACAAGATTCTTGCTCCCATGGTCGGGAACAGGGAATCAGATGGCTCTGAGGCATACGTCAATCTCTTCAAGAAGAACTATGACGCGTGGAAGCCGGTGCAGAGATAAAAGCGGCCTTTTGGGTCCTTCAAAATAGTGTCCGCTAGGAGCGTCCGAGGAGGCTTATATGCTTCTTCGGGCGCTTTGCGTCTCAATGTGGCGTGCCGAATGTGTGAACAGTCTCTCGTGCTGCTAGAATCATCTAGATAGTTTTGTTTGAATTCGCGCCATAAGGCGCGCGTCCACATGCATGGAGGCCACATGTTCGGTATGCCCGATCCCCTCTACACTCCTGAGTATGTCTGTGCCGGCGATGAGGTTGCCACTGTTGTTACCTCGAAGGGCACGATTCGCGTGCGCCTTGACGCCGAGGGTGCTCCCATTCACGTAGCCAACTTCTGCGAGCTCGCCATGAGCGGCTATTATGACGGACTCAAGTTCCATCGCTACGTGCCTGGGTTCGTCATTCAGGGCGGCTGCCCTAACACCCGTGACATGACTTCTGACGAGGTTGCTCGCGGAATGCGTGGTCCTGATGGCCAGCCGGGTACTGGCGGTCCTGGCTATCGCATCGTCCATGAGTATGATACGAATCCCCGCAACAGCCATGACGACGGTGCGCTTGCGATGGCGCGCTCGTCTAACCCGGATTCTGCTGGCTCGCAGTTCTATTTCTGCCTTGGCGCCCAGCACATGCTCGATAATGACTACACGGTTTTCGGCCAGACCATCGAGGGCCTCGATGTCATTGGCTCGCTGCGCGCGGGTGACGACATTGAGTCCATTCGCATTAGTCACGAGGCCTAGAACTCCAAGGGACGGATGACCTATGAATACCGAAGCTTTCAGGATTGCCAAGGACTCTTACCAGCGTGGCGATTGGGCTGGAGCTGCCGGCGCTCTCGCGAACGCCAAATCCTCCGGTGAGGCCTTTGGCGAGGCCGACCACCTTCGTGGCAATGCCCTTATGAAGCTCGGCCGTTATGCTGAGGCCGCAGCTGCGTATGCGGAGGCACTCTCTGACGCCGCATACGGCCATGTCGGCGCTCTTAACTGCAACCGTGGTCGTGCGCTTGTCGCCGCTGGTCAGGATGACGCGGCCCTGGCGTGCTTCCAGGCTGCGGTGTCTGACCCCAGCTATCCCACGCCGTACAAGGCGTATCTTGCCCTTGGAAAGCTGTTCGAGAAGCGCGGCCTCGTCGTTGAGGCTGCGAGCGCCTGGCGTTCTGCCGCGATTGACGAGCAGAATCCCGATCCGGCCCAGTCTCTCGTGAAGCTTGGCGCCTGCTTTATGCAGCTCACACGACCCAACGATGCCATTGATGCATATCGTACGGCCCTCGATTTTTCTACGAGTGCTAGCACGGGCGCCATCAACGCGGAGCTCGGCCAGGCCTACATGGCTTGCAACAAGATCTCAGAGGCCGCGGATGCGTTCAACCATGCGGCTGCGGATCCCAACTACACCCTTACGCCTGAGCAGCAGGTTGCCTTCTCTGCTGCTCAAAGGGCTCTCTCTGCCGCGGCGGGTTCTGGCCCTTCCGAGACCGATCAGATGCTCGCCAATGCCGGTTATGGCAACCAGGGCCTAGTCGGCGCGGACCAGTCTGGATCCCAGGCTGTCGTTAACCAGGGCTACTCTCAGGGTGCGGCTTATGATCCACTGGATCCGATGGGCCGCTCCGGCGAGTTCATTCCGAGTCCTGAGGATACGGGTTTCTTCTCCGTCACGGAGGAGGACCTTATGAAGGCCGATCGCGACGATCGCAAGATGCGTCGCAAGCACAATCACCGCGGTCTTAAGGTGGTCCTGTTCATCCTCCTTCTTCTCGCCATCCTTGGCGGCGTCGGTGGCTTTGCCTACTACAAGGGCTATGGCTGGCCTACCCAGGAGGCTGTAGTTTCTGACATGTTTAGCGCCGGCGCCTCTGGCAGCGATATCGCTCCTTACCTTTCGAGCTCTATCACCGATGACGCTCGTAAGGACATCGAATCCATCATGCCTCGCGGTGCTACTTGCAGCGTTTCCGGTGTCGATCGTTCTATGGCTCAGAGCACGGTCCTCGTTAACGCCAGCCTCGCCTCGAGCGGTAACCAGTCTTATTCCGTCTCTCTCGCGCGTGATGGCTTGGGTTGGAAGGTAACGGGCGTTAAGCTCACCTTTGCTTCCCAGGGATTCAGCTCTGATGCTGCGAGTGGCTCGCTTGCGACCACCGTTAGTGACGGAGAGGTGGCTCCTGACGACTCAAGCGCCTCCACTGGTGCCACTGCGTCTTCGGAGGCCTCGACGGAATCCAGCGCGGAGACCACTGAGGTGTCTGCCCAGTAAGCTTCTGGGTATTCTTGTAGCAATAGTCCGAGCGGCAAAGTTGCCGCCAAGTTAGGAATTGGTGCCATGTCGTTTTTTGACTCCATATTTGGCGAGTACGGTGGCGATCTTGCCATTGACCTCGGCACGGCAAACACGCTTGTCTCCGTGCGTGGAGAGGGCATTGTCATCAATGAGCCTTCCGTGGTCGCCATTGACCAGAGCGAGGAGCGCGTTCTTGCCGTCGGTGCTGACGCAAAGCGTATGGTCGGCAGGACGCCCGGCTCCATCACGGCCATTCGTCCCCTCAAGGACGGCGTTATTTCCGACTTCGATGTCACCGAGGTAATGCTTCGATACTTCATCGAGAAGGCATCAACGCGTCGTTACCCCTGGAGCCCTCGTCCTCGCGTTGTCGTCTGTGTCCCCTCCGGCGTTACTTCCGTCGAGAAGCGCGCCGTTTTTGAGGCCACCATTCAAGCGGGTGCTCGTCAGGCATTCCTCATCGAGGAGCCGATGGCCGCTGCCATTGGATCCAACCTGCCCATCGAGGACCCGACGGGCACCATGGTCGTTGATATCGGTGGTGGAACGACGGAGGTTGCCGTCATCGCTATGGGCGGCATTGTCGTCTCGCAGTCGATTCGCACCGCAGGCGACGAGTTCGACCACGTCATTCTCGAGCATGTTCGCGATGCCTACAACCTTTCCATTGGTGAACGCACGGCTGAAGATATTAAGATTAAGGTCGGTTCTGCGGCGCCTCTCAAGGAAGAGCTCGATGTTGAGGTCAACGGTCGCGACGTCATGAGCGGTCTGCCTAAGACCGTTCGTATTGAGTCCGAGGAGATTCGTCGGGCGCTTGATGCCCCTCTTGACCAGGTCACGAAGGCTGTCAAGGATGCCCTTGACGTTACTCCGCCTGATCTCGCGAGCGATCTTATGTACTACGGAATTATGCTTACCGGTGGCGGTGGCATGCTCCGCGGTCTTGATCAGCGCCTTCGCGAGGAGACTGGTGTTCCCGTTAACGTGAGCCCCACTGCCCTCGAGAATGTCGTTCTTGGTTGCGCGAAGGTCCTTGAGGCCAATGCTCTGTCCGGCGGCTTCGTGCAGAGTTCTGGTAAGTAGGGAATTGCCGATGGCTCAGCGCTTTTCTGCCCCCAGCTCATCTCTTGGGCGCGGGTCCTCCTCGGGGGTCCCGCGCTCGCTTGTTGTCCTTACCGTCGTGTCGCTCCTCATGTTTGTCGTCGGGGCGCGCGAGGGTGATAGCGGTGTGCTTCATGGGATTCGTGGCGTTTTCCAGGCCGTGGCTTCGCCCGTGCGCGTCGTGGGCTCTTTCGCAGCCTCTCCCGTCTCTGGTATCGGCAACGTCGTTGGCAATCTTACTGCAGACTCCGAGACCCTTTCGGAGCTACGGGACGAGAATGAGCGGCTCAAGGCCCAGGTGGCCAAGCTGTCTGAGTATGAGCAGCAGGCGAACACCCTGACGGAGCTTCTCCAGCTTAGGAACGAGTACAGCCTGACATCCACCGCGGCTCGCGTCATTGCCCAGTCGAGCGACTCGTGGACTTCGACCATCACCATAGACAAGGGGTCAACCTCTGGCATCGCCGTCGGCATGCCCGTTACAAGCTCTACGGGTGTGATTGGCCAGGTCAGCGAATGCGGCCCTTCGACGGCAGTTGTCCGCCTTATCACCGATGAATCCTCTGGGGTTTCCTGCATGGTTCAGTCGAGCCGCGCGCAAGGTCAGCTTGTCGGGTCAGCGGATGGGACCCTTCGTCTGACGCTTGTTCGCTCCGATCAGCAGGTAGCCACTGGAGACACGATCATCACGAGTGGCCTCGGCGGCGTTTATCCTCGTGGTCTGCCCGTCGGTACGGTGACAAACGTAACCAAGTCTTCCGGCGCTCTCTATTACGATATTACTGTCGACCCCCTGTGTACTGTTTCAAGCCTAGAAGAGGTCCTTGTCATTACCTCGATTAACGATGACCAGCAGGCGAGTTCGGAGGATACGGCGTCGGCTAACGACCAGGATAAGGCGGTTGCCTCTACTTCTGCCGCCACGGCGTCTGCTACAACAGATGGCTCCGCAAATAGCGATGACGGTTCTAGCACTGACGGCGATTCGAGTGGGGAATAGGGGGTAAGCATGATCGTCAACGATACTGGTAAGAACAAGCGTCTGGCCATCATCCTTGCCATCGTCCTCGCTATTCTCCAGATTGGTTTCGTCCCCAACGTTGCCCTGCTTGGAGGCCGCGCCAATCTCGCCCTCGTTCTCGTTGCTTGCGTGTGCCTTGGGGGCAGCGTCAAGATTGCCCCCGTGGTCGGCTTTGCTTCTGGCGCCTTCTATGACCTCGCAGGATCGGGTCCCATTGGGCTCATGGCCCTCATTCTTACCATCGTGGGGTTTGGTCTTGCGGCGATGGGCCGTAGCCGCGTTGCCGATGACCTGGTCGCGTCAATCACGTTGTTCATTCCCGCGACGCTGCTCGTGAATGTCGTTTATGGCATCGTCATTCTCATTTTTGGTCAGTCGAGCTCTCTCGTCGACGCACTTTTCTTTCGCGCGCTGCCTGGGTCCGTTCTCGACGTACTCGCCTTCTTTATCGTCGCGGTCATCCTGTCTCGCTCGAGTGCTCCCGCCTCTGGCTTCGGTAAGGGCAAGGGCTCTCGTCGCGGCGCGCGATTTTCCACGAAGGGTCTGTAGACGATGACCTCGGCTACTCTTGCTCTCATTTTCATAGTTATCATTGCCGCTGCCGTAGCGGTCGTGCTCGTCTTGCTCCTGCACTCCGGTTCCTCCTCCCTTAAGTTTGACATCGGTGGCCAGGCGCCGCGTGCGGCCGGCGGTAATGACGCCAGCCCCGATAAGATGTTCAAGCGCCGTCTCATTGGCCTGGGCATCTTCTCTGGGGGCGTTATTGGCGCTCTGCTCGCGCGTCTATGGTCCATGCAGATTGTCGGGTCCGACGACTACTCGCGTCAGGCGGAGTCGAACCGCACGCGCACGGTCACCTCGTTCGCGCCCCGCGGGCGCATCCTAGACCGCAATGGCGTCGAGCTCGTCACCAATCGTCCTAGCCTCACTGTCTGCGCCCACGCTGAGGTCGCGGACGATGACATCGAGCTCAACCTGCTCGCAGCTGTCCTCGGTATGCCCTCGATGGCAGCCAAACGAAGGGCTACGGACTCCTCGCAGAGCGCTCAGAGCGCGCGCACCATATGCATCGACGTTCCTCGTACTACCGTTGCTTACATTCAGGAGCATGCGGACGTTTTCCCCAACGTGACTGTTGAGCAGCGCACTCAGCGCTCTTATCCGCAGGGCGAGGTTTGTTGCCACCTACTTGGGTATACGGGCACCGTGACGGAGGATCAGATCAACGCCTCCAAGACCTCGAATGCTGGTATCACGTACGAGTCCGGTGACACCACCGGCCAGGCTGGCATCGAGTATCAGTACGAGGAGGTGCTCCAGGGAGTCCGTGGCGAGCAGACAGTCTACGTCGATGTTCACGGCAATGTGACCGACTACTCTACCTCCGTCCCGGCGGAGGCGGGTAGTGACATTATGCTGACCATCGACGTCGACGTGCAGCGCATCGCCGAGGAATCGCTCGCCAGGATTATCAAGAAGCAACGCGATGGGGGTATCGAGAGCTGCAAGTCCGGAGCCGCCTGCGTGGTCGACGTTACCAACGGCGAGGTTATCGCCATGGCCAGCGCCCCCACTTTCAAGCCCGAGCTGTTCGTGGGCGGCATCTCCCAGGACGACTGGGACGCGCTCTCTGCCGACGAAGCGGCGAACCCTCTCATGAACCGCGCGGTCGCCGGTCAGTTCGTTGCCGCCTCCACCATCAAGCCGCTCACGACGTTCGCCGCGCTTGACTATGGTGTCGCAGACGCCGGCTCGAGCTACGTCTGCAACGGCTGGTGGACGGGCTTCGGTGAGGCTAGCGGCAAGTGGTGCTGGGACCATAACGGCCATGGGGCGATCGACCTGAGGAACGGCATCACCTACTCCTGTGACGTCGTCTTCTACGAGATCGCGAAGGCCTTCTACAACCTCGATGAGGACAAGCAGGACGGAATGCAGGAGACCTTCCGCAAGTGGGGCCTCGGCTCGCAGACGGGAATCGACCTTCCCAGTGAGGCTTCCGGGCGCGTTCCCGATGCGGAGTGGAAGTGGAACTACTTCACGAGCTGGTCCGACGCGGATCGAAAGTGGAACGGCGGCGACTACACGAACATCGCCATCGGCCAGGGTGACATCCTCGTCACGCCCCTCCAGATGTGCTGTGCCTACATGGGCATCGCCAACGGCGGCACCATCTGGACCCCGCATGTTCTCAAGAGCGTGCTCGGCCGCGGCGACACCTCTTCAGCGCGCGACTACACGCCCAAGGTCCACCTCGAGCCCAGCGAGCCGCAGGCGAGCTTCGACCTCGTGCACTCGGGACTCGAGGGCGTCATTTACGAGGAGAGTGAGTCGATGACGGCCCACTTCACCAATATGACCACCCGCGTTGCGGGCAAGACTGGCACGGGTGAGCATGGCAACGAGGAGCCTACGGGCTGGTTCTGCTGTTACGCCCCTGCGGATAACCCAAAGTACGCTGTCTCCGCCGTCATCGACAACGGCGGCTACGGTTCGGTCTCCGCGATGTACGTCTGCCGAGACATACTCGGCCAGCTCTTTGGAGAGCCTGATACTAATACGACCGAAGTCAGCGACGGAACTAGGTAGAGGAGGGGAAGATGGCTCAGAATTCTGCTGGTGGCGTTGGTTTTGGTTCTATCGTCTCATCTCTATTTGGAGGTGACGCCGGCAAGAAGCCGGGGGCTGCGCACGCGCGCATGCCAGGCAAGGGCGGCATGCTCTCCGAGATCTATTGGGCTAACCTAATTCCTGCGCTTCTGCTCATTGCCTATGGGCTCGTGGTCGTTTGGAGCGCGTCCCTATCCAATGCCTACGCCTCTCTGCCGAGACAGGCTGTTGGAGCCGCACTTGGTCTTGTCGCGGCTGCATTCGTGTGGCGCTATGACTATCGAGCCTTAGCAAATATGAGTACGTGGCTTCTTGTGATTGACGTCGTCCTCATGCTGTCCCCGCGTATCCCCGGACTAGCGAGCGCTGCTAACGGCATGACCGGATGGGTTAAGTTGGGTCCCTTGCGCTTCCAGCCGTCAGAGATTGGCAAGCTCGTCACCATCTTCCTCATGGCATCTCTTGCCGCGCAGTATAACGGGCGCATCAAGGAGCTTCGAGATTACGTGAAGCTTTGCGGCACGCTGCTTGTTCCCTTTGCCGCGATTATGGCGCAGCCTGACCTTGGCACGGGTCTCATCATCGTCGTGACGGGTGCTGCGATCATCATCTGTGCCGGAGCGAAGCGGGAATGGGTCCTCGTCACGCTCGCGATGTTCGTCGCGGGCTGCGCATTGATTATTTTCTGTTCGATAAATTTCCATTTTCCGCTCAAGCAGTATCAGCTCAATCGCCTACTCGTGTTTGCGGATTCCAGTCTTGAGTCCACGAGCGCGGGCTACAACCTCCAGCAGGCAAAAATCGCCGTTGGATCCGGCGGGCTCTTTGGCAAGGGCATTGGAGCGGCTACTCAATCTGCTGGCGGCTTTCTTCCGGAGAACCACACCGACTTTATCTTCGCCCGCCTTTCTGAGGAGTTCGGATTCGTCGGCGCCGTTGCCCTGCTCGCTCTCTATGCCTGGCTCATCTATTCGGCTCTTGCCCTTGCGATGCGTGTTGACGCTCCGTTTGCGAAGCTAGTGCTTGCCGGCGTCATTGCCATGTGGAGCTATCAGTTGCTTCAGAACGTTGGCATGTGTATCGGCATCATGCCAATCACCGGTATTCCGCTGCCATTCGTTAGCTACGGATCCACGTCTATGGTTATTCAGGTCGCGTCGGTGGGCATCGTTCAGTCCGTCTACCTGCACCGTACGAAGTCAGCCTAAGGAGGGCGTCTTTTGGCAAAGGTCTCAGACATTCCATTTGGCGCCGTAAGGCAGGTTGTTGATGGCGTCCGCGCCGCCGAGAATTCTCGTCGGTCTTGCGTTCGTGTGTCTATTGAGCTGGAGGAGGGGGCTCCGTCCGAGCTCGTCTGCTCGCTGCGCGACGCTCTTATGCCCCAGACTGCGACTGGCCTCGTCCACGTCGAGGTAGTGCGCCCCGGTGCTCCTGTTCGTGTCAACCCGGATTGTGACCTCGCCATTGTCGTCGCGGGTACTTCCGGGATTGCCGCGGAGGTCTCAAGGGCGTTCACTTCGATGGCGGTGCCGTGCGCCATAGTCGTCGAGACAAGCGTCGAGGCACCAGAGCCCCATGAGGTTTCAGGCGCCGCTCTCATCGCTGCCACGTCGCCTGAAGCCATGCTTGAGAAGTTGGCGACCTGGATGGCGGAAGCATGTCGTGCGGACATCGCCCTTGCGACTAACTTTCCGTTTGTCCGTCATGCCGTCTCGCTTGCTTGCGTTTCGAGGCGCTGCGCCCAAAATGCGGCTATCTCGATTCTGCCCTTGAGTGGCGGCGCAGAAATGCCGCTGCTTACCGCCAACCAGTCTCTTATGGCGCTAGACGTCGCCGGCGCTCACGGCTGCGGCGTCAGTTCCGGGCGGGTTGCAGACATTGCATTCGTCGTGGCGAGCGCCTTTGCTTGTCGAGGCATAGCTCGTTATTTGAGTAAGAATCTTCCCGGTCTAGGCTTTCTCGTTCGTCCCACCGTCGCCTTTGGAGGCACCGCCGCCGTCGGACGGGCGCTTATCGTTAGATATGAGGCGGAGAAAGCGTGGAAAGCCCGTCAACAACCGCATTTTTGTCGTTGACGGTACCTATTTCCTAGCGTATTATTTCCAACTGTTGCACTCACCACAGCAATGAAGGGCTCTCACATGTACGCAATCATCACGACTGGTGGCAAGCAGTATAAGGTTGCCAAGGGCGACGTCTTCGACGTCGAGAAGCTTGATGCGCAGCCTGGCGACGAGGTCAAGCTCGACGTTCTGATGCTCAATGACGGTAAGACGGTCCTCGTCGACTCCGCCAAGCTTGCCAAGAAGAAGGTTACCTGCAAGGTTGTCGACCAGCACAAGGGCGCCAAGCAGCTCGTCTTCAAGTTCCAGAAGCGCAAGCGCCACTCTGTCAAGAAGGGCCACCGTCAGAACCTCACTCGTCTTGAGGTCTGCAGCATGCCCCGCATCACCTCGACGGCCAAGAAGGCCGCCACGACCGAGGACGCTGCCGAGTAACGCGCGTTCCCTTAGTTTCGACTAGATAGGCAGGTACCATCAATGGCACACAAGAAGGGTCAGGCTAGCTCCCGTAACGGTCGCGATTCTGCGGCTCAGCGCCTTGGCACCAAGGTCTTCGGTGGCCAGTCCATCAAGACCGGTCAGATTATCGTTCGTCAGCGCGGCACGCACATCACGCCGGGCGAGAATGTCGGTCGCGGCAAGGACGACACCCTGTTCGCCCTCACCGACGGCACCGTCGAGTTTGTGAAGGGCGCCAAGCACCGCGTGCACGTGCGTCCGGCTCAGGAGGCTTAAGGGCTTCCTCGACCCAATTTGGGCAGCAAAGGACCCTCGGCCTCTATCGCCGGGGGTCCTTTTTCGTAAGCTTCAATTCCAGTTTGGAAGGGATCGCATGTCCCAGTTCACCGACATTTCACGCATTAACGTAAAGGGTGGCGACGGCGGAGCCGGCTGCATGTCATTCCGTCGTGAGGCGTTCGTTCCCAAGGGCGGTCCTGATGGGGGAGACGGCGGTCGCGGCGGGGATGTCATTCTCGAGTGCGATCCTCAGCTTTCCTCTCTTATTGACTATCGCTTCAAGCACCATTTCCGTGCGGAGCGCGGCACCCATGGCCAGGGAGCCAGGCGTCACGGCAAGGATGGTGAGGACCTGATTCTCAAGGTTCCCTGTGGCACCGTTGTGCGCGAGCTTGATCCTGAGACCATGGAGCCCCTGTATGAGATTGCGGACCTCACTCGCCCCGGCGAGCGCACTGTAGTCGGTCCTGGTGGCACTGGCGGTAAGGGCAACATCCACTTTGTGACGTCCGTGCGCAGGGCTCCCGCATTCGCCGAGAAGGGCGAGCCCGCCTTTGAGCACTGGATTGAGCTTGAGATGAAGCTCATGGCTGACGCCGCGCTTGTTGGTATGCCTAGCGTGGGCAAGTCCTCCCTCATTGCTCGTATGAGCGCGGCTCGTCCCAAGGTGGCGGACTATCCCTTCACGACGCTTATCCCCAACCTTGGTGTCGTTAAGGCCGGCGAGGCCGGTTCCTTTGTCGTCGCAGACGTTCCTGGCCTTATCGAGGGCGCCAGCGAGGGCAAGGGCCTCGGACACGAATTCCTCAGGCACATCGAGCGCACTGCATTGATTATGCATGTCGTCGACCTTACGGGCGGCTATGAGGGCCGTGACGCCGTCGAGGACTATGAGATCATTAATCGCGAGCTCGCAGCCTATGCACCCGAGCTTGCCGAGCGGCCCCAGGTCGTCGTCGCTAACAAGTGCGATATGCCCGGAACGAGTGAGGCCCTCGCTGCGCTTCGCGGTCGCGTCGCGGCGGACGGTCACCCCTTCTTTGCCGTCTCCGCTGTGACGGGCGCGGGCATCGATGCGCTTGAAAGCACCGTCGCTGACCTCGTTTCTGGTCTTCGTGCCGACCGCGAGGTCGAGCAGGGTCCGGTCCGTGATGAGGTCTTCAGCGAGAAGAGGACTCGCCGTGAGAATGCCATCAAGGTGGAGAACCTTGGTGGTGGCGTCTGGCGAGTTCGCGGCACCGCCGTCGAGCGCATGGTCATCAAGACCGACTGGGACAACGAGGAGGCCATTGCCTACCTCCAGCATCGCTTCGATCGCATGGGCCTTGATGACATGCTTGCGAAGGCGGGCGTTAAGTCTGGCGATACCGTTCGAATCCTGGGCTATGACCTTGATTACTCGCAGGATGACGTTGATGCGTATGCTGAGCTCCGCGAGGATGAACCCCAGCTTGTGTTCGACGGCGACTGGGACGATGACGTGCTGACGGTCGGCGAGCTTTCTGCTGGCTGCGAAGGCCTTGGCGAGCTTTCTGCTGGCTGCGAAGGCCTCGGCGAGCTTGACGCTGACGCATCGTTCGATGGCGCTACGTCTGTTGAGGACGATTCCGATGAGGCTTCGTTTGTTGATGCGCCCTCTTCCGATGCGGCTGAGGAGGAGTAGTCCTTGTCCCTGATCGTATTTAAGGTTGGCTCGTCGACCCTTATGGGCTCGGATAACGAGCTTGATCTCGCCTTCGTGCGTTCCCTCTGCTCTCAGATGGGGGAGCTTCGCAGGGCGGGGAACCAAGTCGTTCTCGTCTCGAGCGGCGCCGCCGCCGTCGGGCGCTCCCTCCTTGGCTTTACCGAGCGTCCTGGAGATATCCCAACTCTCCAGGCCTGTGCTGCGGCGGGCCAGACGAAACTCATCGAGCGCTATGCCGAGGTCCTCGCCGAGGATGGAATCAAGTGTGCGCAGGTCCTTCTCACCCGCGGTGACGTGGTGGATAGGACGGGGTATCTCAATGCGAGGAACACCTTCGAGCGCCTCCTCGACCTGGGTGTCATTCCCATCGTGAACGAGAATGACACCGTCAGCGTTCGCGAGTTCTCCTTTGGCGACAACGACATGCTCGGCGCCATCGTTGCGTCGCTTATCGACGCGGACCTTTACGTCATCCTGTCGGACATCGATGGCCTGTACACCGCTAACCCCGACACGCATCCTGACGCCAAGCTCATCGATCGCGTTGAGCGTGTCAGCTCGAAGATCGTTGCGATGGCGGGCGGCGCTGGCTCAAGCTACGGGACCGGCGGCATGGCCACCAAGGTTCGAGCTGGCCGCGCGATGATAGCCGCCGGCATCCCCATGGTTATCTGCAAGGGCAGGGAAGAGGGCGCGCTTCTTTCCGCCGTCGCCGGGACTGGTCGCCACACTCGGTTCGAGGGTCCGGCCAGCATGGGCCACGAGCAGGCACGTAAGCTCTGGATTGGCCTTGCGGGCCTTTCTCGCGGCTCGATCACGGTGGACGATGGCGCCGTGTATGCGCTCGAGAGGGATGGCGCCTCGCTTCTTCCCGTGGGTGTTACCGGGGTCGATGGAACCTTTGATGCGGGAGATACCGTCAACGTGCTCGATTCTAAAGGTCAGCTCATCGCTCGTGGGATCACGCGTTACTCCTCGGATGACATTTGGCGTATACACGGCCTCAGGCTTGAGGTCATTAAGCGCTTTTGGCCCGACCGTGACGACTGCCCCGTCATCCACAGGGACGAGCTCCTCGTCTTCTAATTTCGATTTCGCGCGCGTACGACTGGAGGGAACGATATGTCCGAGGCAATCGATAAGGCCCGCGCCGCACATGGCGCTTCCGTCGTGCTTGCCCAGGCAAGCGCCTCACTGCGCAGCAAGGCGATTCTTGCGGCGGCAAATGCCGTGAGCGAGTCTAGGTCCGTCATTCTTGAGGCCAACGGCCGCGATATGGAACGCGGTGGCAAGGCCGGCATGCCAGGCCCTCTGCTTGACCGCCTGATGCTTGATGATGCTCGCATCGACGGCATCGTTGCCGGCATGCGAGAGGTTGCCTCCCAAGCTGACCCTATCGGCGAGGTCGTCGGCGGCAGGACGCTTGCCTCCGGCATTCGCCTCACTCAGGTTCGAGTGCCCCTCGGCGTCGTCGCTATGGTGTACGAGGCTAGGCCCAACGTTACTGCCGACGCCATCTGTCTTGCACTGCGTTCTGGCAATGCCGTGGTCCTTCGTGGCGGAACCGCGGCTCATGATTCCTGCGAGGCTATTGCCCAGGCCTGCCGTGATGGAATTGCATCTGCCGGACTCCCTCGAGACTGCGCGTGCATCATCGACTCTTCGGATCGAGCCGAGACGCGTGAGCTTATGCATGCCAACGGGCTCATTGACGTCCTTATTCCGCGCGGCGGTCACTCGCTCATTCGCACTTGCGTTGAGCAGGCGACCGTCCCGGTGATCCAGACGGGCGAGGGCAATTGCCACGTCTATGTCCACACTTCCGCCGATCTTGACATGGCGATTTCCATTATCGAAAACGCAAAGACCCAGAGGCCGGGTGTCTGCAATGCGATTGAGACGGTGCTTGTTGACGAGGACGTTTCGGGCGAATTTCTGCCTCGTCTCGTGAGCGCTTGTCGCACTTGGGGCGTCATGGTTCATGGGGACGAGACCGCCCTGGCCGCATGCGCCGAGAGTGGCCTCAATGAAAGCTCTGAGTACGTTGCGGCCACAGAGGATGATTGGGCGCGTGAATACGATTCGCTCGATCTTGCCGTTCACGTCGTCTCTGGTCTCGACGCAGCAATCGAGCACATCAATCGATTTGGTACTCAGCACTCTGAGTGCATCGTCGCTCGTGACGTTACTGCGGCGGAGGCATTCCTCGCGCGCGTTGATGCTGCTGCGGTCTATGTAAATGCCAGCACGCGCTTCACTGACGGTGGCATGTTTGGCCTGGGCGCTGAGATTGGCATTTCGACTCAAAAATTGCACGCTCGTGGCCCCATGGGAGCGTTTGCTCTCACGACTACCAAGTGCCTCCTTCGCGGTGATGGCCAGGTGCGTGCCTAATGTCTGCGGGCAAGGAAGCTCTTCCTGGTGATGTTGCCGCCAAGCTCGTCTCGGATCTTCCTGCGCTGGGGAGGGACCCCTCGCGCACGTATCGCCTTGGAGTTATGGGCGGCACGTTCGATCCCATTCACAATGGGCACCTTGTTGCCGCCGAGCAGGCGGCCCATGACCTCAACCTCGACCTTGTCGTGTTCGTGCCGGCCGGAAGTCCTGCTTTTAAGCAAGACAGGCATGTCTCGAGCGCGGAGGATCGTCACGCCATGACGCTGCTGGCAACCGCAGATAATCCTCGCTTTCTCGTGAGCAGACTTGAGGTTGATAGGCCCGGCATTACCTACACCGTAGACACACTCGAGCTATTGAGGAGTCACTATCCCAATAACGTGGAGATCTATTTCATCACGGGCGCGGATGCTATCAGCGACATTCTGAGCTGGCACGATGCCGATCGTATCGCGTCCCTTGCGCATTTGGTTGGTGCTACTCGCCCTGGTTATGATCTTGAGCACGTGAGGGCGAGCCTCGCGGAATCCGGGATTCGTTTCCTGGTGCACTATCTTGAGGTTCCAGCGCTTGCGATTTCTTCGAGCGATCTACGCGCTCGAGTTGCGGCGGGCCAGTCACTTCGCTACCTGACGAGTGATTCCGTCGTCGGCTATATCGAGAAGCGCCACTTGTATGATGCGGCGCGAACACCATATGTGGCACCCGATGCCCTGGGTCTCATGGGCGGTATGAGCACGGAGGGCGCATGAGCAAAAAGAACGACTGCAAGCTATGGAAAGGTCTAGACGTCTCCTGGCTTCCAAAGAAACTTCCGGCGTACAGCGATGCCGAGGTCGCCGCTATCGACAGCTATGAGGCGGCGCTTGCGAAGCAACTCGAAAGGAAGCCTAAGCGCTTCTCGCATTCTCTTTCGGTGGGCCTTGTTGCCGAGCGACTCGCTCTCGCCTATGGCATCGACCCGTATCCGGCCAGAGTGGCCGGCATTCTCCACGACTGGTCTAAGGGACTTCCGAAGGATGAGCTCTTGGGTAGGGCTTCTGCCCTCGGTATCGATCTGGGCGTTGACTGTTCTCTCGTTGAGCCGGTTCTGCACGGAATGGTCGCCGCTCGAGAGCTTCCTGGCATTTTTCCCGAGCTCACGAGTGAGGTTTTGCAGGCAATCGAGCGCCATACGCTTGGTGACTCGCATATGAGCCCCCTTGACATGGTCATTTTCGTTGCCGACGGCATAGAGCCGTTCCGCAAGAACGCTCCGGCGATAGTCTCGCAGCGAACTCATGCGGGTTCGACATCCCTTCCTGATCTTTTCTGGGAGAGCTTCGCAGACGGAGTCTCCTACGTCATAGACACGAGGCGCTACCTCTATCCTGGAACTCTCAACATCTATAACGACCTCGTGCTTTCGCGCGCGGCCAACTAAAGGAGATTCATGTCGACTGACTTCAATTCACGCGACCTCGTTACTGTCGCAGTTTCTGCCGCCGACGCGAAGAAGGCCGATGACATCGTCGCCATCGGTCTTGTCGGTATCTCTGACGCGTGCGATGCCGTCGTCATCTGCACCGGCGCAAACGCCCGTCTTGCGGACTCCGTGGTTGACGAGGTCGAGGAGCGCGTTCGCGCTGCCTTTGGTCTTAGCCCCGTTTCAATCGAGGGAAGGGCTGATGGCCGCTGGATTCTCATGGACTACGGCGCGGTCATCGTGCACGTCTTCTCTCCCGAGGCAAGGGACTATTACCGCATCGAGCACCTTTGGGGAGACGCGCCGCGCTTCGACCTCGCCTTGGAGGACTAGTCATCCTCTTTGTGCTGGGGCTGCGTGTTCGTTGTGGCTCCTTTGAGTTTCATTTCTCTTCCAAAGGCCACCGCATCGTCGCCAAATCGTTCTTTGAGAGCGTCTGTTGCCACGTGAAGCTTCCGCATCGCAGACTTGCGGCGTTCAACTTCGGGGTCCTCGAACAGGTCAAGCTGTCGGGGGCCCTGTTCTGCGAAGTTTGAGATGCCCACACCTAGGAGGCGAACGGGGTCACCCTCGCTCCAGAGCTGTCTCACCAGCTCCCGAGCGACGGGCGACATCGCGCTTTCGTCATCCGTCGGTTCTGGCAGCCTCGACTGGGCGGAGCGTGTGCTTAGAGCTGTATTCTTAATCCTGACTGTGAGTGTTGAGCCCGCGAGGCCCTTTCTTCTCAGCCGCCTCGCCACCATTGCGCAAAGCGCATCGAGTGAGGGTAGGATCTCGTCCTCTCTCGTCAGGTCTGTTGCGAAGGTCCTTTCGTTTGAAATGGACTTCGGATCTTCTTCAACGGCGCGTTCGCCAACGCGGGAGCGTTCAGCTCCCGCGGCACGCTCGCGGAGCGTTACTCCCAGAGATCCGAGCTCCCGTTCGAGTAGAGAGGGGTCTGCGACGGCGAGCTGGCCGAGTGTCTTAATTCCCATGCGGATGAGCTTCGCCTCGCCTGATGGCCCAATGCCGCTCATCGAACGCACGGGTAGGGGAGCGAGGAATCCCGCCTCCGTACCTGGAAGCACGACGGTGAGCCCACGGGGCTTCTCCATTTCCGAGGCGATCTTTGCCACGGTCTTGCAAACACCTATGCCTATGGAGCACGTGACTCCAAGGGAGGCTACGCGCTTCTGAATGCGTCTACAGATATCGATGGGGCTTTCCCTGGAATAGCGTCCAGGTGTTATGTCGAAGAACGCCTCGTCGATCGAGACTTGCTCCACCAACGGGGTCTCGTCCACGAGGATATCCATGACGAGATTGCTGACCTCGCGATATCGCGAGAAACATCCGTGCGTCCAAATGGCGTTTGGGCAGAGGCGCCGGGCTGTCGCCGCGGGCATGGCAGAATGCACGCCATATTGTCTGGCTTCGTATGAGGCCGTTGAAACCACTCCACGGCGATCGGCATCGCCGCCTACAATGACGGGCTTGCCCCGCCATTCGGGATGGTCAAGCTGTTCCACGCTCGCAAAGAAGGCGTCAAGGTCGAGGAGACCAATCGCGGGGCCGTTCCAGGGGACTGAGAGGGCTTTTGCGGCAGGCTCCATATCAGGCTCTTTCGTTAATCGGCAGCTTCACATAGAAGCTCGTGCCTTGCACGTCGTCGCTCGTCGCCCATATTTTGCCACCATGTGACTCCGCAATGCCCTTCGCGATTGCCAGGCCAAGGCCATACCCTCCCGTTGACCTCGCGCGAGCCTTGTCTGATCGCCAGAAGCGGTCGAATACACGGGGCAGGTCTTCTTCGGGAATGGACTCGCCTTGGTTCGTCGCGACAAAGAGGGCATGCGAGCCGTTCTTTTCAAGCGTTACTTTGACCTGAGTGCCGCGCGCCGCATATTTGCAAGCGTTGTCGATGAGCGTCTTTAACAGGCGGTCGAGTTGATCTTGGTCTCCCAGGACCGAAATACCGTCGACGACATTCGTTTCGATTTCGCAGCCGCGTTCGTAGGCGACGGCATCGAATTGCAATGCATCTCCCTCGACAAGCGAACTTAGGTCGACGGGAGCGTTCGCCCTCGCACTGCTGGCACCGCCTTCGGTTCTTGCGAGCTCGAGAAGCTCTTCCACGAGGCCACGCATACGCTCTGCCTCGTCTGATGTCCCCCGTATCCAGCGTCGAGACTCTTCTGGGATTTTCGACTCGTCATTCATGAGGATTTGGGTGTTCGCCAGGATGACCGAAAGTGGTGTCTTTAGCTCGTGGGATGCGTCCGCGACGAATTGTCTCTGCTGTTCCCAGGCGTGCTCTACGGGCTTAAGTGCCCAATGGGATAGGAGTAAAGCTATGAGAACGATTGCGACGATGCCGCCGGCTCCAAGCTCGAGCGACCTTACGAGCTGGCTCGAAATCTCCGCGTCTACGCTCGAGGTGTCTGCGATGGCGATTCTCCATCCGAATTTTGAGGAGTTCATCCGCCAACTTATGTGGTTGGTTTTGTCCTTGCCGGATGTTTGGCCAGATTCCAAAGCGTTGGCGACGGTTTCTCTGAGTAGGTCTGCGTCAATCGACACCTGCTCTTGATTCGTTCCCAGGACTAAGCCGCCCGATGCTATGTCAACCCAGATGACGGGAAGTCGGTCCATGCCCAACGGCTCATCGGACCCCGCGCCGGCATCAAAACCGGTGCGCTCTTGCAGGACATCCGCGAGTGAATGGTCCACGAGCGTATTCAGGGAGGCTTCCGAGCTCATATACGTGAGGGTTACCATGCATAGGAATACCGCCCCCACAAGGCCAACAATGATAGCGACGAGACGTATGCGAAGCCGCTTTAGCATGGGCATGGGCTATCCTATCGATTTCTCCCGTTGGGGCGTCCGCGCAGTTGCCTGCGCTTGGCAAGAAGCGCGATTATGCACGACCGAACATCAGCCGAGGCTATCCCCGTCTTAGGCTTCCGTGACCTCAAGTCTATAGCCAAGCATGCGGAGCGTTGTGATCTGAACCGGGCTTTTTACATGGGAGATCTTCTTCCTCAGGAAGCTCACGTAAGCCTCGACGGAGTTCTCGCTCGTTTCCCCGTCGGTTCCCCATACGCGCGTGAGGAGATCCTGCTTTGACACGATTCTGCCAGGCGTGCTCATGAGCAGGCGCATTACCTCGAATTCCTTTTGAGAAAGGTGAACGTGGCGTTCGTTTGAAGACAGCTCGTGCGTGTTGAGGTCTAGTTTGAGGTCGGCGAATGTGAGCTCGTTGATAATCACTTCGCCCTGGCGACGGGTCAGGGCGCGCGTGCGTGCGAGTAGCTCCGCAGTTTCGAACGGCTTCGTCATATAGTCATCGGCACCAAGATTGAGGCCGTCGACCTTATCGGTGGTCGAGGTCCTCGCTGTCAGCATCATGATGGGCAGGGAATTGCCTTCGCTGCGGAGTTCCTTGACGATTCCGAATCCATCGAGCCCAGGAAGCATAACGTCTAGAATTGCGGCGTCATACTTGCCGCTTCGAGCGTAAGTCAGGCCACTCCTGCCGTCATAGGCAGCGTCTGTGTGATAGCCGTCGCCTTCAAGAATATGGCAGATGGCATCTGCGAGGTTTCTCTCGTCTTCCACAACAAGGATGTTCATTCTGACCCCTTTCGCGATTAGACTCATTCTATGAATGAGGCTGAAGCGAGCCTGAAGCTTCCTGAAAGCCTGGCGAGCGTCACGCAATCCTCACGTATTGCCTTCGATGGGGGCCAGACGACGCCCGGTTGCCTAAAACCCATGATTCCACTACAAACTTCCTGCACTTTGTCGTATTATCAGAAACCGCTTGTTTGGTTTTGCGACGCCACGCCAACTCTGCTCGCGTCGCACGTAAGGAGGAGTTACCTTTGGCAGTCAAGATCCGCCTGGCCCGTTTCGGTGCCAAGAAGCGCCCGTACTACCGTGTCGTCGTCGCCGATAGCCGCATGCCGCGTGACGGTCGTCACATCGAGGAGGTCGGCCGCTTCAACCCGCTGACCACCCCGAAGACCATCACCCTCGATCTTGAGAAGATCGACGAGTGGGTTGCCAAGGGTGCCCAGCCCTCCAGCGCCGTCGCCCACCTCATCGACATCGTTCGCGCCGGCGACGTTGCCCCTGAGAAGAAGGTCAAGAAGTCCAAGAAGCAGATCGCCAAGGATGCCGCTGCCGCCGAGGCCGCCGCTGAGGCTGCTGCTGCCGCTGAGGCCGAGAACGCCGAGTAGCCATGGATGCCGAGACTCAGCCGTTCGAGGAGGCCCAGGCGGCCTCTGAGGAGCTGCCGAGCGACCGCATCGCCGATCTTGTCGAGCTCATCGTTTGCGGTCTCGTCGATGACGAGGACGCGGTTTCTCTTGACGTGACCGACCGCGAGGACGGCACGCTCATTGAAATCGAGTGCGCAGCAGATGATGCCGGCAAGGTCATTGGCCGGCACGGTCGTCAGATCAAGGCCATTCGAACCATTGCTCGTGCCCTTGGACAGCGTGTTGGCACGTCTGTCGACGTCGAGGTTCTTGGCTAGATCGTGGCAGCCGGATATAGGCTCATAGCCCGTGTTGCAAAAGCGCACGGGACAAAGGGGGAGGTCGTTGCGGTTCCCGCGAGCGGCCTTCCTCCTGTTTTGGACGAGGGACTCCGCGTCGCTATCGTGCCTCCGGCCCTTAAGGGTTCGAGATGGCATGTTGTGAGCGACGTGGAGACCTCGCCCACGGGTCAGCTTGTCTCTTTGTCGGGTATCAACGATCTAGGAGCCGCCCGTGAGCTCGCTGGCAAGTGGATTCTTGCCTCCGAGGCTGACCTTCCCGCGGACTTTGCCGCTCATGATCCTTATCAGCTCATGGGGCGTCTCGTTGTTGACGAACGTCTCGGCGAGCTCGGGCGCATCACTGAGGTGATGTCCGGCCCTGCGAATGACGTATGGGTCGTCGATGGCGAGCGCGGGGAAACTCTCATTCCCGTTGTGGAAGAGATGATTGTTGATTTCGAGCCGGGAGTTTCGCCCATTGGCGTTTCTATCCCCGCCGGTCTCGCGCCCTGGGATACGGGCGAGGGGAGGAATTAGCGTGCTAATCGAAACCCTCTCCGTATTTCCGGGCGTCTTTGACGCTTACCTTGGCGCCTCGATCATGGGACGGGCCCAAAAGAAGGGCATTTTCGAGTTCCGAGCCCATGATCTTCGCGACTGGACACACGATCGCCATCGTACGGTCGATGACGCGCCATTTGGCGGTGGCCAGGGCATGCTCATGAAGCCCGCGCCGATTTTCGAGGCTGTTAACGCCATTAAGGCTGCTGACGATCGTCCTGCGCGAGTCATCTTCTTCACGCCTGTCGGCACGCCATTCACACAGCGTGAGGCCGAGCGTCTCTCCCGTGAGGAACGCCTCCTCTTCGTGTGTGGGCGTTATGAGGGCATGGATGAGCGCGTGTATTCGCTTGCCGACGAGACCCTTTCCCTCGGTGATTACGTTTTGACTGGCGGCGAGCTTCCCGCCATGGTCGTAACGGACGCGATTGTGCGCCTTCTTCCCGGAGCACTCGGTGACGAGATGAGCCCGCAAGACGAGTCCTTCTCGGATGACGGCCTTCTCGAGTATGCTCAATACACCCGTCCCGCGGACTATGATGGTATGGCTGTGCCCGAAGTGCTTCTCTCCGGTGACCACGCACGCGTGAATGCTTGGAGGCGCAGGAACGCAATCGAGCGTACGGCGAGGTTGAGGCCCGATCTTCTCGAAACGGCCAATATCACTGATGACGAGCGTGAGTTCGCGCGTGGGATTATGTTGCAAGTCGAGCCAGAAGGGGAAGCCGAGTAGATGCCACGCGCAGCTCACGGAAATAGCAACGCAGCTAGGGACTTCATCGAGCTCGTGGCCTTTGCCGGCCTTGCTCTCGTTGTCGCCCTGCTGGTTCGAGCGTACGTGGCGGAGCCCTTCATCATTCCCTCCGCCTCCATGACCGACACCCTCATGGTCGGAGATCGTCTGGTGGGGGAGAAGCTCACCTATCGCAGCTCTTCGCCTCAGGCTGGCGATATCGTCACTTTTAAGGACCCTGATGACCCTTCTCTCACGCTCATCAAGCGCGTTATCGCTACGGAGGGGCAGACCGTCAACCTCGTAGACGGGAAGGTCTACGTTGATGGCACCGAGCTCTCTGAGGATTATACGGACGGAAAGACTAGCTACCCTTTGCCTGGATTTTCTTCATCGCTTTCGAGCGCCATCACGTATCCCTATATGGTGCCCGCGGGTCATATTTGGGTCATGGGCGATAATCGAACCAACTCGCAGGATTCGCGTTACTTTGGAGCGATTCCTGTTTCCAACGTTACGTCAAAGGCCGTCTTCGTCTTTTGGCCTCCGGAGCATGTTGGTACCATCTAGCAGTTGTGGCACGTATCGGGCGAAAGCCCCGTTTATCAAGGAAGGTAGGAGAGGCATGAAAGACAACGCCCTCACGTTCCAAGACATGATTCTTGCCCTCGAGCACTATTGGGCTGATAAGGGTTGCACCGTCATGCAGCCGTATGACTCGGAGGTCGGTGCTGGTACGTTCCACACTGCCACAACTCTTCGTAGTCTTGGCCCCAATGCCTGGCGCACCTGCTATCCGCAGCCGTGCCGTCGCCCGGCAGACGGCCGTTACGGCGAGAACCCCAATCGTATGCAGCACTATTATCAGTTCCAGGTCATCCTGAAGCCCTGCCCTGTTGATTCCCAGGATCTTTACCTAGGCTCGCTTAAGGCGATCGGCCTTGACCCCGCCGAGCACGATGTCCGCTTCGTCGAGGATGACTGGGAGAGCCCGACCCTGGGCGCCTGGGGCCTCGGCTGGGAGGTCTGGATGGATGGCATGGAGGTCACGCAGTACACGTACTTCCAGCAGGTTGGCGGAATCGAGGTCGATCCCGTGCCCGTCGAGATCACCTATGGCCTCGAGCGCATCGCCATGTATGCCCAGGGTGTCGATTCAGTTTATGACCTCGTCTGGAGCTACCTGCCTGACGGTACGCCCATGACCTACGGTGACGTCTTCCATGAGAACGAGGTCGAGTTCTCGACGTACAACTTCGAGGTTGCTGACGTTGACATGATGCGTCGCAAGTTTGATGAGTATGAGCAGGAGTGCCACTCCTGCCTCGAGCGCAAGCTCCCGCTTCCTGCGTATGACTGCGTCATGAAGTGCAGCCATGCCTTTAACATTCTCGATGCCCGTGGGGCCATCTCCGCGACCGAGCGTGCTAACTACATCCTGAGGGTTCGTGCTGTTGCCAAGGCCTGCTGCGAGAGCTATCTCGCCGAGGTCGCGGGCAAGAAGGACTCTTACTCCACGAAGGGCCAGGTGGCTTAAATGGCATCTACCAAGGACTTCCTGTTTGAGATTGGCACTGAGGAGATGCCTTCGGCCCCTCTCATCAACGCCTCTAAGCAGCTTCCCAAGCTTCTTGCCGCCGGTCTTGCCGCCGCTGGCCTTGCTCATGGTGATATTCGCGTAATTTCGAGCCCGCGTCGTCTTGCCGCCATCGTCTCCGATGTCGCCACAGAGACCGAGGCCGTTCACGAGAGCCTCCGTGGTCCCAAGACGCAGATCGCCTTCGACGGCGACGGTAACCCCACCAAGGCGGCCCAGGGCTTTGCTCGCAAGTGCGGCATCGACGCTTCGGAGCTTACGCGCGCCGTTGCCGAGGACGGCAACGAGTACGTCTTCGCCGAGAAGAACGTTCCGTCTGCCCCCGCTATGCCCATCCTCTCTGCCCTCGGTCACGACGTGATCGCTCAGATTGAGTGGCCCAATTATCGTTCTCAGCGTTGGGGCTCCGAGCACGAGTCTTTCGTGCGCCCGATCCGCTGGATCTGCGCGCTTCTCGGCGAGGAAGTCGTTCCTGTCAAGTACGCAGACGTCACGAGCGGCAATACCACGCGCGGACATCGCGTCCTTTCTCCTGGCGAGCACGTCGTGAGCGAGCCTTCCGCATACGAGGGCGTTCTCGAGGCTGCTCACGTTCTTGGTGCGGAGAGGCGCGAGGCGGTCATCCGCGAGGGCATTTCCGCAATCGAGGCGGCTCGTCCTGGCTGCAGGGTTGAAACTCCCAAGAAGACCTTCGACGAGGTCGTCAATCTCTGCGAATGGCCGACGGTCCTCGTAGGTAAGTTCGACGAGGAGTTCCTCAAGGTCCCGCACGAGATCATCTGCGAGTCCATGCTTTCCAACCAGCGCTACTTCCCGATCTTCGACGCCGAGGGTAACCTGACCCGCGAGTTTGTCATCGTCTCGAACGCCGATCCTGCCGTTTCCGAGACGGTTATCTCTGGTAACGAGCGAGTCGTGCGTCCGCGTCTCGACGATGCCAAGTTCTTCTACGAGGAGGATCTCAAGATCTCCCTCGACCAGTTCCGTGAGCGCCTTGCTAAGGTCGCCTTCCAGAAGGATCTTGGCAGCGTGCTCGCCAAGTCCGAGCGTATCGAGAGCATCGCCCTCGCACTGACCCACGAAGCGCGCATCGGGGCCAAGATGGCGGCGGCCTCCGCTCGTGCCGCGCACCTCTGCAAGGCTGACCTCGTTAGCTCTGCGGTCGTTGAGTTCACGAGTCAGCAGGGTGTCATGGGCGGCTACTACGCTCTCGCTGCCGGCGAGGGCGAGGATGTCGCCGAGGGCATTCGCGACCACTATCGTCCGCGCTTTGCGGGCGATGACCTCCCCGAGGGCACCTGTGGCTGCGTCGTGGCCGTTGCCGATAAGCTCGACACCATCGCCGGCATGTTCGCCATTGGCGAGCCGCCCACTGGTTCGAAGGATCCGTACGCCCTTCGCCGTGCCGCCATTGGCGTCGTTACGATTCTGCGCGACCGTCTGCACGTCTCTTACGAGCCGCTCGTCGCAGCGGCGCTCGAAGCCCTCTCTGACCAAGGCATCGAGTTTGACGCGGAGAAGGTCGCCGCGGACGTCAACGCCTTCATTCTTGGCCGTATGCAGCAGATGGTCCGAGACGACGGCGTCTCCGCTGATACCGTTGCCGCTGTTTCCGCCGGTTCCGTGACTGCCCCTGATGACTTCTTTGCCCTCGCGCATGCCCTCGAGGACGCCCGAGCAAACGATCCGGAGACCTTCGAGAATCTCGCCATCGCATTTGCTCGTGCCGCCCATCTCGCTGACGCGAGCATTGTCGGCGATGCCGATGAGTCTCTTATGGGCGAGTCTGAGCTTAACCTGGCCAAGGCTCTCACTGTTGCTCGCGAGGGCGTTTCCTCCGCTCTCGAGGCAAAGGAGTATGCTTCCGCCATTTCCGCTCTGGCTGCTGTCCGCGAGCCGCTTGACGCCTTCTTTGCTGACGTCATGGTCATGGACGAGGATCAGGCCCTTCGCGAGAACCGTCTCCGTCTTCTCGGTGAGCTCGTTGCAGTCTTCTCTGGTGTCGCAAACATTGGCGAGCTTGCCCGCAAGAAGTAACAGATTTCTCGCCGACGGCCTTTTGTTTGATTCGCTGCCGGCGGCGAGGGGTAGGATTGTCCCATCAACCGTGGTTAGGAGGGTTCGAATTGAACGTAACGTTTGATCAGTTCGGCGACGAGGCTCGCGATGACGCCGCCGTCGTCTTCGTCGTCTCCGATTCTCTCGGCGAGTCCGCGAATAACGTCGTGCTCTCTGCTGCGGCTCAGTTCAGCGACGGTGCCGTGCGCGTGGTCAGGCTCTCTCAGATCGAAAGCGCCGAAGACGTGAACAACTACCTCGATGAGCACGAAGAGGAGTATGTCTCCACGGCCGTGTTCCACTCGATCGTTGACCCAATGCTTCGTAGGAAGGTTAGGAACGACCTCAACGCTCGCGGCATTCTCTCTGTCGATATTCTTGGTCCCGTCGTTCAGCTTCTTGCCGGATTGACTGAGGAAAAGCCCAAGAATCAGGCTCGCGCCCATCACACTGTCGATGCCCGCTACAAGCGACGCGTCGATGCTATGGAGTTCTTCTTCAACCACGATGATGGAAAGAACTCTCAGGACCTTCCCGAGGCTGACGTCATTCTCGTCGGCCTTACGGGATCGGCAAAGACGCCTCTGGCCATGCATCTCTCGTTCCTTGGGTATAAGGTTGCAAACCTCCCGCTCGACCCGGGTGTCGATCTTCCGCAGGAACTCTCGCAGGTTGACCACAAGCGTGTGTTTGGCCTCGTCAATTCCCTTGATGCCCTCGTCGAGGTTCGCCTGCGCTCTGCAGCGGACAAGGACGCCAATGAGGTCATGGCGGAGGTCGAGGAAGCGCAGGTCTATGCGGCTAAGAGGATGGATGACCTCGGTTGCGTCTGTCTCAACGCGGAACAAAAGACTGTGGAAGAGCTTGGTGCGGACATTATTGCAAGGATCGAGAGCATCTAACTCGTAATCCAGGTTTGCTTCCCAATTATTTTTGAGGTGGAGCGGCGATGGCTGCAACTTTAATGTTGCGAGCTCATCGCCGCTTCGCTATACTACTCCTTCGTGTGTAAACCCCATGTACCTCGAGTGGTCGCGGTACCTCTGGGCAAGAGAGACAAGGAAACATCATGGATTACATTCGCGCTATCGAGCGTCAGCAGATTCGTGAGGATATCCCCACGGTCATCCCTGGCGATCACGTCAAGGTTCACTACCGCATTAAGGAGGGTGACCGCGAGCGCATCCAGGTCTTCGAGGGCGACGTCATCCGTATGAGCGGTGGCTCTTCTCGTGAGACCTTCACCGTCCGTAAGATCTCCTTCGGTGTCGGCGTCGAGCGTACTTTCCCGCTTCACTCGCCCAAGATCGCCAAGCTTGAGGTCGTCCGTCACGGTGACGTCCGTCGCGCCAAGCTCTTCTACCTCCGCGATCGTGTCGGCAAGGCCGCCCGTATTCGCGAGAAGCGCGACTAGTTTCTTCGTTTTGCGCGTTGGGGAGCCGTTCCGTTCATCGGGGCGGCTCCTTCTTTTTATCTGGAGGAAGCATGGCCCTCGGTAAGACTCATCCCGCAACTGCCGCCGAAATAGCCGCGACGTTGGCTGACGCGACCGAAGACGAGCTTGAAGCTCTTCTAACCCGGTATGCTGAGGACCCCAGGGCTCAGGTTCGTCGAGCTTGTGGCGTAGCTCAGAGGCGCGTGGAAAAGCAGCGTGCCGAGAGGGTGCGCGTCGAGGGAATGTACGGTCTGATGCGCGAGCTTGGGGGAGACGGTGTCGTCCTCGGCCTTGACGAGGTCGGTCGAGGTTCCGTTGCCGGTCCTCTTACGGTTTGTGCCGTGGCCCTACCGGACGATCCAAAGGTCTGGGGTATTAATGACTCCAAGCAGCTGACCCCTGCGAAACGGCGCGAGCTTTCGGGCAAGATTCGTTCGGTTGCCCAGGCGATTGGCATATGTCATATCTCGCCTGCCCATATCGACGAGGTCGGGATGGCAAAAGCCATCAGGGAGGCCATGCTTGGTGCCATTGAAGACACCGGGATCGAACCTGATGCGGTTTTGATTGATGGCAACCCGCTTCATATTCACCCAAAGGAGAAGACCTTGGTGAAGGGTGATGCTCGCGTGGCTTGTATCGCGGCCGCGAGCATCGTCGCTAAGGTGACTCGTGATGATTTAATGGTCGAGCTGGACTCCCAGTATCCCGGATATCATCTGGCGGAGTCCAAGGGATATGCATCGTCCGAGCATATTGCCGCAATTCGGGAGCATGGGCTCACGCCCATTCATCGTGCCAGCTTCTGCCAAAATTTCTTGGAGACGGCTCGACTCTTCTAGCTGCGCTGTCAGGTTCCCGTCTGACTCGGTACCCATTTTTGTTTGGTCCATCCGCCATCCTCCCTTCCAAGCCGTTTTCTTGGAAGGGAGATACCCATGGGTCTAACGGAACTTGCATACAACGAGCTCAAGCAAAACGAAGTCGGACGTTTGGGGGAGTATCTATGTGCCAGTTGGCTAGGAGCTCACGGGATGGATGTCCTCGAGCGTAACTGGCGCTGTTCCGCTGGCGAGGCGGATATTATCGCCGACGATAGCGGCGAGCGCGTCTTTGTTGAGGTGAAAACGAGGTTATCTTGCGGTGGTCCAGATCTCATCCCAGAGCAGGCGGTGGATTCTGCCAAGCTTGCTCGGTATCGTCGCATGGTCGATATCTATCTTGGGCAAAATCCGGAGGTCGATCACGTTCGAATTGACGTGGCTGGCGTAACCCTGACAGGTCCGGACTCTGCGCACATGCATTACCTTAAGTCCATTCTTCTGGACGATTTCTGATGTCGAGCTACGCCGTCAGGGGCGCGACACTTAAGGGACTCGAAGCCATTCCCGTAACGGTTGAGGTCGATCTTGCCGGAGGCATTCCCGGTATGACGATTGTCGGCATGCCGGATTCTGCTGTTCTTGAAGCGAGGCATCGCATACGTTGCGCGTTTCGCGAAAGCAATTTCGAGATGCCACGCCTTCACATCACGGTGAACCTTGCGCCGAGCGACCTGCGTAAGAGCGGAACGGGCCTTGACCTCGCGATAGCCGTGGCCACACTCGGTGCCAGTGGACAGATGCCGAAGGCGGATCTTGATTCCTGTCTCTTCGTCGGAGAGCTTGGCCTATCCGGAGACGTAAGCTCGGTCCGTGGCGGCATCGCCTACGCTCTTCTCGCGAGAGAGCTTGGATTGACTCTTGTTGGCGCCCCGGCCCTTGTGAAGGATTGCGCTAGCGTTGGGGGCATTGCTCCTAAGGAAATATCGGCTTTGTCGCAGGTTCGTCTCGGTGTGTCTCGACTCATTGATTCGGCACCTGTTAATTTGCCAGGGACTCGAGCTAGACACTCTCTTGACTATTCGGACGTCGTGGACCAAGAGGCTGCGAAACGCGCCCTAGTAATTGCCGCGGCGGGAGGTCACGGCATGCTCATGATGGGCCCTCCCGGGTCTGGAAAGACGATGCTCGCTCGTCGCATGCCTTCGATTCTTCCTGAGCTTGACGAGGCGGAACGCCTTGAGGCTCTACTCGTGCATTCCGTCTGCGGTGAGTCAATTGAAGATGTTTCTGCTGGCTATAGGCCATTTCGCTCTCCTCATCACTCGGTGTCAAGAGCAGGTCTTGTTGGCGGAGGCAATCCAGTTAGACCGGGCGAGGCCTCGCTCGCACATCGCGGAGTCCTCTTTTTGGACGAGCTTCCCGAGTTTTCTCCGTCGGTCCTTCAGGCGCTTAGGCAGCCCATGGAGGATAGGGAGGTTAGGCTCGTCCGTGCGGAGGGGTCATATAGCTTTCCCTGCGCGTTTCAGCTCATAGCGGCTTCAAACCCCTGTCCTTGTGGTCACGCTGGCGATAGGGGTAGGGCATGTACATGCACTCCACAAGAAATAGCGCGCTATCAGGGAAGAATCGGTGGTGCGCTCATGGATCGCATCGATGTCTTCGTTGACGTGCAGAGACCGGCTGCCGCTCGAGTCATCAAGGGTTCCGAGGGATTGGGGTCAAATGAAATGCTGGAGCAAGTTGTGGGGGCTCGAGACTTCTCAAGCTGGAGAAGGGCGAAAAGAGACGGAGCTACTGTTGATATAGATGTCGCCTCCTGCGCCTTGGACGCGAGCGCCGCCTCGCTTCTCGAAACGATGTCGGAGCGACTTGCTCTTGGAGGGAGAGCCATAACAAGAACCGCGCGGGTTGCTCGAACGATTGCGGATCTCTCGCAATCAGAGTGCGTGACGTCAGTTCACGTTGCCGAGGCATGCGCTTTTAGGTGCCGCTTCGAAACGGGAGGCCATCATGCCGGTCGTTGATTACGCGGCTTGTCGTGCGGGATTCCGTTCTTGGGAGTTGTCGCCGGATGACAGCTCCTACCCTGCGAGTCTTCTGGACCTGGGCAAGGATGCGCCCACACTCAGAGGCTATGGGGATCCCGATGTCCTGCTTGGAGACTGCCTATCTGTAATCGGAGCAAGAAAAGCGACTCCCTATGGAGAAACTTGCGCCAAGATGGCTGCGCGCGTGGCGGCGGAATCTGGCATCACTGTGGTGTCGGGGGGAGCTATCGGCTGTGATTGCATTGCCGGTACAGCAGCGGTCGAGGCGGGCGGCAAAACCGTTGTCATACCAGGATGCGGTGCGGATGTCGTCTATCCAAGGTCTAGCGAAAAGCTATTTTGCCGTGCCCTTGAGACGGGAGGCTGCGTGGTGTCGGTCGAGCATTGGGGTTGCCCTCCAACGAGATGGACGTTTCTCAAGCGAAATCGCGCCATAGCGGCACTTTCGCGGTCTCTTATCGTCTGCGAGGCTGGCAGGCCTTCCGGTACTTTTGGCACTGCGACACAGGCGGCAGATCTCGGTCGTCGTGTATACGCCATTCCGGGCTCGATATTCTCAGCAAACTCATCCGGAACCAATTGGCTGATAGAGTCCGGTGCCGCTATCGTCGTGGATGAGGAATCTCTCGAGGCCCTAATTGCCCTCGACTATGGACGACTAAGAATGAGCGGGGAGCCAAAGCCCAAGGAGAGGGGAGCGCTCCTCGACGCACTCGTGGCCAATCCCATGCTTCCGGATGAGATCTCACGCTTGATTGACCTCGATTTGCCCTCAACGCTTGCGCTTCTTGCCGAACGCGAAGCCATGGGTCTTGTCACGAGATTGATGGATGGCAGATTCGCGCCAACGGAAGACTCGTATCTAGGGCAAAATGTCAGACACTGATGTTCCGGCTACGCCCGGGTAAGGAGAGACATGAGCGAGTTTGAGACGGTAACGGTTGTTGGTGCTGGCCTTGCGGGCTGCGAGTGTGCCTTGCAGCTTGCCAAAAGGGGCGTGAGGGTTCGCCTTTGCGAGCAGAGGCCCCTTTCTACGACGGCTGCCCATCACACTGATGGTATGGCTGAGCTCGTTTGCTCAAACTCGCTCAAGGCGACCCGCGTGGACTCGGCTGCCGGGCTCCTCAAGGCGGAGCTTGGTGAGATGGGCTGCGAGCTTCTTGATTGCGCTCATCAGGCTGCCGTCCCTGCCGGTGGTGCCCTGGCTGTCGACAGGGATTTGTTTTCGAGGCTCGTGGGCGAACGCATTGGTTCCTCAGACCTTATTGAGGTGGTTCGTGGCGAGGTGACTTCGATTCCGGAGGGTCCCTGCGTTATTGCCGCAGGTCCGCTCTGCTCCGATGCGCTCGCAAGTAGCGTATCTGAGCTGGTGGGCGGCGGCTCACTTTCCTTTTTCGATGCCGCCGCTCCCATCGTTGACGCTGAGACTATAGACCGCTCTATCGTCTTCTCTCAATCGCGATACGAGGAGACAGGCGAGGGAGATTACCTTAACTGCCCCATGGACAAAGCAGAGTACGAGGCGTTCATTGACGCCCTGCTTGCTGCCGAGAGGGTGGTTGCGAGGGACTTCGAACAGCGTGACCTGTTCTGTGCTTGTCAACCCGTGGAAGAAGTCGCTCGCACGGGTGTTGATGCCGCTCGCTATGGCGCGATGAAGCCGGTCGGTCTTACTGACCCTCGGACCGGCCGTCGCCCGTGGGCCGTTGTGCAACTTCGTCCGGAAAACTCCAATCATACAGCCTATAACCTCGTCGGCTTCCAGACGAACCTCACCTGGCCAGAGCAGAAGCGCGTGTTCCGCATGATTCCGGGCCTCGAATCTGCCGAGTTCTTCCGTTACGGGGTCATGCACAGGAATTCGTTTATTGACTCCCCGCGCGCCCTCGATAACACGTTTGCCGCTCCTGGCACAAGAGTCAGGTTTGCCGGTCAGATTTGCGGGACTGAGGGATACACGGAGGCAATTGCTTCGGGGCTTCTTGCTGCGCTAAATACGTACGCGGATCTCAAGGGAGCCGAAAATGTTGAGCTTCCGCGAACGGGTGCCTTCGGATCTCTGGTGGCATACGCCACCGATCCCTTAACCTCTCCCTATCAGCCCATGCACGTCAATTTTGGAATAGTGCCGCCAATTGAGGGCCCGCGCATGAAGAAGCGGGAGCGTTACGCTCGTTATTCTGAGCGCGCCCTTTCCGATCTTCGTGCGTATCTCCTCGAAAGGCCTGATCTTTTTGCCTGAGCGCGCAATGACAGCGGATAGGGAGCGATCTCAAAATGAGTTCGAGTCTCGAGCGAGGGAGTTCTGCTCATACCTGCGTGAGGTGAGGAACCTTTCGCCAAACACAGTTCGGGCTTACGAGATTGACCTTGGGGCCTATTTAGACTGGGCGCGTCGTGAAGGCATAGACCCCATGCATGTCACTCACCGCGAGGTTCGTGCCTGGATAGCCGAGCTATCTGCCGCGGGCTATGCAACCACCACGCAGAACCGTCATCTCTCTTCGGTGCGCACGTTATATCGGTGGCTTGTAAGCCGTGGATACACGGACGAAGATGCGCCTGCAACGGTTTCGAGTCCCAAGATTGCAAAGCGGCTCCCGAAGACGATGAGGGACGGTGATGTCCTCAGGCTGCTTGAAGCCTGCGGCTCAGATGCGGCGGGGATTCGAGACAGGGCAATGATCGAGCTCCTCTATGCCACAGGAGCTCGAATCTCCGAGGCTAGTGGGCTTGACGTACACGATATCGACTTAGCTCAACGGCAAGTGCGCCTATTTGGTAAGGGGTCAAAAGAAAGGGTCGTTCCCATCTATGCGAAGAGCGCCGAGGCAGTCGAGCAGTATCTTCTGACGTCTCGCGCGGAACTTGCCGCGTCGGGTAAGGTCAGGACCAGCGCATTGTTTCTTACCAAACAAGGTAAACGAATGAGCGCTGCCGCCCTACGGAAACGATTCGAGAACCTAGTTGAGATAGCCGGTCTCGATCCAAGCTTTACGCCCCATGCGATGCGCCATACATTCGCCACTGAGCTTCTCGACGGTGGGGCCGATCTTAGAAGTGTCCAGGAGCTGCTTGGTCACGAGAGCCTGTCAACAACCCAGATCTATACCCACCTGTCAATTGAGCGGCTGAAGGAAGCGGCGCTCCAGGCCCACCCAAGGTCGGAATCTAATTAGGCCTTGCGTTAATGCTTGTTCGCTGGTACACTGTCCAATCGCTGTGCAGAAGCCAGCGTCAAATCACACGCGTCGCGACCAAAAGGCCACGGTGCCCGTGAAACACGGGTGGCTAGACGGGATGACCGGCGCGGAGGCGAAACCAAAGAAAGGTAGCACCATGGCAGTCAAGATTAATCTTAACACCCTGCTCGAGGCCGGTTGCCACTACGGTCACCAGACCCGTCGTTGGAACCCCAAGATGAAGCCGTACATCTTCGGTGAGCGCAACGGCATTTACATCCTTGACCTCAAGCAGACTATCATGGATGCCGATAAGGCTTACACGTTCCTCAAGGAGACCGCTGCCAAGGGCGGCAAGGTCCTCTTCGTCGGCACCAAGAAGCAGGCTCAGGAGCCCGTCGCCACGCAGGCTGCTCGCTGCGACATGCCCTACATCAACCAGCGTTGGCTCGGCGGCGTGCTGACCAACTTCGTGACCATGCGCTCCCGCATCGATCGTATGGAGGAGCTCGAGGCCATGGTCGAGGACGGCCGCATGGCCGCTCGTGGCAAGAAGGAGCAGAGCGTTCTCACCAAGGAGCTCGAGAAGCTTCAGCGCAACCTCGGTGGCGTTCGTGATATGAAGCAGCTTCCTGCCGCTCTCTTCGTCATCGATTCCAAGCGCGAGGAGCTCGCCATCCGCGAGGCCAACCGTCTTCACATCCCGGTCGTCGCTCTCCTCGACACCAACTCTGACCCGGATGTCGTCGACTTCGGCATCCCCGCGAACGACGATGCCATTCGCTCTGTCGCCCTCATGACCGAGCTCGTCGCTGACGCCATCCTTGCTGGCACCGGCAAGGAGCAGATTACCGCTGAGGAGATGGCCGCTGGTACCACCACCCCGGCTGTCGAGGCGCCCGCTGCCGAGTAGGGATATCCCTTTCGCGTAGCACCATAGGATTTGGGGGCGCCGTCCACTTGTTGGGCGGCGCCCGTACGTAAAGTCAGACATCCTGCATGTGCAGGTAGATAGAGAGAGGCTAAACATGGCTCAGATCACCGCCGCGCTCGTCAAGCAGCTCCGCGAGATGACCGATTCCCCGATGATGGAGTGCAAGAAGGCCCTCGTCGAGGCCGATGGTGACATCGAGAAGGCCGTCGACGTTCTCCGTAAGATGGGTATGGCCAAGGCCGTCAAGAAGGCCGGCCGTGAGACCAACGAGGGCACCGTCGCTGCCTATGTCTCCGAGGACGGCAAGGTTGCCGCTCTCGTCGAGGTCACCTGCGAGACCGACTTCGTCGGTGGCAACACCAAGTTCACCGGCTTCGCCAAGAACGTCGCCGCTGTTGTCGCCAAGGTCAACCCGGCCGACGACGAGGCTCTGAAGGCCGCCGAGTTCTCCACTAACGAGACCGTCGACGCTGCTCTCACCGAGATGATTCACACCATGGGCGAGAACATGAAGATCGCTCGCTTCGCCCGTCGCGAGGTTGAGGCCGGCACCTTCGGCTCCTACGTCCACGCCAACGGCAAGCTTGCCACCATCGTCGAGTTCTCCTTCTCTAAGCCGGAGACCGCCGAGGCCGCTTCCTTCAAGACCTTCGCTCACGACGTCGCGATGCAGGTCGCCGCTGCCGGTGCCATCTCCGCTCGCCGCGAGGACGTTCCCGCCGAGATCGTCGAGCACGAGATGAGCATCTACAAGGCTCAGGCTGCCGAGTCCGGTAAGCCCGAGGCCATTCAGGTCAAGATTGCCGAGGGTCGTCTCAACAAGTTCTACGGTGAGTCCGTCCTCTCCGAGCAGGCCTTCATCAAGGATGGCGACATCACCATCCGTCAGTACGCTGAGAAGGTTGGCAAGGAGCTCGGTGACTCCATCGAGGTCGTTGCCTTCGATCGCTTCACCTTCGGCGAGTAGCTTTTAGCTTAGCTTTGATTTTTGGGCCCGGCACCATAAGGTGTCGGGCCCATTTGCATGTCTAGTGCTCCTGTAATTGGTGGGAACCGCGTAATTACCCTCTGCTAGAATCAATAAGAATCGACACCTTGAGGAAGGGAAGTCTCCTTGACGGACTATAAGTACAAGCGCGTGTTGCTCAAGCTCTCTGGTGAGGCCCTTATGGGTGGCGGCGTCTATGGCGTAGACCCCAAGGTCGTCGACCACCTTGCTGAGGAGATTAAGCTCATCCACGATGATGGCATCGAGATTGGCATCGTCGTTGGTGGAGGTAACATCTTCCGTGGCGTATCTGGTGCCGCTGGCGGAATGGATCGAGCCCAGGCAGACTATATGGGCATGCTCGCCACTGTCATGAACGCCCTTGCCCTTCAGGACAGCTTCGAGCGTCACGGCATGACTACGCGCGTGATGAGTGCCATCAAGATGGATGAGGTGTGCGAGCCCTACATTCGTCGTCGTGCAATCAAGCACCTCGAGAAGGGCTATATCGCAATCTTCGCGGCCGGTTCCGGCAACCCGTATTTCACGACGGACACCGCAGCTGCTCTGCGCGCCTGCGAGATTGATGCTGACTGCCTCATGAAGGCCACCAAGGTGGACGGCATCTACGACGCAGACCCCGTGAAGCACCCTGAGGCCAAGAAGTTTGACAAGATTACTTATCGTGAGGTCCTTACTCGCGATCTTAGGGTTATGGATGCAACCGCTACGGCTCTTTGCAGCGATAACAACATGTCTATGATCGTGTTCAACATTGACCAGCCGCACGTGTTCGCCGATGCCCTCCAGGGGCTTCCGGTTGGTACCACCGTCTATGGGGAGGAGACCCACTAATGAGCGAGATTACCAACAACGCGCGTACGCGCATGGACAAGTGCCTCGAATCTCTTAAGGCCAACTTCGCGCGCGTTCGTACCGGTCGCGCCAACCCGCACATCCTTGATTCCATCATGGTTGATTATTACGGTCAGGCGACCCCGGTTACGCAGCTTGCCGGTGTCAAGGTTCCCGAGGCTAGCATGCTCTGCGTCGAGCCCTGGGATAAGAGCAGCCTCAACGCCATCGAGAAGGCCATCTCCCAGTCTGACCTCGGCATCACTCCGTCGAATGACGGCGTTGTCATTCGCCTCCCGTTCCCGAAGCCGACGGGCGAGCGTCGCAAGGAGCTCGCTAAAGAATGCCGCACCTACGCCGAGGAGGCTCGTGTTGCCGTGCGCAATGTCCGTCGCGAGGCAAACGCAAAGCTCGAGCGTGACGAGGAGCTCTCCGAGGACGACGTCCGTCGCGAGCAGGCTGTCATCCAGAAGCTGACTGACGAGTTCGTCGCTAAGATCGACGAGGCTACCAAGGCTAAGGAAGCCGAGGTAATGGAGATCTAGGAGCCTGTCCACCACTTATTTGAGGAGCAGAACGTGCTGCGCGACGAGCAGAAGCTGATCGAATACTTTGCCGATGCACCGGATGACATCTCGCTGTCTGATGTCAATCTCGACCATCTCCCCAGCCATATCTCTGTAATCATGGACGGCAATGGCCGTTGGGCCACCCGCCAGGGCAAGGAGAGGGGAGAGGGTCACATCGCGGGCGTTTCCAGTCTTCGCGAGACCATCACCGCTTGCGTTCGACTCGGGATTGATGTTCTGTCCGCATATGCGTTCTCAACCGAGAACTGGAAGCGTCCACAGCATGAGGTCGATCTCCTCATGCATCTGTTCGCCACCACGCTTCTCAAGGAGCTCCCACTTTTCCATCAGGAAAACGTCAGGCTTGTATTCCTCGGTGATATCGAGGCTCTTCCGGAGAAGACGCGCGATGTCTTCGAGGAGGGTCTTGCTGAGACAGCGGGCAACACGGGCATGGTGCTCGCCCTTGCCGTGAACTACGGCGCAAGAGCCGAGCTCGCCCGTGCCGCCCGCACTCTCGCGGCCCGCGTGGCAAGTGGAGACATCAATATCGAGGATATCGACGAGGGTGCTGTCGCGGCCTCGCTCTATACCGCCGATCTTCCTGATCCGGAGCTTCTCATTCGAACCTCCGGAGAACTTCGACTTTCCAACTATCTTCTTTGGCAGCTTGCTTACAGCGAGTTCTATGTCACGGACACCCTCTGGCCAGATTTCGATCGCTGGGAACTCCTTCGCGGCATTAAGGCTTTCCAGGGCCGAGACCGTCGCTTTGGCGGGGTGAAGGCCTAATTGTCTACAGAAGAACATCGCGACAAGGAAATGCCATCCAAGAGCTCTGTCGGCATCAATAAGGTGTCAGACACCATGGAGCGCAGACGAGCGGCTCGCGAAGACGCGCGCGTCATCGGTGGCCTTCGCAGCCAACGTTTTCGGTCGAGTGCTGAGAAGTTCATCACTCGCTCGACGTATGGTCTTCTCTATGCCGCGATTATTCTCGTCTGCCTCTTTTGGGGTCGAGTTCCCACGATGTTCCTCGTTTCCGCTATGTCATGGCTTTGTGGGTCTGAGTTCTACCGCATGGCTCGTCTTGGTGGCAGAATGCCTAACGAGTTTATCGGACTAGCCGCCGCCGCTCTGTATCCGCTTGCAGCGCTAGTCTCCGTTGAGGGTCAGACTGGAGTTACGCTCCTGCTCATGCTCGCAGCTGGCACTTGGTATGTCCTCACTCCTAGAGCTAGCATTTCTGATGCGGCGATTACGGTCTTCGGCGCAGCCTATACGGGCCTGCTGTTCTCATCTGTCGTCGTTATCAGGGCTTCGTACCTTGGAACTGAAGGCGCGCTCCTAACGCTCGGCGTCATGGGGTCTGTCTGGGTTAACGATGCCACTGCATATATATTCGGGTCGCAATTTGGAAAGCATAAGATGGCTCCCCGCATTTCTCCCAATAAGAGCTGGGAGGGTTTTGTGGGCGGTCTTCTTGGTAGCTGCCTGACATGGATCGCTCTCTACGCGCTAAAGGTGTGTGGGATCAGACTGCTCCTGGCACTCATCGGTGGTCTTGTCTGCGGCGTTTCTGGCGTCATCGGCGACCTCTTTGAGAGCCGCCTCAAGCGCGCGGTTGGAGTAAAGGACTCCGGGAACCTAATTCCTGGTCATGGAGGTCTTTTGGATCGCTCGGATTCCATGCTATTTGCAACCATGACCGCCTATTTCGTTCTTCACATCGGAGGGATTCTGTGAGTATTTTCGAGGAGATGTCCTCAAGCCTTGAAAGGCGTCGTCCGACTCGCCTGGCCCTCTTGGGCTGCACGGGGTCTATTGGCACCCAGACGCTTGATATCTGTCGCATGCACCCTGACAAGGTGGAACTTGCTGCCATCGCGGTGAACTCTTCCTGCAAGGGGCTTGTAGAAGTTGCTCGGGAATTTGGCGTGCCCCATGTTGCCGTTGCAGACGAGGCCCGCAAGGACGATCCGATTCTCGAGGAGCTCCCCGAGGGATGCGACCTCGGTTTTGGCCAGGACGCCGTCACGCGTCTTGCCAGCCTTCCGGACGTCGATTGCGTACTCGTTGCCGTAGTTGGCGAAGCTGGAATCTGGGCGAGCGCTGAGGCCCTTCGCTGCGGCAAGATTTGGGCGCCTGCAAACAAGGAGGCCCTTGTCATCGGCGGGGACCTTCTCATGCCCATGGCTAAGCCGGGCAGGGTTCTTCCCGTCGACTCCGAGCATAACGCTATCTACCAGTGCCTCGTTGGGGAGAGGCGCGAGGACCTTTCGAAGATTTGGCTCACCTGCTCTGGCGGCCCCTTTTTCGGCAGTTCTCGCGAGCAGCTCGAAAATGTCACCGCGGCGCAAGCTCTCGCGCACCCCACGTGGAAAATGGGATCTAAGATCACCATCGACTGCGCAACCCTGATGAACAAGGGGCTCGAGGTCATCGAGGCGCATCATCTCTTCGATGTTCCCATTGACGACATCAATGTTCTCGTTCACAGGCAGAGTAAGGTACATTCCGCCGTCGAGTTCTCGGACGGCTCGGTTAAGGCGCAGCTTGGCCCCTCAGACATGAGAGTCGCCATTCAATATGCTTTGAGCTATCCAGAGCGCTGGGAAAGCCCGGCCACCCACGTGGATTGGCGCTCCAGCGAGCCCCTCACCTTTGCCGCGCCTGATGTCGAGTCGTTCCGCTGTCTTTCCCTCGCGCTTGAGGCGGGCCGTACGGGGGGCACGCTTCCCTGCGCGATGAACGCAGCCAATGAGGTGGCAAACGAGGCCTTTAGAAACGCCGCCTGTGGATTCTGCGACATCGATCGCGTTGTCGAGCGCGTGATGGAGATGACGGAGGTCGAGCCGCTCTCCTCATTCGAACAGATAGCCGAGGTTGACGCTCTTTCGCGCAGTCGCGCTCGTGCTCTTGTCTCGGAGCTTGTATGAGCTGGCTCTCATCTTTTGCCTCGGCAGCCATTTGGGGGATATTCCTTCTCTCGATACTCGTGTTCCTTCATGAGGGAGGGCATTTTCTTGCCGCCAGGGCTTTCGACATGCGCGTAACAGAATTCTTTCTCGGCATGCCTTGTCGCTACAAGCTTTCGTACAAGAGTAGGACGCGCGGTACGGAGATTGGCATTACTCCCATTCTCCTTGGGGGATACAACCGCATTTGCGGCATGAATGGCCCTGCAGGCACACGTGCTGCCGAGGTTCTTTCCGCCGTCGCGCGTGTCGGCCGCATCAAAATCTCTCAACTCTCCGAAGAGCTTGCCATGGATACGAATGAGCTCGTCGACGTTCTTTCCGTGCTGGTTGATTGGGCGTCTATAGAGCCGTACTACGATGAGAGCCTTGGAGAAAACCCAAGCCAAAAGACATGGCCAGAGCAAGTTCAGACCGTAGAGCGCGATGCGAACCTGCTGACTGCGTTCGATCGAGGCCACGACTTCTCGCTCCCCGGTTCTACGAAGGCGGGGGAGAGTCATGCCCTTCCTGATGGTGGAGCCGACGCGTTCCTTGCGCAGGAGCGGTCACGGACGTATCAGGGCAAAGGGTTCTTTGCTCGCGTGTTGACCCTGGTGGCAGGCCCCGCGGTCAATGTCGTTCTTGGCATTGCTCTAGTCGTTGGTTGCCTTTCGATCGGCGGAGTCCAAGTCGTTGAAAACGTGCCGGAAATCGGGTCCGTCGAGGTGGGTTCGCTTGCCGAGCGATGCGGTCTGACCGAAGGCGATCGAATCTCCTCCGTCAATGGGACGTCGGTCTCCACCTGGGTGGAGCTTTGCGACCAGCTCAACGAGTGCCTAGCGTCTGGCCAGACTTTCACCGTGGAATTCAATCGCGATGGCCAGCAACTCGAAGGTGCCGTTGACCCAGCTAACAACCCGCTTGAGTCGGGAAAGTTTGGCATCACGGCCGTCGTTACGACGTTGCACCCAAGTGTTGTCGACTCTATTAAGGCCGCCCTCAACTATGTGACGGCAACGGTGTCCTATATTGCTCAGCTGTTCCAACCCGCCCACACTGCTGAGGTTGTCTCGCAGTCTTCGTCCGTCGTTGGCATTTCCGTTATGGCGTCTCAGGCGGCCGCGTCGGGTGCGAGAGACTTTCTGTTCCTCTTGGCGGCGATTTCGCTTTCGCTCGGATTCATGAACCTCATTCCCATTCCTCCGCTTGACGGTGGAAAGTTTCTCATCGAGGTCATACAGCTGCTTATTCGCAGGGATGTCTCGATTCGCGTTCAGAATGCCCTGTCTTACCTGGGCATTATTCTCGCAATGATCTTGTTCTTCTTCGTCTTGAAGCAGGACATCGTTCGAATTGTCTTTGGAGGTTAGCATGCTCGACCTTCGACTCCCGTCCCAACAGGCCGCCCCGCTTCCTAGGGAGCTCACTCATCAGGTGCACGTGGGCAACGTTCCTGTTGGCGGGGGAGCTCCCGTGTCGGTCCAATCCATGTGCACCACCGCCACGACCGATCCCGTAGCGACGCTAGCGCAGATCCATGACCTCGTTGACCTCGGCTGTGAAATCGTTCGCGTTGCGATTCCGCACGCTGATGCTCTCGACGGCTTTGCCGAGACGTGCGCCGAGTCGCCTATCCCCGTCGTTGCTGACGTGCACTTCGACCACCGCTTTGCTATCGAGGCGGCGCGTCGTGGTGCCGCCGGCATTCGCATCAATCCCGGAAACATCGGCTCTTTCGATCGTGTGGATGCCGTCATCGACGCGGCAGGGGAGGCTGGAATCCCCATTCGCATCGGAGTGAACGCTGGCTCTCTCGACAAGGAGATCGATGCGCGCGAAGACCTGACGCAACCCGAGAAGCTTGTCCAGAGCGCCGTCTCCTTCGTGCGGCATTTCGAGGAGCGCGGCTTCAGAGACATCGTTCTCTCCGCCAAGGTCCACGACGTTCCCGCGACGATTCTCACCAATCGCGAGCTTTCCCGAGTCCTGCCTCATGTGCCACTCCATCTTGGTGTTACGGAGGCGGGCACCATTCGCCAGGGCACGGTTAAGAACGTCTCGGCGCTCTCCGTGCTGCTCTCTGAGGGTATTGGCGACACCATGCGCCTTTCCCTCACCGCTCCGCCCACCGAGGAGGTTCCCGTTGCCTGGGAGCTTCTGCAGTCCCTCGGTATGCGGCGTCGCACTCCGGAGCTCGTAAGCTGTCCCACCTGCGGCAGGTGCCAGGTCAACCTTATCGAGATCGCCAACGAGGTCGAGGAGAGACTCCAGAAGATCTCGGCCCCCATTTCCGTTGCCGTCATGGGGTGTGTCGTCAACGGCCCGGGCGAGGCGCGCGGCGCCGACATCGGCGTTGCGTGCGGACTTGGCACCGGGCTAATCATCGCTGGGGGAGAAACCCTGCGAAAAGTCCCCGAGGATCGCATCGTCGATGAGCTTTTCGCCGAAATTCACGCGCGTTTCGAATAAACAGCGGACCGCTCGCAAGCTTGGGCCTTTTGTCCGGTTCGCGTTAGAATGACTAGGCCAATTAACGAGCGCCAATAGCGCCGATTAAAGGATACAGCTATGAACCCAATGAAGATGAGCCGTCTTTACGCCCCCACCCTCAAAGAGGATCCCACCGAGGCCGAGCTCGCGAGCCATCGCCTGCTTCTTCGCGCGGGCATGATTCGTAAGGAGGCTGCTGGCCTCTACACGTATCTGCCACTGGCTTGGCGCTCCATCCGCAAGATCGAGAACATCGTTCGCGACGAGATGGACACGCATGACGCCCAGGAGCTCATGATGCCTATCATGGTCGACGCGGACCTGTGGCGCCAGAGCGGCCGCATCGATGCCTATGGCAAGGAGCTCGTCCGCTTCAACGATCGTCACGAGCGCGAGTTCGTCCTTGGCCCGACTCACGAGGAGACTATCACCGCCCTCGTTCGCAACGAGCTCAGGAGCTATAAACAGCTGCCCGTCAACCTCTACCACATCCAGGACAAGTTCCGCGACGAGTTCCGCCCTCGCTACGGCCTCATGCGCGGGCGCGAGTTCATCATGAAGGATGCCTACTCCTTCTCTGCCACTCAGGAGAGCCTGCAGGAGGAGTACGACAAGATGAAGGAGGCGTACGCAAACATTTGCGTACGCTGTGGCCTGAAGGCCCTTCCCGTCGTCGCCGATAGCGGAGAGATCGGCGGCGATACTTCCGTCGAGTTTATGGCTCTCGCGGATGCCGGCGAGGCAAGCCTCGTTTACTGCGATGATTGTGGATTCGCTGCGGACGATGAAGCGGCGAGCACGATGGTTGCCGTCAGCGAGGGTCCGGGCGACGGCACCCTCACCAAGGTAGAGACCCCGGGTCTCGGCACCATCGCCGACGTCGCCAAGTTCTTCGGCTTCCCCGAGAACGGCACGCGCAAGGCCCTCGCCATCATCGACGCCGAGGGTAACCCCGTCGTGGCCATCGTCCCCGGCGACCACGAGCTCAACGACTGCAAGGCGGAGCACGTCTTCGGTAAGGGCTATCGCCTCATGACCGACGAGGAGCTCGAGGAGCATGGCCTGTTCAAGGGCTTTATCGGCCCCGTGAACCTCCCCGAGGGCATTCGCCTCGTCTGCGACAAGAGCCTTGAGGGTTCCAAGAGCTGGACGTGCGGCGCCAACGAGGTCGACTACCACTTCACTGGCGCCTGCCCGGGTCGCGACTTCACCCCTGATGAGTGGGCTGACCTTGTGACCGTCGTCGCCGGCGATCCCTGTCCCCACTGCGGCCGTCCGCTTGCCTCTGCCCGCGGCATCGAGGTCTCCCAGGTCTTCCAACTCGGCACCAAGTATTCCGAGGCCATGGGCGCCTACTTCATGGATGAGGACGGCAAGGAGAAGCCTCTGATCATGGGCTGTTATGGTGTTGGCGTCTCTCGTACGCTCGCTGCCATCGTCGAGCAGCACAACGACGAGAACGGCATCATCTGGCCTGTCTCCGTCGCCCCGTACGAGGTTTCGATCATCCCGCTCGACGTTAACGACGATCTCGTCTGGCCCGTCGCGGAGAAGGTCAGCGCAGCTCTTGCCGAGATGGGCATCGAAGTCATTGTCGACGACCGCAAGGAGCGCCCTGGCGTCAAGTTTGCCGATAACGACCTCATGGGCTTCCCGTACCAGATCGTGTGCGGCAAGAAGGCCGTTAAGAACGGCAACGTCGAACTCAAGGACCGTGCCACCGGCGAGCGCTCCGAGGTCGCCATCGATGAGGTCGCCGAGAAGGTTGCTCAGCTCGTTCTCGCTGCCAGGGCTTAGTTCTTATGCCTGCTTGCCAGACTAATACTGACCTTGCCCGTCTCGCGACAAGTGGAATCCGCCGTTTCACCGCGCTCGCGAACCAGACTCCGGGTTGTGTCAAGCTCACTCTTGGTGAGCCCGAGTTTGACACTCCGGAGCCAATTCGCGAGGCGGTTGCGGAGTCGCTGTCGCGCGGTCTAACGCACTATCCTCCCAACAACGGACGCCTCGAGCTGCTTGCCGCCTTAAGCGCCTACATGTCTTGTCACGGGCTTTCATACGACGTGGATGAGCTCATCGTTACTTGTGGAGCCACGGAGGCGCTCTCGGCGTCAATCATGGCTCTGCTAAACCCCGGCGACGAGGTCATTGTGCCGGTTCCGGCGTTTGGCCTCTATGAGACGATCGTGCGTGCCGCTCACGGGACATACGTTCCGTTCGACACAAGCGAGCATGGATTCCAGATTTGCGAGGAAGAGCTCGAATCCGTCGTAACGTCACATACGCGAGCGATAATCATTACGTCTCCTAACAACCCAACTGGTTGCATCTACACCCCAGAGACGCTAGATGCCGTCGCCAACTGTGCCGCCCGCCATGGCTTCTGCGTCATCTGCGACGACGTCTACAACAGGCTTGTTTATGACGCCGGGTACGAGCGCTTTGCCGTTCGGCATTCAGAGCTTCGCGAGCAGACCATCGTCGTGGACTCGTTTTCCAAACCCTGGGCGATGACGGGATGGCGTCTTGGCTGGCTCGCGGCGGCGCCCTCTCTTAAGTCCCAAGTCGAGAAGATGCACCAATATCTCGTTTCAAGCGTTCCGGCGTTTCTGCAGGACGCAGCTGTCGTTGCGCTTGGGCTTGGGATTGACGAAATGGTTGCCACCTATAAAACCCGACGCGATCTCGTTTGCTCGCGACTCGATGCTATGAGTCTTTCGTTTAATTCTCCCGGTGGAGCGTTCTACGCATTCCCTCGAATTGATTCGTTTGGCATGAGTTCGGAGGAATTCTGCGAGCGAGCGATTAGGGAAGCTGGAGTTGCGCTCGTTCCAGGCTCTTGTTTTGGGGTCGAGGGATTCGCGCGCCTTTCGTATTGCGTAAGCGATAGCGACCTAGAGACAGGCCTAGAGAGGCTAGGGAAGTTCATTAGCTCTCTCGGAGGGGTTTCTTTCTAGTGCGAGTAAGTTCTTAGTGGTCTGCGTGTTCTTGCTCGAGCTAGAAAGAAATTCTAAATTCTGACTTGCGCGACTTCTAAGGTTTGGTAATATCTCTTTCGCACCAATTCGGGGAATTAGCTCAGTTGGGAGAGCGCATGACTGGCAGTCATGAGGTCAGGGGTTCGAACCCCCTATTCTCCACCATAAATGAGGGGGCGGCGGCTTAGGTCGTCGCCCTTTTTGTTAACGGGCCTATGGCGCAACGGTTAGCGCGAGGGACTCATAATCCCCAGGTTGCAGGTTCGAATCCTGCTGGGCCCACCAGAGTTAGTCGCGGGCCGTAGGGCGTATGTGCTCTGCGGCCCGCTTTCGTTAACAAGAGTCCGATGCCGCGTCCCTGGTTGAAGTCCTGGATCCAGGCGAGGATGGAGAACGGCGGGTTGTCGACCACGACGCAGCCCTCCGGGTACTCGAACGACTCGAAGTCGCGCCCGGCCAGAATGACCTCACGATGTCAGACTCCTCGAAGCCCCGGCGCCCACGCACGTAGTCGAGCACGCCGGCGTACACCTCCGGCAGCCTGTCCGAGGGACTCGCGATGCGCAGCCCATTCAGTCTGGCTATACTTGACAAACAGACGGAAGCGACACGGGAGGATTGGTAATGGGAGAGACGGATTCTAGGGGCAGAATGTCCCTGATCAGACCGCTTTCCTGCGCCTATCTTGTATGGCTGGCCATCTCTCTGCTGTGTGTCGCCGTAATTCTTGGTTATACGACTCTGGCCTATGCCGGATTAGTCTCGACCGCATCTGAGTTATATCCAACTACCCAGGTTCTGGGATTTCATATTTCGGTATGGGTGCTCCTCGTGGCTTCTTGGGTCATCTTCACCGCAGTCGCGTTTGTTGGCTCGCTTTTCGGAATACGGGCCTTTAAATTGCCGAGTAATCCGGGTATTCGCGATAGCGCAACTAAATACGGGCGCATCGTCTTTTCCCTCAGCTTCTTAGACCTCCTGTTCTCGGTATTCCAGCAGAACGCAACGAGCTCCATCTCCTCGATCGTATCCGTAGGCCTTTCTGGCTTTCTGCTGCTCGAAGTCGCGCGTTTCGCGCCTAATACCGAGGAAGTAGCCACCTCGTCATCCAAGCGCAGCGTATCTGCGATTGAGGCCATTGGCCTTGAACAGGAACTTGAGAAGTCTCTTTCTAAGGATGCGAAGGAGCTATACCGCCTCCTGAGGGGATACTCCACGATCATGCTCGTCTGGGGCCTGCTTCGTCTTCTCAGCGGCGTTTCCCAGGTTTTTGGCAGGGGCTATGTCACCGGCGACGCAGAAAGTCTCCGCAACGTTATTGCCGGCGCGGACGTCTGCCTCGTCGGTATTTATCTCCTTGTTACCGGCCGCTATGGCAAGCTCGCCCTTGCGGGTGGCCGTAACCTAAAGACTTTTTCAATTCTTAGCGGAGTCGGTCTCGTGATATCTGCCCTCACGCTCATTCCGGTCTTTCTCTGGTGGTGGCAGGGAAGGGCGCTCGCTGCGGGCGACGTCTTCTGCGTAGTTGTTGACCTCGCGCTTTATGCAGCGGGTGTGTTCTACGCTCGCAGCCTCGATCGTCTGCATGCGCTCTAGTTCGCACTTCTTATTGCGCCTTGCAAACTAGCCATGTCCACGCTTTGGCGTGTTTGTCTCACTGTCTGTTTGGCACCAATTGATACGACATTCATTTTTTCGCTTGCATACTCTCGAGTGCTTGTGATAGACTCCTTTCCGCTGCGACGGCAGCCGAAGTGGGCGATTGGCTCAGGGGTAGAGCACATCCTTCACACGGATGGGGTCGCTGGTTCGAATCCAGCATCGCCCACCACTTCGGGGAATTAGCTCAGTTGGGAGAGCGCATGACTGGCAGTCATGAGGTCAGGGGTTCGAACCCCCTATTCTCCACCATAAACGACGAGGCCGGGGCTTTTGCTCCGGCCTTTTTGTTATGCGATGATGCTGCAAGTGAGTTGAAAGCCACTTCAGCATCGTGAGATTTAGGCCTTGCGCCGGAGAGAAGGTTCGTATGTCCGAGGACACCAGCAATCCCGTCGAGGCCTTTGGTCTTCGTGTGGCTCACGTTGGAATCAACGCCGCAAGTCCTGAAGAGGCGATGGAGATTGCGTCCATCTTCGAGGCTCTCATGGGACTCGCTCCGGTCAAGACTCCCGTCTCCGTGTTCGCGGACACGCTCGTTGAGGTTATGAGTGGCTGCGGTCGCGGCAAGAAGGGGCATATCGGCTTTGGCGTCAATGACATTCCCGTTGCCGAGAAGTGGTTTGCCGCTCGCGGCTTTGAAATCAACGAGGATTCCCGCGCTCTCAACCCTGATGGCACAACGAAGCTCGTCTACTTCAAGCGCGAGATCGCCGGATTCGCCATTCATCTCTGCCAGAACTAGCCACAGATTCAAGCTCAGGAGAGTGCCTTGATTCTTCTTGCCGATAAGGTTTCCAAATCGTTTGGTGGTCGCACCCTATACGAAGGTGCGACGCTACAGCTCAATGCGGGTCAGCGCTGGGCCCTCGTTGGCCCTAACGGCGCCGGCAAGACGACGCTTCTCAAGATCGTCATGGGAACCGAGACGCCGGACGAAGGCACCGTTAGCTTTCAAAAGGGGACTACCGTCGGCTACCTCGAGCAGGAGGCTAAGCTCGCCGGGCACGACACCGCCCTCGAGGAGGTCATGGCGTCTGCGACGGAGATTCGCTCGCTCGGCGCTCGCATCTCGGAGCTCGAAGCGCAAATTGCCAACGCTGGCGATGGCGATGGCCTCGAGTCGCTCCTGGATGAATATGGCCATGCTCAGGACAGGTTCGAGAGGCTGGGCGGCTATGAGCTCGAGAGTCGGGCCCGAGCCATCCTTTGCGGTCTCGGCTTCCCCGTAGAGGACCTCGACAAGCCCGCTGAGGATTTTTCGGGCGGATGGCAGATGCGCATCTCCCTCTCCAAGCTCCTTCTCCGTCATCCAGATCTGCTGCTCCTTGACGAGCCCACGAACCACCTCGACCTCGAGAGCGTAAAGTGGCTCGAGCAGTTCCTCGCCGGCTATGACGGCGCCGTCCTTCTCGTGAGCCACGACCGCGCGTTCATGGATGCCTGCGTGTCCCACGTGGCAGCACTCGAGAACCGTCGCCTCACAACGTATACGGGCAACTACTCCAGCTACCTTCGTCAGCGCGAGGACAATCTCGAGCAGCTGCGAGCCAAGCGCGCTGCTCAGGAGCGCGAGATCGCTCACATGCAGGTCTTCGTTGATAAGTTCCGTTACAAGCCCACGAAGGCGGCTCAGGCTCAGGAGCGCATGAAGAAGATCGAGCAAATCAAGAGCGAGCTCGTCGTGCTCCCCGAGCAATCCAAGCACGTTCACTTCAGTTTCCCGGAGCCTCCCCGCACGGGAGATATGGTCATATCCATCGAGCATGTTCGCAAGGCGTTTGACGATAACCTCGTTTACGGCGACGCCAACGTGACGTTCTATCGCGGCGACCACGTCGCGCTTGTGGGCCCCAACGGCGCCGGCAAGTCGACCCTGATGAAGCTCGCCCTCGGTTTTGAGACTCCAGATGCAGGTAAGATCGAGCTCGGCCAGAACGTGACAAGCGCCTACTACGCCCAGCACCAGCTCGAGACTCTCAACGAAGGCAACACCGTCATGCGTGAGATGGACGAGGCGGCCCCCGGCTGGACGAGCTCGGAGGAGCGTCGCCTCCTTGGTGCCTTCCTCTTCCACGGCGACGACGTCGAGAAGCATGTGGGCGTTCTCTCCGGTGGCGAGCGCGCTCGTCTCGCCCTCGCGAAGATGCTCGTGGCGCCCGACCCACTCCTTTGCCTCGACGAGCCCACCAACCACCTCGACATCGACTCTGTCGACGTGCTGGAGCAGGCCCTGGTGGACTTCAAGGGAACCATTCTCCTGATCAGCCACGATGAGCATCTCGTTCGTGCCGTGGCCAACAAGGTCGTCGAGGTCCGCGATGGTCGCGTCACCGTTTACGACGGCGACTATGACTACTACCTCTTCAAGCGCGCAGAGCTTGAGGCTGCAGAGGCGGAGGACGCTAAGCCTGCTACCACCAAGGCTTCAAAGGCGGTCGAGGCAAAGGCAGCCGATGCGCCCGCTCAGACCAGCGGCAGGAACGTAAAGACCAAGGAGCAGCGTCGCGCCGAAGCCGAGGCGAGAAACGCGGCGTCCAAGGCCATGCGTTCCACCAAGAAGCGCCTTAAGGAGGTTGAGGCCGCCCTCGAGCCCGCTCACAAGCGCTACGACGAGCTTATGGAGCTCATGGCCTCTGAGGAGCTCTACGCCGACGCAAAGAAGTTTGACGAGGCGATGGCGGAGTATAACGCTCTCAAGAAGAAGATTCCGGCGCTCGAAGAGGAGTGGCTCGAGCTTTCGACCGCCCTCGAGGAAGCCCAGAGCGGAATCGGAGCATGATGTCCCCGAGCCGGCTATTTACCATCGCGATTACGGTCGTTCTGCTCATGCTGTCTGCCGTCGTGCACGAAGTCGCACACGGATGGGTGGCTCATCTCTGTGGGGACGACACGGCGAAGGAGGCAGGCAGGCTGACGCTAAACCCAGCTCGCCATCTGGACGGGTTTGGTTCGTTTGTTCTGCCGATCCTCATGGAGCTTCTGGGCGGGTTCGTTTTCGCTTACGCAAAGCCCGTTCCCTACAACCCGAATCGCCTCAAAAACCCAAGGCGCGATGAGGTTCTCGTGGCCTTCGCCGGACCCGCATCCAACATCCTCCAGGCTTGTATTGGCACGGGCCTCTTTAACCTCGTGTGGGGCGCCATCGAGCGCAATCCCGGCTTGTTTTCCGCAGGGCCCGTGGTCTTCGGCTATACCCCCATGGCTCTCATTCTGTCCCTCTTCTCTACCTACGTGTGGATCAATCTCACCCTAGCCTTTTTTAATCTAATTCCCTTTCCGCCCCTGGATGGGTCAAAGGTGCTCTGTTACTTCCTAAAGGGCGAGACGCTCAGGCGCTACTATCAAATCCAGAACTACGCCATGCCCATCCTCCTCGTATTGCTCTATGCCCTTCCCAAGCTTGGCCTTGATCCCGTTGGGGCGTATCTCGAGTTCACAGCCGGTGGTCTATACAACCTGCTCATGGGGGTGTGACGTGAGCTATCGCATTCAGACCCAAGCCTATTCAGGTCCTTTTGACCTACTCCTTCAGCTTGTGAGCAGGCAGCGCGTGGACATCGGAGCTATTTCCATCTCTGAGGTGGCGGACCAGTACCTAGCCGAGGTCGAGAGGATGGGGGAGCTCGACCTCGACGTCGCAAGCGATTTCGTCCTTGTCGCCTCCACGCTCCTGGACATAAAGGCCGCATCGCTCGTTCCCGACGACACGCCCGTTCACAAGACGGAGGACGACGAGAATGACGACCTCGAGGGCCTCACCGCAGACGAAGCGAGAGAGGTCCTCGTCGCCAGGCTTATCGCATACAAGCAGTTTAGGAATGCCGCGGCAGCTCTTGGAAGCCGCATGGAGTCTGAGGCGCGCATGCATCCGCGTGTCGCTGGCCCCGACCCAGGCTTTCTCCATGTCGTTCCCGATTACCTCGAAGGCATCACGTTAAGAGGGCTCGCTGTCATCTGCGCAGACCTAGACAGTAGGCGAGAGGGCTTCCTCCTCGAGGCGGAACACATCGCGCCAAAGAGGTTGCCAGTCGCGCTTACTGTGGCTTCCGTCGATCGCGTGACGCGCTCACGCGGACATCTTACGTTTAACGAGCTCCTCGACGGAGAACGAACGCCCGAGCAGGTTGTTGTTACGTTTCTCGCGATCCTTCAGCTCTACAAGCTTGGCTCCGTCACGCTCTCGCAGGCTGAGACCTTCGGAGAAATCGAGATCGACCGCATCGAGGGCGCGCCCGCCTACGAAATTGACGCGACGGCGCTAGCCGAGCTGGAAGGGGAGTACTAATGCAGGAGTTGGATAAGCTCGACGCCAATTCGATTCGTGGCGCGCTTGAGGCGATGCTTCTCGTGTCAAGCGACCCCGTCAGCGCGACTGACCTTGCGGCGGTGCTCGGCATTACTCCAGGCGAAGCCTCTGAGGCCCTTGCCGACTTGGCAGCTGAGTACTCAGACGCAAACCGCGGCTTCCAGCTTCGTGAGGTCGCCGGGGGCTGGAGGCTCTTCACCCATCCTGCCTTCCACGACCAGGTCGAGGCACTTGTCATGAGCTGGGACACCAGGAAGCTCTCCCAGGCGGCACTAGAGACCCTTGCAGTCATCGCGTACCACCAGCCCGTCACCCGCGAGGGCGTCAAGGCGATCCGCGGTGTCAATTCCGACGGCGTCATCGCGTCCCTCGTCGACAAGGGCCTCGTCCGAGAGGCGGGCAGGGATCCTCAGCGCGCTCAAGCCATTCGCTATGCAACGACGCAGGCGTTTCTCGAGCGCTTCGGCCTCAAGAGCCTCCGCGAGCTGCCGGATCTCGAGCAGTTCGCCCCTGACGAGGAGTCGAAGAAGTTCATCCGCGAGCGTCTGAGCGGCCGCGTCATCGAGTCGACCCTCGAAGAAGCGGAGGCTGACTTCGAGGAAGAGCGCGAGCTCCTTTCGGATGACATGACCGGTGATGCCGCGAATGAGTAAACAAGCCGACCAGGAGGAGCGCATCGTTCCGATGCGTCTCCAGAAGTTTCTTGCTCGAGCGGGCGCCGCCAGCCGCAGGGGATCCGAGAACCTTATGACGGCTGGTCGCGTTCGCGTCAACGGCGTCGTCGTGACGGAGCTCGGCAGCAAGGTCGATCCCACCGTTGACGTCGTCACCGTTGACGGCCGAGAGGTGCGTCTTGCTGATGAGGCCGTGTACATCATCCTCAATAAGCCTGCAGGTTATGTGACCACCATGAGCGACCCAGCCGGGAGGCCGTGCGTGGCGTCCCTGGTTCCCAAGGACCAGTATCCGGGGCTCTTTCCCGTGGGGAGGCTCGACCGCGACACCACGGGAATCCTCCTCTTCACAACGGATGGCGAAGCGGCGCAGAGACTTCTCCACCCCTCGTTCGAGAAGGACAAGCATTACGTCGCACTTGTCGAGGGCAGCCTTTCTCGTGCAGCGATCGACAGGCTCGAGCGTGGCATTACGTTGGATGACGGCCCCTGCGCGCCAGCGAAGGTAGGGCGCATCGAAGCTGACTCGCCTCTTGCGAGCGCCGTTTGCCCAAGAGACATTCCCAAGGGCTGCTCACTCGTTGGCCTCACCATTCATGAAGGTCGAAAGCACCAGGTCAAGCGCATGCTCTCGGAAGTGGGGCACGAAGTGATTGCACTTCACAGGGACACGTTTGGCCCGCTCGTGCTAAAGGATGTCAAACCTGGCAAATGGCGTCAGCTTACGGCCGATGAGCGCAAGAGGCTCCTCGCGCAGACGAAGGGGGAGTAGGGTATGAAGGAATATGGTCGCATCATCCTCATGAGGCACCCTCAGACTGAGTACAACATCGAGGCACGCCTTTCCGGCAGGATCGACGTCAAGCTTTCCGAGCTGGGCATCGAGCAGGCGAAGCGCGCCGCGCGCGCCATCGTTGCCTGGAAGCCCGACCGCATCATTACGTCGCCTCTATCGAGAGCCCATGCCATTGCCGACGTTGCCGCGAAGCAGCTTGGCCTTGAGGCAATCGAGGACGACCGCGTGATCGAAATGGACTTTGGCTCTATGGAGGGCAAGCGCGTCGCAGACCTGCCGGCGCTTGGGTACCCGTTCCCCTGGCGTGTGGTCGACGGCAAGTCCCTTCCGGCTCCGGGGGCGGAAAGCTACGAGGACCTGATCGAGCGCGCCCGCACCTTTGTTGAATATGCGAAGGGTCTCGAGGGTAAGACCGTCGTCGTCACGCATGGTGGTTTCACGAGGGCCTTCATGGCCGCCGTCTACGGCATTCCTGTGGAACTGTTCTGGGATCGTGTCGTGGCGAATGTTTCGTCACACGTATTTGTCTCAAATGGTGAGCGTCTCTCCCTGCAAACCTCGGGCCTTGCCCCAAGCGAGCTCGAGCGGCGCGCAAAGACGGGTTTCGTGCTTGGCAAGTCTCCCCTTGCCGACATTGAGACGGACGACCTGATTGCAAAGATGAGCTAGCATGGGCTGAAAGCCCTTAAAAGGAGGAAGACATGATCGTTGCCATTGACGGGCCGGCCGGGTCCGGCAAGTCCACGGTCGCGAGGGCCATGGCCTCTCGCGAAGGCCTTACGTACCTCGACACCGGTGCCATGTACCGCGCCGTTACCGACGCCGCCCTCACCCGCGGCATCGACGTGACCGATTCCGCCGCAGTCGCAGATCTCGCCAACCGCATCGAGATCTCTCTTGAGAACGGCCCCGAGGGTCCCGTCGTCATCGTCGACGGAGTCGATCGAACGAAGGCCATCAGAACGCCCGAAGTCGACGAGAACGTGTCTGCCGTCGCAGCAGTCCCCGAGGTCAGGGCAGCCATGGTTGAGCTTCAGCGCGCCTCTTCCAAGAACGCAGACGTTGTCGCCGAAGGAAGGGACATCGGAACGGTCGTCTTTCCCGAGGCCGAGGTCAAGATTTTCCTGACGGCAGATCCCTCTGCACGTGCGCGCCGTCGAGCCGTCCAGCGCCACGGCGGAGACACTGCCAAGGATTCAAGCGCCGTAGCGGACTCTGCAGAGGCCGCCGCCATCGAAGCCGAGCTCATCGCCCGTGACAAGGCGGACTCCACTCGCAAGACCGCTCCGCTCAAGCCCGCAGAGGACGCCGTGCACATCGACTCTACCGGCCTGACCGTTGACGAGGTTTGCGACCAGATTTCCGCCCTCATCTCTAAGGCGCGCGCATGAGCGACACCCAGACGAAAGTCAAGGCAAAGAGCACGAAGCGCAAAGGGTTCGACTACCTACGAAACAGCATCGTGAACTTCCCTGCGGGCGCGCGGGCGCTCTATGCGTTCGTTTTCTCCGTTCTTCACGCCTTCTCATCCATCGTCTATCCCACGACTTTTCGTGGAGAGGAGAACCTGACGGCCAGCGAGGACGGCAAGGGCGCGGTGCTCGTCATGAACCACGTCTCGATGGTCGAGCCCGTTGTCTTCATTGTTGGCCTCTGGCGCCGCGGAATTCGAATCAGGCCTCTCTATAAGATCGATTTCGACAAGATTGCCCCCGCTCGGTGGCTCTTCCGACGCGTCGGCGGAATCCCGGTCGATCGTGGATCCGCCGACCTCAAGGCCCTCAAGGCGTGCCGCGACGCTTTGAAGCGTGGCGAGTACGTGCTCGTCTATCCCGAGGGCACCCGCGTCAAGAATGACGAGCAGCAAGTCGAGCTTCACGGTGGCTTTGCGATGATTGCGCAGATGGCAGGAGCCAACGTTATTCCCTGCGCCGTCGTGGGCGCCGCGGACCCGTATAGGACCCGAAAGACGCGCCGTCGCATGCCCAAGATCGCCATCGGGAAGCCCATTTCCTTTGACGAGCTCGAGGCCACCGACCGTAAAGGCAGGGTCTCCGAGATGGAACGCATCGCCATGAAAGACGTCTATGCGCTCAGAGACGAGCTTCGAAACGATTACCCCGGTCTTTGGTAACCACTCACTCCTTGGAGGACCCCATGCCTGTGACCATCACCGTTGCCGAGTACGCGGGAGCGTGCTACGGAGTTCAAAGGGCGCTTGATCTCGTTCATAAGTTGGCGAGCGAGAGCGCGGGACCCGTCCGCACGCTTGGTCCACTCATCCATAACCCCCAGGTAGTTGCTGGACTTGAGGCCTCGGGAGTGACCGTTGCCAACGAGGTGCCCGATGATGCTGGCTCCACCCTCGTTCTTAGGACGCATGGGGTAGTTCCCGAAATTGAGCGCCGGGCTCGAGAGAACGGTCTTAACGTCGTCGATGCTACATGTCCATACGTCAAGCGAGTGCATCATGCGGCAGAACGTCTCCAGCGTGAGGGGTATCAGGTCCTCGTGGTAGGGGAGTCCGGTCATCCCGAAGTTGAGGCCATCCTCGGGCATGCCCCCGGAGCATTGGCCGTAGCTGACGTCGACGCTCTCGATCAGGTTGACCTATCAAAGAAGGTCGGCGTAGTGGTCCAGACTACGCAGGCAAAGGCAACGCTCGACGCGGTCGTCTGCGAGCTCATGGGGCGCGTGCAGGAGGTGTGCGTCGTGAACACCATCTGCGAGGCTACGAGCGAACGCCAAGGCGCGGCGGCTCGCCTCGCGTCCACTTCGGACGTTATGGTCGTCATCGGCGGCAGAAACTCCGCGAACACGACGCGCCTTGCAGAGATCTGCACGAGCGCCTGCCCGCGAACCCATCACATCGAATCCCCGGATGAGCTCGAGGCCAGCTGGTTCGACGGAGCCTCGTCGATCGGCGTAACCGCCGGCGCCTCAACGCCCACCGCCCATATCGAAACCCTGGTCAAGGCAATCGAGGCTCTTTGCTAAAAGCGTGGCAGACCGCTTTTCTTCAGGATGCCGGAATGGGGCATGTTAGACTTTTACACCTGAACATTCGAGCAAGGAGCACTCATGGCCAAGCCCATCGTCGCCATCGTCGGACGCCCCAACGTCGGCAAGTCCACGCTGGTTAACCGTATTGCACAGAAGAAGGAAGCCATCGTCCACGAAAGCCGTGGCGTCACCCGAGATCGCAGCTACCACGAGGCAGACTGGTGTGGTCGCGAGTTCACTCTCGTTGACACCGGTGGCATCGAGACTGGCCGCTCGGATGACGCCTTTGCCGGCCGCATCCGCGAGCAGGCAGAGGCTGCCTGCCAGGAGGCGGACGTCATCATCTTCGTTGTCGACGCCACCACTGGCGTGACCGAAGAGGACGAGACGGTTGCGCGCATCCTGCGTCGAGCCGGCAAGCCCGTCTTCCTCGTAGCTAACAAGCTTGACAATCCCGCGGACGACAAGACCATGTGGGATTTCTATGCCCTCGGCCTTGGTGAGCCCAGGCCCATTTCCGCCGTCCACGGTCATGGTACGGGAGACCTTCTCGACGAGGTCGTCGCTGCCCTTCCTGAGCCCGCAGAAGAGCCTGAGTATCCGGAGGACGCCCTCCGTGTTGCCATTATTGGCCGTCCGAACGTCGGCAAGTCCTCGATCACCAACCGCTTTGCCGGCAAGAATCGTTCCATCGTGAGTGACGTCGCCGGCACGACGCGCGACGCCCTCGACGTCATCGTCGAGCGTGGCGACAAGCGCTATCGTCTCGTTGACACCGCTGGCATGCGCAAGCGCAACCTTGTTCACGAAGACGTCGAGTACTACAGCCTCGTCAGGGGCCTTCGCGCCATCGACGAGGCGGAGGTCTGCTTGCTTGTCGTCGACGCCTCCGAGGGCGTTACCGAGCAGGATCAGAAGATTGCCGGCCTCGCCATCGAACGTGGATGCGCCCTCATCATCCTGCTCAACAAGTGGGATCTTGTGACCGACGACCACGCACGTGAGGAGGTCATGCAGTCCGTCGCCCGTCGAATGACGTTTGCTCCCTGGGCTCCCGTCATCCGCGTATCCGCGCTCACGGGACGTTCACTTGAGAAGGTCTGGGCCGTTGTTGACCGCGTGGGCGCCGCTCACTCCGGCCAGGTGTCCACGAGCGCACTCAACAACCTCCTCGCTCAGATGCGCGAGAGTGGTCACACCATCGTCAAGGGGCCGAAGCGCCTTCGCATTCAGTATGCGAACCAAACCGGCAATTGCCCGCCCGCCCTTACGTTCTTCTGTAACTTCCCCGAGCTCATCGATGATAACTTCAAGCGTTATCTCGAAAATCGCCTTCGCGAGCAGTTCAATCTCGAAGGCACTCCTCTCCGTCTGAGGTTCCGAAAGAAACAATCCGCCTAAGGCAAGCCCGAGGGCTCTCGAAGGGACGTTTGGCTCATGTCGATTAACTACCCCGTTCTCGTTGCCTATCTCGTTATCACGTTTCTAGTCTGCGGCATACCGTTTGGTAAGATCATCGCGAGGGCGAGGGGCGTTGACATTCAGAAGGTAGGCTCCGGCAACATCGGAACCACGAACGTCGCTCGCGAGATTGGCAAGGGCGCAGCCGCCCTCACGTTGCTTCTTGACGCCGGAAAAGGCGCGCTTGCCACTGGTCTCGCCCTTTGGTTCTTCCCTGCATTCATCACCGGGGGTGCCTCTGTAGCGCCTCATGGTGATGTGGCATGGCTCGAGGGGCTGGTTACCCTTGCTGCCATATGCGGCCACATCTTCTCGCCCTTCCTCCACTTCCATGGCGGCAAGGGCATCGCCGTGGGCGTGGGCACCCTCCTCGGCTTTGCTTGGCCCGTGGGCCTCATGGAGCTCGCCATCTTCCTCGTTATTGCTGTCGCGTCGAAGAGGGTATCAGCGGGCTCTGTAACCGTGGCCGCTATTCTGGGCCCGGTCTTTGCGCTCATATATGGTCCAAACCTCGGGCTCGACCTTCTTCTCGAGCTTGCGGGCCTCGTCGTTGTGTGGGCCCATCGGTCCAATATCAAGAAGCTCATCAACGGGCAAGAGAAGGAGTTCTCCTTCCACAAGCGTGGCGACAAGCCCGCGCCTGACGACGACACCATAGGAGAATCCAAATGAACGCACGCGCCGCGGTCATAGGTGCCGGTTCATGGGGGACCGCCTTCGCCGGCCTCGTAGCCCAGAACGTTGATGAAGTGCGACTCTGGTGTCACAGCGCCAAAAGTGCGGACGCAATCAACGGGACGCACCATAACCCCCGGTATATCGCAGACTATGAGCTACCGGCAAACGTTGTCGCCACCAGCTCGCTAGGAGAGGCGCTTCGTGATGCAAGCGTTGTTGTGCTCGCGCTGCCCTCCGTCCATCTTCGTCGAGTGTCTGGCGAGCTAGCGGAGTTCCTGACGCGCGACGTTCCCGTGATCACCCTCACAAAGGGTATCGAGGCCAAAACCGGAATGCTCATGACCGAGGTGGCTGCAGACGAGCTCGGTTCTCCCGAGCGCTTCTGTGCCCTTTCTGGTCCAAACCATGCCGAGGAGGTTCACCTTGGCATGTACTCCGCTGCCGTACTCGCTGGTGTTGACTCCAGCCTGACGCGTTCGCTTCTCGACATTGTGGCAACGCCGAAATTCCGCGTCTATGTATCTCCCGACGTTAGGGGGGTGGAGACCTGCGGAGCGGTTAAGAACGTCATCGCCATCGCCTGCGGCATGGCCGCTGGCAGCGGTCTCGGAGACAACACGCTCGCGGTCATCATGACGCGTGGCATCGCCGAGATTGGCCGCGTCGTTAACGCACTGGGCGGAGACCCTATGACGTGCATGGGCCTTGCCGGCATGGGGGACCTTGTTGCCACTTGCACTTCAGAACACTCTCGCAACCGTCGTTTTGGCGAGGCATTTTCTCGTGGGATGTCGCTCCAGGACTTCGAGCGCGAGAGCCATATGGTCGTCGAAGGTGCAAACGCGGTGATTTCCGTTCGTGAGCTGGCTCACAAGATGGGAGTCGACGTTCCCATCACAGAGGCAGTCTGGGGCCTCGTTCACGGTGGAGTCGCCCTTGATGACGTTGTCGAGAAGCTCGTTGGAAGGCCTCTGACTCACGAGTTTTACGGCATGGGCAAATACAACTAGAATTAGGCGCCGTGAATCACAACACATGGCATCACGAAAGGATATAGCATGCTCAACGACGTAATGATCGCCCCTTCCATCCTCTCGGCCGACATCGCGAATCTCGCGAACGACCTCGAGGCCATCGCCACTGCTGACTATGTCCACGTCGATGTCATGGACGGCCACTTCGTTCCCAACCTCACGTTTGGAACCAATGTCGTGAAGGCCGTCAAGGCCTGCACCGATGTTCCCGCTGACGTCCACCTCATGATTTCTAACCCGGACGAAATGGCCGTTGAGTATGCGAAGGCAGGCGCTGACCTCGTGTCTTTCCACGTCGAGGCCGCCACGCACGCCCACCGCATTGTCTCCGCGATTCATGATGCTGGAGCAAAGGCCGGCATGGTCATCAATCCAGCTACGCCCGTGAGCTCTCTCGAGGCCATCATCGAAGACCTCGATCTCGTCCTCGTTATGTCCGTCAACCCCGGCTTCGGTGGACAGAAGTTCATTCCTGGCTCCCTGCGCAAGGTTGCCCAGGTCGCGGCTCTCGCTGCCGAGCGCGGCGTGAATCCGATCATCGAGGTTGACGGTGGCTGCAGCGCGGCCAATGCTGCCGATCTCGTTACCGCCGGTGCCACCATGCTCGTTGCTGGCAGCGCCGTTTATGGCAAGGAGGATCGTGCCGCAGCTATCGCCGAAATTCGCGCTGCTGGTCGCGAGGGTCTCACGAAGAGGGCTTAATTCCATATGAGCAAGCGCTACACCTATCTAGACTATGCCGCCTCGGCCCCACTTCGACCGGAGGCCCGAGATGCTTGGCTTGCCTACCACGAGAAACCCGGCTCGGAGGCTAACCCCAACTCGCTCCATTCGCTCGGCCGTGAGGCAGCGCGCGAGCTTGAGGTTGCCAGAAGAACGATAGCCACCTCTATCGGCTGCGGGTTCCGCCCCGGCGAGGTCGTGATCACATCCGGTGGTACGGAGTCCAACAACCTTGCCGTGCTTGGCATGGCGGAGGGCGCTCGGCGCAAGAGCTCAAATAAGAGGAAGAGGGTCATTCTCTCCGCCATCGAGCATGACTCCGTTCTTGATGTGGCATCGCTGCTGAGGTCCCGTGGGTTCGAAGTCGAGCTTGTGGGTCCAGACCGCAATGGCGTCGTCCAACCCGACGAGCTCACTCGCGTCATGGGGGAGAACTGTGCCCTCGTGAGCGTCATGGCAGCCAACAACGAGACGGGCGTCATACAGCCCACGGCGAAGCTCGTCGAGGTTGCCCACGCCGGTGGCGCGGTCATTCACGTTGACGCCGTCCAGGCTTTCGGTCGCATTCCCCTTGACGCCGCCAAGGCCGACGCTATCTCCGTCGCAGCCCACAAGATCGGTGGTCCGCTCGGCGTCGGCGCGCTCGCGATTCGCACAAGGTGCCCCTTCGAGGCGCAAAGCCTCGGTGGCGGCCAGGAAGGCGGTAAGCGCCCCGGAACCCAGGACGTCGCCGGCACCGTCGCGTTCGCTGCGGCCTGCCGCGTCGTCATGCGCGACCTGACCACCGTAAGGCCCAAGGTCGCCGCGATGGCGAACAAGGCCTACTCGCGCCTCTGCGCCGAGGGAACCGGCATCCTACCGACAACCCAGGCCTTCGTGGATGACACGCGCATGCCCGGCATGATCAGCGTCATGGTCCCTGGGATGGAATCTGAGACCCTCATTCTCAAACTTGATGACCTTGGATTCGAGGTTTCCGCGGGCTCAGCCTGCTCTTCAGACTCTCTCGATCCGAGCCACGTCCTCTCCGCTATGGGCGTTCCGAGAGATCAGGCCCTTGGCGCGCTTCGCATCAGCTTCGATGAGCGCGTGAGCGAGCAAGACCTCGATGCGTTCTGTGACGCCCTGCTAAAGATCGTTCGCAAGGGGTAAGTCGATACCCGACGGGGCCCGTGCGGCCCCGTCTTTGTATCTACGAGGAGGTAACATGCTCGTCGGCGATATCGTCAATCTGCTTTTCGCACAGTACGACGAGGCCCTGGCTGAGCCGTGGGACAAGCCTGGCCTATCCGTTGGCTCCCCAAACGCCAGGGTTGAGGCAATCGCGTGCGCGCTCGACCCCACTCCCACCAACATCAGGCTCGCGAAGGAGTCTGGCGCGAACGTCCTCGTCACCCACCACCCGGCGTTTCTCGATCCTCCTTTTCCCATTACGCCAGACGCTAGCACGAGTTCTATTGGTGGGGCTTCGGTCTATGAGGCGGCAAGACTCGGCGTGTCACTTATTGCCATGCACACCAACCTTGACCGATCCGAAGACGCGCTCGACCTCATCGCCGACAAGCTGTCGCTAGGGCGCATCGGTCGCTTGCAAGAGCCCGACGGCTTTGGAGCCCTGCTCGACGCCTCATCCCTTACGCTATCCGAGCTTGCCGATCGCGCCGGCACGGCATTCGCTTGCACGCCCGTCGTCTGGGGAGACCCCAAGGCGGCTCAAGATAAAGCCGCTTTCTGCTCCGGATCACTCGGGTCACTCGGCCACGATGCCATTCAGAAGGGGCTGAGTTGCGTGATTGCCGGGGAGGCCGGATATCATCGCCTCCTTGAGCTTTCCGAAGCGGGAGTTGCCGTTATACTTTTAGGCCATGACGCTTCCGAGCTTCCCTTTGCAGGTCTTCTTGCAAAGACACTGTCTCTCGGGGCGCCTGACACGCGAATAATCACCTTAGACGAGAGCCTGCGCTGGCATGCGTGGGGCACGGGAGAGTGAGAACTATGTCAGAGGCAACCGCGCTGCTGAGGCTCCAGGAGATTGACCTCGAGCTCATGAGGTCGAAGAAGGTAGCTCAGGATCTTCCCCAGAGGGCAAAGGTCGAGGCCGCAAGAGCCGCGGTCAAGAAGGTCATGGGCGAGCTCACGAAGATCATCGGTCAGCGCAAGGACATCGAGATCGAGCTTCAGGATCTCGAGGAGGACAAGGTCTATTACGCGGACAAGGTTACCGAGATTCAGGAGAGCGTTTCCAACGGCACCTATCGCGATGCGCAGAATTTCGAAGCCGCCCTCGCGACCCTCGCAAAGCGCATCGAAAAGGCTGAGTTCGACTCCAATGCCCTTGTTGGCCAGCTCGAAACCGTCGAGCGCGCGGAGAAGAACGCTCGCGACCTTGTTGCCAAGCTCGAGGCCGAGGAGAAGACCCAGACGGATTCGTTTAAGGCAGACGTTGAGTCCATTCGAGCCCACGTTTCCGAGCTCGCTAAGGAGCGCGAGAGCGTTGTCGCCCAGATCAGCGCCCAAAATCTCGCCGCTTATGACGCGGCCTGCAAGCGTTTTGGCGGAATCGCCGTCGAGACCCTCGTTGGCAATCGCCCCTCGGTCTGTCGCGTTGCGCTCCAGCCGAGCTCTTATACGGATATCCGTCGTTCGAACGCCGAGGTTACGACGTGCCCCTATTGCAAGCGCATGCTTGTCATTTCCAAGGAGGAGTAACCATGATTGAGGGAGAGAGCTCTTGCTCTCGTAAGGTCGCCCTATTCGTGACCGGAGGCATCGCCTCATATAAAGCCTGCGAAATTCTTCGTGGGCTGCAGAAGAACGGTTGCGACGTTCGCGTCGCAATGACCGAGGCGGCTACGGAACTCGTCGGCCCCAAGACTTTCGAAGCCCTCACTGGTCACGAGGTTTATCTCGACGTATTCGAAAGCTCCTCTCCCATTCCGCACATCGAGCTGGCTGAGTGGGCGGATATCGCCCTCGTCGCCCCGGCAACCGCAAACGTTATGGCGAAGATGGCCTATGGCATTGCAGACGACATGGTTTCGACTGCGCTCCTGGCTTGCTCCTGTCCGATAATCGTGGCTCCCGCTATGAATGTCCACATGTGGGAGAACCCCGCCACCCAGCAGAACGCCGAGACCCTCGAGTCCCGCGGCGTCTTCCTGGTTGGGCCCGCGACTGGCAGGCTTGCTTGCGGCGACACCGGCACCGGCAAACTCGCCGAGGTCGACCAGATCGTCTCCGCAACGCTCGCTAGGCTTCGCGCCTCGTCTGATCTTGCGGGAAAGCACGTCGTCATCACCGCTGGCCCCACGCATGAGGCAATCGACCCGGTTCGCTACCTCTCGAACGCCTCGTCCGGCAAGATGGGCTATGCGGTCGCCGAGGCAGCGGCCGCTCATGGTGCACGCGTCACGCTCATCTCCGGTCCCGTCGCGCTTCCAGCGCCCACTGGAGTTGCGGTGGTTCACGTCACGAGTGCGCAAGAGATGCTCGATGCCACCGTCGACGCGTTCGCCACGGCTGACGCTGCAATCCTTGCCGCGGCAGTAGCAGACTATCGTCCTGCAGTCCAGGCCGATCACAAGCTCAAGAAGGGCAAGGAAGACCTCAGCTCGATCGAACTCGTCGAGAACCCCGACATCCTCGCCACCATATCGAAGGACAGGGGCGATCGCATCGTCATTGGCTTTGCCGCCGAGACGAACGACGTCATCGACAATGCCAAGAAGAAGCTCGCGCGCAAGGGCTGCGACCTTATCGTCGCGAATGACGTTACGAGAGCGGACTCCACCTTTGGTTCTGACACTGACAGCGTGACACTCGTCGGCGTTCACTCGGAAACCGAGTATCCTTGCATGCCCAAGGCCGAAGTCGCCAACGTCATCGTGAGTGAGCTCGCCCACATGCTTGAGCCTGAGGTTCCTGTCACTGACGCCACAATAGTTCTCCCCGTTGGCGACAACAACGCGCGCGAGGAAGAGCAGGACAGCACGTGTTAACGCTCGGTTGTCATCTCTCCACCTCGGGCGGGTTTGAAGCCATGGCAAAGCGCGCCGTCTCGATTGGCGCCACCACCTTTGCCTACTTCACGAGAAACCCTCGCGGCGGCTCTTCGAAAGAGCCGGATCCGGAAGATCTCCGGAGGTTCTCGGTCATCGCTCGAGAATCCGGCATCGGCACCCTCGTCGCGCACGCACCTTATACCTTAAATCTTTGTTCCGCCAAACCGGACGTAAGGGAATTTGCCCGCACGGCTATGCGACAGGATCTCGAGCGGATGGAATTGCTTCCGGGCAATTTCTACAACTTCCACCCCGGATCGCACGTTGGCCAAGGAGCCGAGGAGGGCATTGCTCTCATCGCAGAGGGGCTTAACTCTTCCCTCGTGCCCGGACAACGCACGATCGTCCTTCTTGAGACCATGGCTGGCAAAGGGACCGAGGTCGGCAAGACCTTCGAGGAACTGGCGCGAATCATAGATCGCATCGACCATGACGAGCTTATCGGTGTGTGCCTCGACACGTGTCACGTGAACGATGGTGGCTATGACGTCTCCGGCGATTTTGATGGCGTCTTGGACGAGTTCGATCGCGTGCTGGGAATCGACAGGCTTCGCGCGCTCCACCTCAATGACTCTAAGAATCCTCTCGGCTCTCATAAGGATAGGCATGAGCGCCTCGGCCTGGGACACCTTGGGCTCGAGTGCTTCACCGGCATCGTTACCAATCCGAGGACTCGTTGTCTTCCCATGATTCTCGAAACCCCCAACGAGCTCGATGGCTACGCTGCGGAGATTCATGCGCTGAGAAGGCTAGCGGACGGAGCCGACACGCAGATGGTCATGGACGAGCTTTCGTCTGAAAGAGACTGCTAAGAAAGGCAAGACCCACGTGGGAATTCTCATAGGCTGTGAACACGTCGAGCACGAGTGGCCCGGCAAGCGCGTCCTCAACGATGTCACAATCGGCGTGAACGAGGGAGACCGCATCGGGATCGTCGGCAAAAACGGCGACGGAAAGTCGACGCTCCTGCAGCTGATAGGCCACGTGTTTGAGCCGGAGGACGGTAACGTCACCTGGCGCGGAGGCATTACTGTCGGCATGCTCGGCCAATCTGACAACCTCAACGACGACATGCCCGTCTCTCACGAGGTGGTAGGCGACGTTCCGGAGTACGAGTGGGCCTCTAACGCCGAGACTAGGCGCATCATTGCGGAGCTTATCGGTGACGTCGACTGGAACGCCAAGGTTGGGACACTCTCCGGCGGTCAGAGAAGGCGCGTAGATCTCACGAGGCTCCTAATCGGCTCCTTTGACGTCCTTCTTCTCGACGAGCCTACAAACCATCTCGACATGGGAGCCATCACCTGGCTCGCTAGCCACTTGCGTCACCGTTGGCAAAGCGGTGTGGGAGCGCTTCTCGTAATCACCCATGACAGGTGGTTCCTCGATGAGGTGTGCGAGAGCATGTGGGAGGTCCACGACGGCGTGGTCGAGCCTTTCGAGGGCGGATACTCAGCCTATATCCAACAACGAGCGGAGCGCGCACGTCAGGCGGCTGCAACCGAAGAGCGAAGGCAGAATATCCTCCGCAAGGAACTTGCCTGGCTATCTCGTGGCGCCCAGGCTCGCTCGAGCAAACCAAAGTTCAGGATCGAGGCGGCGCGAGCGCTCATCGCAGACGAGCCGCCCCTCAGAAACCCCCTCGAACTCAAGCGCCTCGCCGTAAGCAGACTCGGCAAGCAGGTATTCGAGCTCAAGCAGGCATGCGTAGACTATGAGGGCAGGCGAGTCATTGATCACGTCGACTGGCTCATCGGCCCCGGAGACCGCTATGGAATCCTCGGCGAGAACGGAGCCGGCAAGACCACGCTCCTGCGCCTGCTTGACGGCAAGATTTCACCCACGAGCGGTCGCGCCAAGATGGGCAAGTCCGTCAAACTTGGTATTCTCTCCCAGCACATTGACATGCTCGCCGACAAGCTCGATTGGCGCGTGCGAGAGCTTCTCGGCACGTATAAGCGCACGTATGTGATTGGCGGCAAGGAGCACACGCCCACCAAGCTCCTTGAGAGCCTCGGATTCGACAGGCGTGAGCTAGACACACCCATTGCGGACCTCTCTGGTGGCCAAGCGCGCAGGCTGGCGCTCATGTGCGTGCTGCTCGATGAGCCCAACGTTCTCATTCTCGACGAGCCGGGTAACGACCTCGACACTGACATGCTTGCTGTCATGGAGGACCTGCTCGACACGTGGCCAGGAACGCTCTTGCTTGTCACCCACGATCGCTACCTCATGGAACGCGTGACCGACGATCAGTTTGCCCTCATAAATGGGAAGCTGAGGCATTGTCCAGGCGGGGTTGACGAGTATCTCTCGCTGATCGGGGAGCGCCATGGCTCCGGAGATGTTTCCGGTCACGGTCCTGCGCCCAAGGCCCCCATATCCACGTCTGAGGGCAGTAATAGCTCAGCGTCCGCCCCTGCAAAATCGACAAGTGGCCTTTCGAGCTCAGAAGAGTGGAAGCTTAAGAAGCAGCTTTCGAGCGTCGAACGCAAGATGCAAACGCAACGCGCGCGAATCGAGGATCTCGAGCACGCGATGGGGGAGGTTGACCCGACGGATTACCTCGCTCTCGAGAAGGCTCAATCGAATGTCGGCGACGCTCGCGAGACCCTCGATGCACTCGAAATGGAATGGCTTGAGCTGAGCGAAGTTCTTGAGGGGTAACCTGGGCTTTTATGCGTAACAAAGAGATACACGCAAACAAATTTCAATTTTCTCGAAATTAGTCCTTGCGCGTTATCCGCTCGGATGTTAATCTCTTTTCTGCTGCGGTTGAGCAGCAACGGGTGGTGGCGCAGTTTGGTAGCGCACTTGACTGGGGGTCAAGGGGTCGCTGGTTCGAATCCAGTCCACCCGACCAGAAAAGCCGAGGTCGGCGGGGTTTCCCGTCGGCCTTTTTCTTTTGGGCATCAGCTCGATTTACGATATCTCCACACTGGGCATCAACCCGTGAAAAGCGATGTGCGCACTGCATTTATCCAAAAGCGTGACCTATACACTCAATGATGTACGGATCCAGCTTGCTACTCTGGGCAGAGCGAGAGGCCTTGGCTAACAATTCCGTCACGTTTCGGAAAGAGAAGACTGGTCCTGATATGACAGTAAAGCGATGGGGTATCATCGACTAAGCTTGCGCCGTATCCCGTGGCGCTTGTATCGGGGGAGTAAGATTTGAAGTTCAAAGATTGGCTCGAATACAAGGTTAGTCGTGGGTTTGAAACTGATATAGAAGCTCCGGTGGGCAGCTCGGATAACCCTTCAAACAAGATTCTTACCGTTGCTAACGGCGTAACCCTATCGCGCATGGTTCTGACGATTGTATTTCTCGTCATGTTCAGCCTGAGAATCAATCGCGTTGCTTCAATCATCATCTACATCGTTGCGGCTTGCACCGATTGGATGGATGGACAAATTGCCCGCCGTACGCAGACCGTAAGCTGGTTTGGCAAGCTACTTGACCCAGTTTGCGACAGATTGCTGCTCTTTACCGGGGTCCTCGGCCTTGTCATTACCGGCGAGCTTCCCGCTTGGGTTGCAGTTCTCATTATCGGTAGGGATGTTTACCTTGCCGTAGGATCGCGCATCGTTGCCAGGTTTCACGAGCGCCCGATTGATGTTGTGTACGTAGGCAAGATCGCAACCGCGCTCCTTATGACGGGATTCTCATTCCTTCTCCTCGGAGTTCCCGTTATCGAAGGACTCAACCTCGTGTCTGCTTCCTGGCTTCCCGGTCTAAATGACGTTGGCGGCTCAATTGGCCTCCTCTTCGTATATGGTGGATGCATCTTCTCCTTGCTTACGGCGTATGTCTATACGGCAGAAGGCGTAGCAATCGTCCGCGAATCGAAGAGGCGTAAAAAGTGTGGTCTTTAACGGTTAAGCGCTCTAGAAAGCTCGCCATTTGTGGCGCCATTCTCGTTGCGGCGCTGACGCTTTGCTATGCCCCGATCAGCGCTATGGCAGTTGAGTCTGAGCCCAATTTAACTGAGGCTCAGTCAGCCATGGTGATTGACGCCCAAGGCAATGTCCTTTACGAGAAGAACCCTGACGAGGAAATCAATATGGCCAGCGTCACGAAAGTGATGACCGCCGTCGTCGCCCTCGAAAGCGGCGTTTCCCTCGATACCGTATGTAACCTATCCGCCCCAGCGCTCGACGAGAACGCAATGGTTGCTGGATATCAGTCTGGGGATACCTCTACGCTTCGCGACCTTCTCCGAGCCGCACTAGTCTACTCGGCAAACGATGGTGCCTACGAGGTCGCCGTCGCCGTTGCTGGTTCAGAGGACGATTTCGTCCAGATGATGAACGACAAGGCGGCAGAGCTCGGGATGAACAATACCCATTTCGAGAACTCCCACGGCCTCGATGCGGAAGGTCACCACTCGACCGTACACGACCTCACCATCCTCGCGCGCTATGCCATGACAAAGCATCCCTTTATCGCAGACACGGTACGCCAGACTGAGGTTACGGTCCCAATTGGCGGAAACAACGTTACGCTGCCAACGGTTGACACCCTACTCTATAGTTATCCTGGCCTCCTTGGCATTAAGACGGGTACCGGAAACCACGTCACCGCATTCCTTGGCTGCGCCAGAAGAAATGGGGTGACGCTTTACACGAGCGTTCTAGGCTGTCAGACGAAGGAAGGCCGCTTCACTGATACCGCCTCGCTTCTTGACTGGGCATTTGGCACGTATGACGCGCATTCTTACGCCAGCCCCCGTCTCCGTGAGGGGTGTCGCACGTTTGCCTATAACTTCGCCTTCTCTTGCGTCGTTTCTCCTGATTCGTATGCCACTGGGCTCTCCTGGCCTGACGGGGGAGACATCTCTTGCAAACGCATCATTCCACGTGACCGTCTCTTTGTCCCTGGAGATACAGTCGAGGTGCGTCAATGGACACAAGGCGAGCATATCGTGTCGACGTGCTCATACTCTGCGCGCAACCAGCTTTGCCACACCGTAAGCGGATTTGGACTTAATGACACGGTTTTCCCCTGGCTATCCGTTACTCAAGCTGCCTAGGAGGTCCTCATGTACTCGATTACGTGCGATTCCGCCCCGAGGACGCAAGGTCCCTTCTCTCAAGGCACAAGCGCGGCAAGATACGTCTTTGTGTCTTCGCAGCTACCCGTCGACAAGGATGGCATATGCCACACCGACGATGCCGTCGAGCGTCAGACGGAACGCTGCATCGATAATGTTGCCGCCGTCCTAGCTCAGCTCGGCCTTACTTTGTCCGAAGTATCAAAAGTCACTATTCATCTCGCGAGCATCGAAGACCTTGACGCGGTCTACACCGTTTGCGAGAAGCGCTTCGAAAGGCCCAGGCCTGCATGCTCAGTCTTTCAGGTTGCGGCGCTGCCCCTTGACGCAAAGGTCTCGATTGAGGCCATCGCCTGCCGGTAGGGGTACAATGAATAGACAACGACGCGAGGGAGACACCATGCAGAACAACATTGATAAGCCTGAGTCTGACGCTACTGCCATCTTCTGCATGCCGTCCTCAGATGCCACTGTCCCGGATCTCATGGGTGGAGTGCGTCCTAGCAACCCGACGCTCACCATCCTCAAGGGCCCTCAGACCGGCCAGACCTTCGAGCTAGCCACCCCGGAGATTTCCATTGGCCGCGATCCGTCGAGTGACGTCTTTTTGAATGACATGACCGTCTCTCGACACCATGCAAAGATTTCAATCACAGGCAATGTTGCTACCGTCGTAGATCTTGGCTCCCTTAACGGCACATGGGTCGATGGCGCTATTGTTAACAGCTCCGCGCTTGCTGACGGTTCAACCATCCAGGTTGGCACCTTCCGCATGGTGTATCACACCGTGCGCGCCCCGAAGATCGCTACGGGCGAGTAGCCAGATGGCCGACGCCGGCTATCTCACCATAGGAAAGGTCGTCTCCAAGCTTCAGGAGCAATACCCCGATCTTTCCGTTTCAAAAGTTCGCTATCTCGAGGACGAGGGACTTCTGACGCCATCAAGAACGCCAGGGGGATATCGTCTCTATTCCGCGCGTGACATCCAGCGCCTCGAGACAATCCTCTATCTTCAGAAGAGCCGCTTTTTGCCCCTTAGCGTTATCAAGGATGAGCTTGACGGCAAAAAGGGGAATACGGACTCCACGCCTGAAGAAGGTACCGAGGCCACTTCAGACCCCATAGACCCCACGCTGTCCGTAAGCCCAGAGGCAGAGCGCGAGATGCACCCCATCGATAGGATTCCGGAAGTTGCAGGCGTTCCCATCTCTCTCGTTCGCAAGCTTGCGGATTGTTCAATTATCAAGCTCGTAAAATCGCCTGCCGGTAGAGATCTCGTTCGGGGGAGCGACCTTCGCCTCATTCGAGCTTGCAACGAACTCGCACGCTTTGGCATTGAGCCGAAGAATCTCCGCCAGTACCTCGCAGCCGCGAATCGCGAGATACCCATGTTTGAGCAGGCACTAGCTTCACTCTCTCGCCATCAGGGCGAAACTCCGGACGAGCGAAGGCTTCGACGAGAGGTTGCTCTTGACCGAATGCTTACGCTAACAGGTGTCGTACGAGGTTCAATCATGCGCAGAGAGTTGATTGACGATTAGCTGGTTGCCGGGCATTATGGCCCGCTGTATTATTCACAAATTTACACAAGGAGACATCGTGAGCGAAGATTACGAGGCACGCTTCCCGTACGAGAATCTCATCGTCGACATTCCTGACTATCCGGAGCCTGGGGTCATCTTCAAGGACGTAACCCCTCTCATCTCTAACGCACAGGGCCTTGCGGCCTGTGTTGATGCAATCTCCGATCACTTCCTTGGCAGGGGGATTACCAAGGTCATTGGATCTGAAGCGCGCGGTTTTCTCATTGGCGCACCGGTTGCTTATCGCCTTGGTGCCGGTTTCGTCCCTGCACGCAAGCCAGGCAAGCTTCCTCGCGAGGTTTATACGGAGAGCTACGCCCTTGAATACGGAACTGACGAGCTGCAGATTCATACCGACTCCATGACCTCCGACGACAAGGTCCTCGTGATTGACGACCTTATTGCAACCGCGGGCACCGCCCTTGCCACGGCACGCCTCGCCGAACAGACAGGCGCTACGGTCATTGGCTTTGCGTTCATCCTAGAGCTTGCGTTCCTCAATCCGCGCGAAGCCCTTGCCAAGGAATACGATCGAGAGATCTTCTCACTCGTTAAGGTTAAGTAGGAGCATCACATTCGTGGCTAGTGAAACCAAAGACCCCATTCGCAGGCGTTTGTCAAAGCGATTCCAAGTCAGCCTCGTATGGGAAGGCGCTCTCGTTGGCCTTCTCGGAGGGTCGATCATTACTCTCTATCGACTTTCGCTCACCTGGGCTGAAAAGACGATGAGATTTCTCACTAGCCAAATCTCCTCTAATATCCTTTTCATTATCGGGTGGTTTGCCGCTCTTGCGATTATGGCTTTCGTTGTAGCCGCGCTTGTTCGTTTCGAGCCGGCTACCTCGGGTTCTGGTATTCCTCAAGTTGATGCCGAGGTAATGGGCAAGTTGAGCGCGCCTTGGCATCGCGTCATTGTTGCGAAGTTCCTCGAGGGAACCGTGGGGGCTTTTGCCGGCTTGTCTCTTGGTAGAGAAGGCCCCTCAGTGCAACTGGGTGGCATGGCGGGCAAAGCCGTATCCAGAGCCTTCAAGCGTGGAAGGGGAGAGGAGCGCCTGCTCGTCACATGCGGGGCAGGTGCGGGTATGGCCGCGGCGTTCCATGCGCCCCTTACCGGCGTCATGTTCGCCCTCGAGGAGATTCACAAGACGTTCAATGCACCGCTCATCATCTCGGTCATGATGAGCGCAGTCATGAGCGACTACGTCGTCTCTCAGGTGCTTGGTCTATCTCCAGTCATAAGCTTCACGCTTATCGAGAACATTCCCCATGAGGCATATGCGCTTCTCATCGTCTTCGGAATCATAATTGGAGCAATCGGAGCACTGCATAACCTAGGCATGTTCGCCATTCAGAATGCTATGGCTCGCATCAAGCTGCCGAATCCGCTTCGCTACATTATTCCGTTCATGCTTGCTGGCATTGTTGCCATCGCAGCCCCAGACCTCATGTGCGGAGGAGACGCGATCCTCGAGCTACTTATGCGTCCCCAGGGGCTAACGCTTGCAGCTCTCTTGCTGATCTTGCTCGGGAAGTACCTCTTTACCGGTGTTTGCTTTGGAGCTGGAACGCCTGGTGGCACGCTGTTCCCGTTGGTGGTTATGGGCGCTCTTGTCGGCACAATCTTCGGCGATGTGGCGACCGGCCTATTTGGGATGCATCAAAACCTCGTCATGAACTTCATGGTTCTTGGAATTGCCGGCCTTTTTGCTGGTGTCGTGAGGGCTCCCGTCACCGGAGTCGTCCTCGCATTCGAGCTAACCGGAAGTCTCGACGCGCTCCTTTCGCTGTCCATCGTGAGCGTCTTTGCTTACGTAACCGCCAATCTGCTCCAGGTTGATCCCTACTACGAGCATCTCCTTGCCAGGTTCCTCGGGATCAGCACCAACGAAACTCACGAGCACTGGGGTGGACACGGTAGGCAAATTCACAGTTACGTTGTTGAAGCGAGCTGCAATGCAGCCAATAAGGCAATCTCTGAGATACCCTGGCCTGAACACGCGCTTGTCGTATCCGTTCGCCGTCATGGCCGTGAGATATTGCCTAACGGCGCTCTAGTTCTTGAGGAAGGGGACCGGATTCTTGTCCTTATGGACGAGAAAGAGGGTGACGAATCAGAATCGACGGTTCGGATGCTTTGCCATGGGACATTTGTGCCAGAGGAAAGAGCCTAAGACCGAAAAAGGTATCGAATCTAAATCAGTAGTCATGAAACGGGGTCGCGAGCAGTATCGCGGCCCCGTTTCGGTTGGGATGCCTAGCTCTCTTGGCATCATTCATGCATGCAAATGCTATTAGCAGCTACTTTACATAAGATATATTATCGTTATTTAATAACACATTGAGGAAAGGGGAGTCGGGAGCCAATTCATGTTTCTTCAAGTAGCTAACTAATTAGGGCAACGCACGTAATCGTAACGAAGATTGAAGCAGCGACGGCGAATGGATTCGACACGATAAACGCGCGTAAACTGTTAGCCGCAACCAAAAGTCGTTAATAAGACACGGGCAACGTCGTGCTTATCAACCCGTGAGTGCACACGGGTTGATATTAGATGCTATCCAAATAGCGCATTGCAGATTGAGCAGCGACGGCACCATCAGACACCGCAGTTACCACCTGCCTGAGCGGCTTTTCGCGAACATCGCCTGCGCAGAACAATCCCGGCGTCTTCGTAGCCATGGAATCATCCGTTATGATCGAACCATCAGTGGCAAGATCAACGAGGCCAGCAACCAATGCAGTATCTGCATCATGGCCAACCGCAACAAAGATGCCAAATGAGCCGGGATCACATTCTATGGTCTCAACTTCATCATTCACTAAGCTCCTGAGCGTAATCTTGCTAGGAAGCATTTCTCCTTCGATCGACTCAATTTTAGTTTGGTACCTAACTGAAATTGAGTTCGTACTCGAAATCTTGTCTTGCAGGCTCTGAACGGCACGCATCCGGTCCTTGCGAACGACCATCGTGACCTGTTTACCTATCTTGGAAAGGTAAAGGGCCTCTTCGCATGCCGTGTTGCCTCCACCGACAACATAGATATCCTTGTCACGATAAAACATACCATCACATGTGGCGCAATAGGAAACGCCTCTCCCACGGAACGAATCCTCACCGGCAAACCCAGCCATGCGTGGTTGAGCACCTGCGGTATAAACGACAGCCTTTGCCTTAAGGATCACACCGTAGCATTCCAGCTCAAATCCATCTGCTGTTTTCGAAAGGCTTGTAACCTCATCCTGAAGAATCGAAGCCCCGAGCGATTTTGCGTGTTCATAAAGCTGTTCGCCTAGGTCACGACCAGTTATTTGAGGCAATCCAGGATAGTTATCGACTTCAGGCGTGGTGGAAATCTGACCGCCAAATGCACCCCTCTCGACCGTTATGGCGTCAATGCCATAACGCGTGGCATAAAGAGCACAGGCGAGGCCGGCTGGGCCTCCGCCGACTATGACAAGGTCATGGCTTTCAGTGGCGATCATGGACAGTCATCTCCTCAAAGACGGCAGAAATCGTGTTCAAACTACGCAACACCGCTTGAACCGAAGCCGCCAGTCCCCCTGTCGGTCTCATCAAGCTCTTCGACCTCGGACAGAGTGACCGCCGGGACTTTTTGGATAACCAGCTGAGCGATTCTTTCGCCCCGTTCGATATGAATCGTCTTCTCGGGATCAAGGTTAATGGCGCAGACCTTAAGCTCTCCACGGTAATGCGAATCAATAAGACCAGGTGTGTTAGCCATAGAAAGGCCCTCGCGCAAGGCAAGCCCACTCCTAGGCTGAACAAAGCCGGCATAACCTTCCGGAATCGCAATCGCGAGACCCGTAGAAACGAGCCTACGCTCGAACGGCGCAAGGCTCACGTCTTCAGAAGAGCGAAGATCGAGTCCCGCATCACCTTGATAGGCATAGGCGGGAAGTTGCACCGACTTATCAAGCCTTTTGATTGGAAGAACGATCTCGTCATTGTTCATTAGACAGTCTCCTCAGCTCGGCGGAAAACTCGTCGATATCTTTGAAGTCGCGATATACGGATGCGAAGCGAACATACGCAACCTTATCTATGTCGGCAAGGCGCTTCAAAACCATCTCACCAAGAGCGCTAGAGTCCACCTCGGTAATACCGTGGTCACGGAGATCGGACTCGATATCAACAATGATGGAGTCCAAAACATCGACAGGAATATCGCGCTTAACCGTCGCCCTAACAAGGCCGCGCATGATCTTCTCACGATCAAAAGGTTCTTTGGTACCAGAGTGCTTTAAAACAACGAGCGGCAGTTCCTCGCGGCGCTCGTACGTCGTAAACCTGAATCCGCATTGCGTGCACTCGCGACGACGCCGAATCGAATCGTTACTCTCCGCAGGACGGGAATCGACAACCTTTGACTCTTCGCAGCCACACTTTGGACAGCGCATGGTACTCCCCTCGATAATACATTCTCAAGGAAAGATACCATAAGCAGCCATTATCTGAGCTAGAAGACGCCTCGAGTATACGTCCAGAAGGCGAGAACGATGATAGAGGTAACGATGAATGCGAGCATCCCGCCGAGCTCTTCGCGAGCACCGAGGGCCGGAGCATTCAGAGAGGCGACGTTGGGCCTCAAATTCTCTGAAGCAGGCAAAGCAGTAAATTTGCCGCCACCAATGACGGTGAAGTTAGCAGCAGCCTGCGGCTTAAGGGCAGATGTGCCGGACACGAAATACATATCGTTCGTCATAATCTTAAGTCCTCCCCAATAAGCAACTTTTACAGCATCTATCTAACTTCATCTTGCGGACATTAATCTATGCCTGAACATTTGTTCTATAAGTAGAATACTCGTACGCTTGTTCGTGTCAAGTAGAAATAAGAACATTTGTTTGAATGCAAAAGCGAACGGGTGTATGATTGCTCAAAACAAAGGAGGAGACATGCCCAAAGAGAAAATCACCAAACGTCAGCAGCAGGCGTTCGAATTCATTTGTGCATTTACGGCGGAACATGGCTATCCCCCTTCAGTTCGAGAGATAGGCTCAGCTATCGGCCTCTCCTCGCCCTCGACCGTCCACTCCCATCTCCACAAGCTCGAAGAAGCCGGCTACATAAAAAGAGATCCGAATAAGCCGCGTACGATTGAAATCTGCGAAGATGCCAAAACGCGAGCCAAACAAAGCCCAAAGCTTGTTGAGGTAAAGCAGGACGTCAACACAAATACGGTGACTCTACCGCTCGTTGGTCGCGTAGCCGCAGGCTTGCCTATTCTCGCCGAACAAAACGTTGAGGAAGTCATGACCCTGCCCACGAACGTTGTGGGCGACTCGAGTTCCTTCATCCTTCGCGTCCGCGGCGAATCGATGATTAATGCTGGCATTTTTGACGGCGACTACATCGTTGTCAGAGAACAACATGACGCCCATAACGGAGAGATTGTCGTCGCCCTCATTGAAGACTCCGCAACCGTTAAAACCTTCTACAGGGAAAAGGATCGCATTCGCCTTCAGCCCGAGAATGACACGATGGAACCCATCTATGCAATTAACCCAACGATCCTCGGTCGCGTCACCGGTCTTTTCCGATCTATGTAGGTCAGCAATGGGTTCAAGCCAAAGAGTACGCGGCTATGATGTCCTGCGAGGTTTTTCCGTCGTGTCGATGGTCGCGTTTCATGCCTGCTATGACATCGTCTATCTCTGGGATGTTCGTTTGGGCTGGTTTAGAAGCCCACTGCAGGACGTTTGGCGAGCTTCCATCTCGTGGTGCTTCCTGCTCATCGCGGGAATCATGTGTAGCTACTCGAGAAACAACCTGAAGCGGGCCCTAAAATACCTATTCGTCGCAGCCATCATCTGGATTGCGACGACGTTGATTGCCGTAGACACACCTATTAGCTACGGGATCATTTACTGCATGAGCTTCAGCTCGCTTCTGGCCTGGGCACTTAATGAGCCCTTGCGCAAAAAACGAGATGCATGCGAAATCGAACATGACGGTCTTGTCTCGCACCAGTCAAATGATTTGAAACCAGTCAAACTCGCAATTGCAGCGGCTACGCTATTCTTGGCATTTTTGCTAACCCTAGAAGTGCCGCAAGGCAGACTTGGGTTAGGCAGCTTTGGCGGGCCTTACGTTACGTTGCCGAAGGGCCTCTACACGACAGAGGCGCTGAACTGGCTGGGGTTTCCAGGGCCATCATTTGCTTCGGGTGATTACTATCCGCCAATCCCCTATTCGCTTCTGTTCCTCGTGGGGTCAGCACTCGGCCTAAATATGAAGCTCCATGGAGTACCCAGTATCTTAAATAAGATGAGATGCGCTCCTCTAGAGTGGATTGGCAGACACGCCCTGGAAATCTACGTGGTTCATCAGCCAATCGTTCTAGCGCTTCTCACCTTGGTCTTAGGCTAGACCTTCGCGCTGCTAAATGGATTCAGAATCCCCCACCTGATAAGGTACGAGTGTCGCAGCCATACGAGCGGAGACTCTAGCCGTGACGAGCAAGCCCCCGCCTTGATACTGCTCGCGGATAACCTGGCAGCGCTCGTGAACCATCTTCATGAGAATGCCCTTTTCATAAGGAATTAACGCCGTAAGGGTCGTATCTCCAGCGCTCGCCTCCTCCGCGATCCTGTGAAGGAGCGCTGCCAAACCCGTTTCCTCTTCAGCAGATACGAATACAGCATCAGAGTGATAGGTGCGAAGGCTCGAAAGACCATCAGCATCGAGCAAATCGCACTTGTTGAACACGAGCACTCGACGAATGTCCTTCGCCCCTATCTGATCGAGAATCTCGTTGACGGCGTCACGCTTCTTCTCCCAATTGGAATCACTAGCGTCAACGACCTCAAGGACAAGATCGGCCGCCTTCACCTCGGCAAGAGTGGACTTAAAGCTCTCGATAAGGCTCGTGCGTAGCTTTTGAATAAAACCGACCGTATCGGTAAGAGTTATCTTGCGTCCTTCAGCCAAATCGATAGAACGAGTCGTGGGGTCAAGCGTCGCAAATAGCTCATCCTTTGCATAGACGCCAGAATCGGTCAGTGCATTAAGCAAGGTTGACTTGCCGGCATTCGTATAGCCCGCCAACGCAACGCGCCAAACACCTGAATCCCAACGCGCCTTGCTCTGCGTCTCACGTCTGGTCTCGAGTTTTACAAGTTCGCGCTTCAGCGCGGAGATTCTATCCCTGACCAGCCTGCGATCAACCTCTAGCTGGCTCTCTCCCTGGCCAAACCTGCTACCAATACCTCCACGAGTCTGCTCGCCCATGAGATGGCTCCACATGCCACGAAGGCGCGGAAGCAGATACTGCAGCTGAGCGAGTTGGACCTGGAGCCGGCCCTCTCTGGTCTTGGCATGCCTGCCAAAGATATCGAGAATGAGGGCCGTTCGATCAATGACCTTAACAGGCTCACCAAAGGTTCGCTCAAGATTTGACTGCTGAGACGGCGAGAGCTCATCGTCAAACACAACTACATCGACATCGAGTCTGCGAACCGCAGCGGCGATCTCCTCGGCCTTACCGGAGCCAACGAACGTCTTCGGAGAAGGGGCGTCGAGTTTTTGAGTCTCCCGTCCAACGACCACACCATCTGCAGTAGCAACGAGTCTCTCGAGCTCATCGAGGGAGTCAGCCATGGGCCAATCGCCCTTACCAGTATCCACTCCCACTACGAGAGCTCTTTCTGGAACCGGAGCCGTCTCAATATACTTGAATCTCGGCATGACCGACCACCTCTAAGAAACGAAAGACTTGCTAGCTTCGATAGCGAGAGCGGACATCGGATACGATAAGATCAACCGCCTCATCAGGGGAAACGGCATCGAAATCGATCCAGTTCGCCCGCCCGTCTCTACGGAGCCACGAAAGCTGTCGCTTTGCATAGCGGCGCGTTCGCCGCTTAATCAATTCGACAGCCTCATCCAGGCTAATCTCGCCATCAAGATATTCCAGGATCTCTTTATATCCAATAGCCTGACGGGCCGTTAGGTCAACACCAAAACCCCTGGAGACAAGCCCCTCAACCTCAGATATGAGGCCTTGCTCGACCATCATGTCAACGCGCTGGTTGATACGAGCGTAAAGCCTATCCCTGTCCATGGTGAGAGCCCATATCCTAGCGTCATAGCGAGGCCTTCGGACACGGAGATTCTCAAGCTGAGCGGAATACTTGACTCCTTGGTCAAGCATTTCAAGAGCGCGGACCACTCGCTTGGAATTATTAGGGTGAATTGCCTCCGCTCCGAGAGGGTCACGTTCGTAGAGGAGGTTCCAAATCGCTTGTGAACCCTTGTCCTCTAGCATTTGCTCATAGCGACCACGAGTGACGCCATGAGTTTCCCCGGTCGGGAATTTCATCTCGTCAATGACGGCGTCAAGATAGAGGCCCGTTCCACCACAAAGAACTGGGGTAACTCCGGTGGCCAGACGCTCATCTATGAGCTTTCTGCAATCCTCTTGGAACCTCGCAACGGAATAGTCCTCGTCGATACCTACGACATCGACCATCTGCAGCGGAACACGCCTCTCTTGAAGTGGCGTCTTAGCAGTACCGATATCCATGCCGCGATAAACTTGCATGGAATCAACCGAGATGACGTCACTCCCAAGCTCAAGCGCGACGAGTTCAGAAAGTGAGCTCTTACCGGAGGCAGTAGGCCCAACAATGCAGACAACGGGACCTCTCAGCCCCTCACTCACCTGGGCTCCCCTACCATTGGTCCGCGTAGATACCAAGTGCGTGCTTCCTCGACCTTCACTTCAACAAGCTTGCCGATGAGGGAATCGGGTTCGACGCCTTCCGGAGCACGGAAGTGAACGGTCTTATTCTTCGGGCTATGACCGACGAGGACATCGCCATCGCGCTTCGAAACACCCTCCACAAGCGCCTCGACAGTGCGACTAAACTCGACCTGATTGGCATCGAACGCCTGCTGGGCGACAAGCTCAGCCAAGCGATCGAAACGCTCCTGAATTACCTCGCGGGGAGTCGGGTCATCTATTTCCGCAGCTGGGGTACCGGGACGCTTCGAATAGATGAAGGTGAACGCAGACTCAAAGCCGACCTCTTTCACGAGAGAGAGGGTCTGCTCAAAGTCTTCCTCGGTCTCACCGGGAAAACCAACGATGATGTCCGTCGAGAGCGCGATTCCTGGCATTGCGGACTTAATCTGGTCAGTGAGGGCAAGGTAATCCTCACGCGAATAGTGACGGTTCATGGCCTTAAGAACGCGCGTGGAGCCACTCTGAACCGCAAGATGGAGCTGCGGCATGACAGCAGGAGTCTCGGCCATCGCAAGAATTGTCTCGGGCGAGAGATCCTTAGGGTGAGAACTCGTGAATCGAATGCGTTCGATGCCGGTCTCCCCCACCGCACGCAGAAGCTCGGCAAAACGGGGTGAGCCATAGCGCTGGCGACCGAAAGAGTTGACGTTCTGGCCAAGAAGGCAGACTTCGCGAACACCATCTTCACGAAGGCGACTCACTTCGTCGACAATATCCTCGAAAACGCGATCCCTTTCCCTGCCACGGACATACGGCACGATGCAGTAGCTGCAGAAGTTGTTGCAACCCGTCATGATGGGAACCCAAGCATGCCAAGGAGTCTCACGCCTACTTGGGAGGTCGCTGGAAAAGCCGGGATCGTCCTCGCTCACGTCCGCCTGAACAGACTTGCCGTTGCCCTCAAGCGCACCGACGAGCAGCTCGGGAAGGCTGGAGATGGCCCGAGTACCAAAGACCACATCGACGTTCTTCATGTGTTTACGAATGTTTTCGCCATCCCTCTGGGCAATACATCCTCCGATGGCGACAAGCCTACGCCCACTCGGCGGCACCGGAGCGCTCACCATGGCAGAAACCTGGCCGTACAGATGGGTATCCGCCTTCTCGCGAACACAACAAGTCATAAAGACGACGATATCCGCCTCATCGGGCGAGGCAACTTCGATACAGCCGCACGACCCAAGCACGCCAGAAACGCGCTCAGAGTCATGAAGGTTCATCTGACATCCGAAGGTCTTAACGTGATACGTAAGACCAGCAAGAGAACGAGAAGCTTCCACTACGCAACCACCGATCCAGCGCCCTGCTCGATGCAAGTGGCATCCGCAGGAGTAAGCCTATGAACATAAATTGCAATACGAATTGCCGTGCGACTCTGGCCGTCAATGTCGATATCTGAGAAAGTCGGGGCGCAGGAGATGTCATAACCAGTAGGAATCAAGAATCCACGCGCAATTGCGACGGCCTTGATAGCCTGGTTAACAGCGCCGGCACCCACAGACTGGATATTGACCGGCACGCCATCCTTCACCATACCTGCAATGGCACCCGCAACAGAGGCGGGAGACGATTTGCTCGAGACCTTTAGGTAGTCCATGGGTAAAGCTCCTGTCGTGTACTGGAATAATTCGAGTGCTGTTGTGCTGTGATAGTTAGTGATGGAACTGCGATGAAACGCGCAGGATTTGCCGCGTCAGTCTTCTTTTTCAAGGTCAAACGTTACGACCACCTTATCATGCGAGACGCTAATCCTCGGATCACCAGCAAGGGCGAGGTAATAGCGCTCAGACAATAACGAGAAGTCACGCTCCATAATACGCGCGAATTCCTCGGTGTCGTCTTTAGAAATACGAAGGCCCCTACGATCGCGCGTAAGATCGATTTCCTTTGGACCAGGGGTGCCACCCTGATGAGTAAGCCTATTTGCGACCGATCTGAGAGGCTTAATTTGACCGGCTAGTATGCGGTGGGCAGTCCGCTCCGAAATGTAGAGCCCAAGTGATTCGGCGATAGAAGCGAGCTCATGGGCATCCCCAGCAACAGCAGGACGATCAATCACTCTAACCTCATCGATATCATCTACGAATAGAAGGCGAGAGCGATCCGGCGATTCATTGGTAAGCGCGCGCATAGTGGCAAGTACCTCTGCCGCAGATCCGAGATACACTTCGCACACGCCACGCTCTTCCAACGCAAATTCGCAGCTCGTTCGTATTATGTTTTTGGGACCACGAAGTCGAGGTTCGCCTTCGTCTCCGCGGCCGATAGTCGGCCACGTACTTTGATCCTTGCGCTCGGTCAAAGCCGTCGTGTCCGATACAACACGAATGGAAGAGCCGAGTCCCACGCCAGAAGCCATGACATCGGAGCTCTTAGAATTCTCACGAATGGAGAACAGGGCCATGCCTCTTCCATGCACGCCCCATCTGTCCATATGCACAGAATCGAGCTTGGATGTAACGCGCGCATCGAAAATCTTCTTGCGCATGGAATCAGGAAGACCAGAGCCATCGTCAATCATGACGATGCTACGCTCGTCACCTTCGCGATTTGTAGCTACGAATATGGTGTGGGCACCGGCGTCACGAGAGTTGCGAAGCATCTCAATGACAACGTCCTCGGCACAGCGAATGTCATGCTTCGCCTGCCTTCGCTCCGCCTCGCCGACACGAAGCCTGACGAAGCCGTTGCCCAAGGACTCTTCAACCCTAATGGCGGAATCCCCTGAGACGCTTGCAACGAAATCAGCGAGCGAGGGAGTCCCCTTCGAGGCCCCCTCGCTCACGAAATCTGTTCTATCTTCAGCCATTCGATGGTAAATGACGTCTACTTGGCAACGTCGACAGCGCGAGATTCGCGAATGACAACGACGCGGACCTGACCGGGATACTCCATCTCGTCCTCGATCTGCTTGGCGATGTCATGGGCAAGCACCGTGGCCTCAGCGTCAGAGATCTTCTCGGGCTGCACCATGACATGAAGCTCACGACCGGCCTGCATGGCATAGGTACGCTCAACGCCCTCATGGGCGTTCGAAATCTCCTCGAGCTTCTGGAGACGCTTGATGTAGGTCTCAGCGCTCTCGCGGCGAGCACCGGGACGAGCGGCGGAAACGGCGTCAGCGGCCATCACGAGCTGATCAAGGATGGTGTTAGGCTCAACGTCTGCGTGGTGAGCCTCGATAGCGTGTACGACCTCAGGGCGCTCGCCATAACGACGGGCAAGATCCGCGCCGATAACGGCGTGCGGTCCCTCAACCTCGTGGTCGATCGCCTTACCGATGTCGTGGAGAAGTCCGGCGCGCTTGGGAAGCGTCGGGTCGAGACCGAGCTCAGAAGCCATGATGCCGCAAAGCTCAGAAACCTGCTTAGAGTGCGAGAGGACATTCTGTCCAAAGGAAGTGCGATAGCGGAGAGCACCGAGCGTCTTTACGATCTCGGGGTGAAGATCATGGATCCCAGCGTCGAAAGCTGCCTGCTCACCAGCCTCCTGAACCCTCTGCTGCACGAGAGTCTCCGCCTTCTTATACATCTCCTCGATGCGGGCGGGGTGGATACGGCCATCTGCGATAAGGTTCTCGAGAGCAACGCGAGCCGTCTCGCGGCGAACGGGCTCAAAGCTGGAGAGAAGCACCGTCTCAGGCGTATCGTCAATCACGAGAGAAACACCGGAGACCTGCTCGAAAGTGCGAATGTTTCGACCCTCGCGACCGATGATGCGGCCCTTGAGGTCATCGGAAGGAATGTGAACCGTGGTTACCGTGACCTCACCGGCCTGATCGGCAGCACAACGCTGAATGGCAGTGGTGACGATCTCGCGAGCGGTCTTGTCCGCCTGGGCGCGGGCACGCTGCTCACTCTCGCGAAGAATCTGCGCCTCCTCGCGAACAGTATCCTTGCGGACGCGATCGAGAAGCTCCTTGTGCGCCTCGTCAGTGGAAAGGGCTGCAATACGCTCGAGCTCGGTGGTCTGCTGCTTCATGAGCTCGTCAAGGTCAGACTGGCGGCGGTCAAGCTGGCCGGCCTGGCTAGAGAGCTGGTGCTCACGACGGTCAAGAGCGTCATTGCGGCGATCAAGAGACTCTTCGCGCTGCATGATGCGGCTCTCCATGGAACGAAGCTCGCTCTTACGCTGCTTCTCCTCAGCCTCGGCGGCCTGGCGCTGCTTGAGGATGTCTTCCTTAGCGGCGAGAACAGCCTCCTTCTTCGTGGTCTCAGCCTGACGCTCTGCATCGTGGGTAATCTGCTTGGCCTTCTCCTCGGCCTCAGAAACCTGACGATTTGCATCCTGTACTCGAGCGGAATTCTGGCCGTTGACGACGAAGTGCGAAATTGCAAAACCAATTGCGAGCGCAACAAGCGCTGCGATAACGACGATCTCGATGCCCATAGTGACTCCTAGGAAAACGTTTGGTGAGGGTGTTCAGGAAACCGTCCCACAATGAGACAGAGCCCACCATCCGAGCGAATCCCGGCGTCTATGCTTATGCGAACATCGCAGGTACATGAACAAAGAGTACGTCTGCCGCGATTATGCCGGCGGACGGGATAAACCCAAATGGTTGTTCTATTTTATGGTTAACCGAATAATCAGTCAACGTTATGTAACGTCCCCCATCAAGTGCGAACAAGTGCGAAAGCGGATGGCCGCAGCTCGCCGCAAATGCTGTGCATGACACCCGCAGCTCGTGGCAAATGCCATGAATGGCGCCCTCTGTCTTAAGTGGAATTAAAACGCGCCATCTTCTCGAGCTCTGGACAAATAATCTGAAACGACAGACGTGCAAACGGAAATTGGATACCCCTTAGAGCAGAGGAACCTCACGAGCTTCTGGTATGGATTCTTCTCAGGGATACGCTTTCGCTCGAGGAGTTCGAGAGCGCGGTCCTCAGGGTTCTCGTCATCAAGAAACTCCTCAGGCCAGCCAGCGACGTCAGACAACGTTACGCCACGATGCGCAAGCTCGCGCTCGATACGAACTGGCCCCCAGCCAGCAGATAGCTTCATGCGAATAAAGGAGCCTGCAAACCTCTCATCATTGATAATCCTGAGAGTGATTGCCTTTTCGATAGCACGACGCGCACAGTCACGCGTAAAGCCATCTCTAACGAGCTTGTCCTCGGCCTCCTTGGACGAATATTCCCTGCGAGAAACCATGTCGACCAAGCGCTCCCAGGCACAGGTAATCCCAAGCTCGCGAATCTTATACATGAGCTCGGCATGGCTCTGCGGCTCTTGGGAATCCGCTGATTCAAGCTTCCTGGCTACGGGCACGGGAATATATAGGTCATCGAAACCCTCTGAGGATACTATCACCTTGGGCTTACGCTGGCCCAGGGCAGCTGCTCTGTCTGGATAGGTCGCAGACCAACAAAAGCCGGAGGACGCATGATGCTCATGCGGCTCCCCCGGCTTGATGGCCTTGCGAACACGACTACTCGGCACTGTCAGCCTCGGTCGAGGCGTCCTCAGGAGAATCCTCCTCTGGGGCGTCAATAAGGCCCACGGCAACCCTCACGCGGTTCTCGATCTCTTCACGCAGATCCGGGTGGCTGCGGAGCATCTCCTTGGCGGCCTCTCGTCCCTGCCCAAGGCGCTCGCCTTCGTAGGTATACCAGGCGCCAGACTTATTAATGACGTTCTTCTCGACGCCAAGGTCAAGAATCGAGCCCTCCTTCGAGATGCCCGTGCCATACATGATGTCAAACTCGGCAACCTTAAACGGAGATGCGACCTTGTTCTTGACGACCTTCACGCGAACGCGGTTGCCGATGATATCGCCGCCCTGCTTGATGGAGTCAACACGACGGATATCCATACGAACGGATGAGAAGAACTTGAGGGCGCGGCCACCCGGCGTTGTCTCGGGGTTGCCGAACATGACGCCAATCTTCTCACGAAGCTGGTTGATGAAAATACAGGTCGTGTTCGATTTGGAGAGAGAACCGGCAAGCTTACGGAGAGCTTGGCTCATAAGTCGAGCCTGAAGGCCAACCGTGGTATCACCAATCTCGCCCTCGATCTCAGCCCTGGGAACAAGGGCGGCGACGGAGTCGACAACTACGACATCGATCGCACCAGACCTGACAAGCATGTCGCAAATCTCAAGCGCCTGCTCACCGGTATCCGGTTGGGAGATCAGGACCTCGTCGATATCAACGCCAATACGGGCGGCATAGCCAGGATCAAGAGCATGCTCCGCGTCGATAAAGGCAACGACGCCGCCCATGGCTTGAGCCTCCGCAAGGATCTCAAGGGAAAGGGTGGTCTTACCAGAGGACTCAGGACCATAAATCTCAATGATGCGACCACGCGGAACGCCGCCGATGCCAAGCGCGGTGTCAAGGGCAATGGAGCCAGTGGGAATGGCATCAACGTGGAGGTCTGGGCCGCCATCACCGAACTTCATGATTGCGCCTTTGCCAAACTTCTTCTCGATCTCCGCAGTTGTGGATTCGATCATCTCCTCGCGAGCCTTGCCCGTGGTGGGCGCATGAATCTCGCGAGACGTACCGCTGGACTTTGCCATTTCCTCGTTCCCTTCCATTGTCGTCCTCCATATAGTACGCGAACGTTCGTTCGTGGTCAACAGAACGGGGAAAGCGTATAACGAGGAAACCCGACACTACCTTGCAACCCTCAGACAGAAACCTGACACCCCAGCTCAGGGTCATCATGAAGACAGAAAGACACCGCCCGCAAATCTACGAACGGTGCCTTATTAAGCCCAAATGGCAAACCTTACAAACCAAAGAATTAAGGTTGACCAGAGTGCGATTAGGAGACACGGCCTTCAAAGCGAACTATAGAGCCTCAGAGACGAGCTCGAGCGCACGCATGACGGACTGAAGCCTAACCTGGTCTCGATTCCCCTCGAAGACCTCACTAACCGCACGCACCTCGTCACCGAACGAGAGGCCAAACCAAACTAGACCCACGGGCTTACCGGGAACAGCGCCTCCCGGGCCAGCAATGCCGGTCACGCTAACCGCCACATCGCAATCAAGCGCGCGTCGCGCTCCAGCAGCCATCTCAGACGCGCACTCAGAAGAAACAGCACCCACGCGCTCGAGGGTCTCATGCGAAACGCCGAGCAGCGCCTCCTTGACCGAGCAAGCATAGCTTCCCACGGCACCCATGACGACATCAGACGAACCAGGGATAGCTGTGAGGGCACCCTCGACAAGACCTCCAGTGCAACTCTCGGCAGTGCCAATAGTGAGGCCCTTTGCACGAGCGGCCTCAAGAACGCCCTCAGCCTTCTTGGTGACGTCATCCCAAGTCAGAGGTGAAGATTCAGCACCCACCTCATCAGCAGGCTCCTCATCGACAAGAGAACCCCACGCCTTCATGAAATAGTCCACGCCACTCCAGATCGTGAGAATCACCGCGACAAACAGGGCTGCATAGGCAAGATAGATAAGCACGGTATGCAGAATCGTGTCCACAGGCAGTGCAAGCGCCAGAAGATTGGTGCAAATGGCTCCCATGGTGGTGGCAGTCTTCCACTTGCCAAGATTGCTTGCGGCGATAACAACTCCCTTGGAAGCCACGACCATGCGAAGGCCGCTAACGAGGAACTCGCGCGACACGATTACGAGCAGTGGCCACGTAACGGGCTCACCGCGTTCAAGCAGATAGCAGAGAGAAACGATGACGACGAGCTTATCGGCAATCGGATCGAGGAACTTACCGAAGGTGGTCACCTCGTTGCGACTCCTCGCGAGGTATCCGTCGAGTTTGTCGGTAAGGGAAAGGAGGCAGAACGCGACAAATACCGCAAACATGCCCCAGGAAATACCCTCGGTGGGCACCTTACCGCCAAGAAGTTCGGCCATGAGAAGCCAAACGGGAACGAAGACGACTCGAATGCAGGTGACGATGTTAGCGGGAGTCCAGATGGAATGGCCTTTCTTGACGTCAGCCATTTAGGCCTCCTCGTCAGAAGGCACGATTTCGCCCTCGAGTTCGTAACAGAAAGCCTCGGTCAGCAGCACACGAACAACGTCTCCGACGGAAGCCTCCCCTTCCGGAATGTGAACCGCGCCGTCGCAATCGGGAGCCTGGAACCAAGCGTGACCAATGAGCTCGGGCTCGTCTCCGTCCGTGTCAACGCCGTCGATGATGACGTCGACAACCTCGCCGACGTGGCTCGCCGTCGCGGAGAAACCAAGCTCCTCCGCGATGTCAATCAGGCGCTGGGTACGCTCGAGCTTCGTCTCCTCGTCAACTTGGCCGTCCATCTCGGCACCGCGCGTGCCCTCTTCGGGCGAATAAGCAAAAACGCTGGTGTAATCGAACTCCTCCTTGGAGATGAATTCGACAAGCTCCTCAAACTCGTCATCGGTCTCTCCGGGGAATCCAGCCATACCGGTCGTGCGCAAAACCATACCGGGAATCTCGCGGCGAAGACGCGCGAACAGCTCGGAGTATTCCTCGGCGCTGCCGGAACGGTTCATGCTCTTGAGCACACGAGAGTTGCAGTGCTGGATAGGCATGTCAATATACGGGAGAACCTCGGGCGTATCCCGAATCGCAGCAATGAGCTCGTCGGTCATTCCCTCTGGCTGGAGATACAGGACGCGCAGCCATGCGCCGTACGGCCTTACGACCTCTGCAAGGCGCACAAGAAGGCTCGCAAGGGTGTCGTCCTCGCCAAGGTCCTTGCCCCAAATGCCCGTATCCTGACCGATGAGAACGAATTCCCTAACACCCTGCTCCGCAAGGGCCTTGACCTCGGCGACGATCTCGTTATAAGGCCTCGAGGCATAGCGCCCACGAATATAGGGGATTGCGCAGAAGGAGCAGAAACGGTCGCATCCATCAGAGATCTTGATGTACGCGCTTGCGCCCTCAACAGTACGGAGCGGCTCGGCAAGCGGGCCGGCAGCGGAACCCTCGGCAGCCGGGACGAGGGATTCTCTGCCCAGGACGCCATCAATGACCCCAACGATCCCGTCCTCGGCATCCGCTCGAACGAAAGCCGCGACCTCGGGGAGCTCGGCAGGAAGATCGTCTCCGTATCTCGAGGGGACGCATCCGCACATGACGATGGGACGCTCGCGAACGCCCTCGCGGGCAGCCTCGGCAAGCTCAAGCGTACGCTCGATGCTCTCAGAGGCAGCACTTGCGAGGAAGGAGCAGGTGTTAACGATGACCGCATCCGCATCGGCCACGTCATCGGCCTCTCCATAACCGGCTCGCAGCAGGAGGCTGCGCATACGGTCAGTGTCGACCTCGTTCTTCGCACACCCGAGCGTTACGAAAAGAATCAGGGGGGCGTCAGCCTCATTGACATTGCTCATCGTCATACGATGCCTTTCTTGCAAAAGACTCCCGACGGCCTGCGTCGCATAAAAGGAGTCAGCAGTCGTTTCTCGTCTCTACGTCCAACTGACAGAACGCCCCGGATAAATGTCCGGGACGCGAGCTCATTCTAGCGATAGTTGTTGAACTGAAGGGGAATGCCGTAGTCCTGGTCGCGAAGGAAGGCGATAACCTCCTGAAGCGCGTCTCTGGAAGCGCTCGTAACACGAAGCTTATCGTCCTCGACGGTAGCCTTCACCTTGAGCTTAAGATCGCGAATATCCTTCGAAATCTTCTTCGCACACTCCTTGTCAATGCCCTGGACGATATGGCCAACGACGCGAACGCTACCACCCGAGGCGGCCTGGGGCTTATCCCAGCTCAAGCTCTTGAGATCGACCTGTCGCTTGACGAGGCGGCCGTTGAAAACGTCGATGACCTGCTTTGCAACAAAATCGGCCGGGGCGTTGACGGTCACGATGGCATCGGCCTTCGAAAGCTCGATGGAAGCACCGGAACCCTTCAGGTCATAACGCTGCGTTAGCTCGCGAGCGGTCTGCTGATAGGCGTTGTCGACCTCCTGCATGTCAACGGTGGAGACAACGTCGAAACTTGAATCCTTAGCCATATGGCATCCCTTCGGGGCGACTGCCCAGGTAGTGAATACGAACTGAATAGACGCTATTCCTCGGAAGAATCCGAGTCATCGTCAGAGGAACCAGCAGAAGCCGTTGTTGACGCAGTCGTGGCCGCGGAGGGATCCGTCCCCTGAATCGTGACGGAGGACACGCCCGCGCTCTTGCTGCCGAAGATCTGGCGCTCGCCATTCTTTGTCACGGTGACGACGCTTGGGTCGCTCACGCGAATCTCGATGTTCTTCGTGACCGTATACTCCTCAGACCAAGCCCCCGTGATGGACTCTGCCACCTTCTGCTCACCGTCACAGGTGATTTCAACCCATGTCGTCGCACCTTCATCCACTGAAACCGCGACCTTGGTCTCCTGAGAGGCGGCGGCCGCGCTCGACGCAGCCTTCCTCTCCGCAGCGTCAGAGAGAACTTGCTGCTCGAGCGTCGAAGCGGTGGTCGCAGCCTGAGCAGTGTCAGAGGTGACAGCAGTTACCACATCGACCTTGCCGTTATCGTTCTTCGAGGAAGCACACGAGCGAACCGAAGAAGAAATGATAATGATCAGAACGACAGCCAGAGCAATCGCGATGAGCGCGACGACACGCCTCGGATCCGAGGTGAAGGCCTGGATGAAGCCGGCGAAGCCGCTAGCCTGCGGCTGATTGTTGCGCGAGCGAAGATCGCGAGAGCGATTGGGCTGAGGGCGCCTCTTGACATTGGGGCGCTCGGGCGTGGGCACATTGCGAGAGCCCTCACGGCCCGCACGCGTGGAAGAAGGACGATATGGACGCGCCTCGGAGTCAAAGCGAAGGTCATCGCGATACTGGCCAGCATTCACACGACGCGTGGTCACGTCTCCACCAGGAAGCTCGCGACCACGAGAGCTCCCACCCCGACCGGCGTATCTAGAAGACCCATACGATGAACCGTAGGACTCCCCGTCTCCACGGGAGCGCCTTGCATAGCCGGCCTCGCGAGCTCGACGATTGCGATCAGGCTCGTTGGGATCGCGCCGCGTATAGCGACGATCCTGTTCTTGCGAACCACGATACCCAGCGTATACGGATTGCCCGTAACGAGATGTCCCGGGCTGAGTACGAGAGACGTACGAATTACCACGAGAGGAATACTCGGAACGATAGTCATAGCGAGCACGCGGCATACCGGCAGAATCATCTTGTCCAGACGGAAGCGAAGGCGGAGTCATCGAGACGGGCTTGATGATGTTCGTGGCCGAAGCCGCGCCCTTATAAGAGGGCTCATCCGAAAGGCTTGCAAGGCCGGAAGGGGCACGACCGGTAACGCCGGCGACATACTCGGCGTGCTCGCGCTCATAGAGCTCACTGATCTCGCGAGAGTCAAGGCCAAGGTATCTCGCATAGCTAGAAACCATGCCCTGGGCATAGCCTAGAGCAGGAAGATGATCGAAGTCGCCGGCCTCGAACGCCTCAAGTACGCTTTCGCGCATGCGAAGCACCTTGGCCGCCTGCGGGATCGAGAGGCGCAGCTGCCTGCGACGATTGTAAAGAATCTCGGCATAACGATAACGAGCCACTGGCCTATCTACACCTCCCTATAGGCCGCCTCGGCAGCCCTAAGTTCTTCGAGTCCATCGGCATCAAGGAGGACCTCACGGGGCTTTGAGCCGTCCGGAGGACCAACGATACCCTTCTGCTCGAGGTTATCCATAATTCTTCCGGCCCTAGCGTACCCCACCTTAAGCCGTCTCTGAAGGCCACTTGTGGAACCTAGCTGAGAGTCCACAACAACTTGGGCAGCTTCCCACACGAGGGGATCGTCGTCCTCCATGCCTTCCGCGGTAGCGGCTCCACCCGCGGCAGCAGGCGCAACCGCAGATAGAATCTCGGCGTGATACTCAGGCTCACGCTGGTCACGAATGAAGGAGACGACGTTTTCAATCTCATCGTCACTGGCGTAGGCGCCAAGGACACGACGAAGGACGCCCCCACTCTTGCGGAAGAGCATGTCTCCCCTACCCATAAGCCTCTCCGCACCGGTCTGATCGAGAATGACGCGAGAGTCAATAGAAGACGAGACCTTAAGGGCAACGCGAGTGTCAACGTTCGACTTGATAAGGCCCGTGACGACGTCTGCCGAGGGACGCTGCGTGGCCAGCACAAGGTGGATGCCCGCCGCGCGAGCCAGCTGCGCGATGCGGACGATCGAGGCCTCGACGTCCTTGCCGGCAACCATCATGAGGTCACTCAGCTCGTCGATAACGATGACGAGGTACGGCATCGGCTTGGGCGGATTCTCCATGTCGGCGAACTTGCCGTCCTCGACCATCTTGTTGTAGACCTTCACATCGCGAGCACCGGCCCTCTCGAAGACCTTGAGGCGACGATCCATCTCGGTGACGGCCCACTGCAGAGCGCTTGCAGCCTGCCTGGGCTCAGTCACAACCGGCACATACAGGTGCGGAAGGCCCGCATAGCAGGAGAACTCGACGCGCTTGGGGTCGACGAGAATCAGACGCACCTGCTCGGGCGTGGTGCGCATGATAAGCGACATGATGATCGCGTTGATCAGCACCGACTTACCAGAGCCCGTGGTACCGGCGACAAGCATGTGCGGCATGCGCGCAAGGTCCGCGACGACCGGCGCGCCCTCTGAGTCTCTTCCGATCGCAAACTCGAGGGGCCCACCCTGCGCATACGGGAGAACGTCACCAAGGCAGACGTTCTGACGCTTCTTGTTGGGAATCTCGATGCCCACAAGCGACGTACCCGGGATGGGCGCAAAGATGCGGACGGACTCAGACGCAAGCGAAAGCTGGATATCATCCTGCAGATTCGTGATCTTGTTGACGCGCTCGCCCTCGCCCATCTCGATCTTGAAGGTCGTGACAAGAGGACCAGCCGTCCAACCAGAGACACGGCTCGTGAGGCCAAACTCCTCAAGCGTCGACTGCAGGCGCCTCGCCGTACGCTCAAGCTCGGCGTCCGTGCTTGCGGAGCTGGCAGAATTCGGGTTACTCGAAAGGAGCGAAAGCGGTGGCAACGTGAAATCGTCCGACGCGTCGCCCGGACGCGACGGCGTATCAGGGGCCACAGCGACACGCTTGCGAGAACCCCTGCCGGGCTTTGGCTTTGCTGGAGAAGCGGCCTCCTTGGTCTTCCTGTACGCGTCCACGTCGGCGCCGGCCTTGGCGGCCGTATCAATGAGAAACGACGGGACGGCGGTCGCGGAGCCCGCATTCGCAGGAGACTTGGATTCATCCTCGTCAAAGGGGACGTCCCAGATGGTCGGCTCGGCAGAGGAAGGTTCGACGTCACCGGAAGCAGCGGCGGTCTCAGCGGGAGCAAGCTCCTCCTTAACGCAGGCAACGGGCATAACGCCGCCAGCGGGACGCTCGCCCTCGATATCTAGCTTGGGGTGGCGTTTACGCCGAAGCACCGAGGTCTTGGGCTCAGGCTCGGAAGCGACACCCAGGGGCATCGTTGCCGTGGCGTGATCGACGTGATCAGGGGAGGATGAGCCGCGACGCAGGACGGACGTCTTGCGAGAACCGATGAACGATGTCGCAGGCTCTTCCGCAGGCGGCATCTCGGGCTCAAGAGAATCATCCCACGTTTCGTCCTCAACCCAGGATGCCTGGGCCTGATTCGCGCGCTCGGTGCGACGACGAGTCGCTCCCCTCTCTCGAGCAGCGACGAACTTATCGGCAGCAACTCCCATGGAGCGCTGGATACGAAGAGCGAGCTTCGAGATGGAGAAGCCGCACACTACGAGTCCGCAGATGGCGAGTCCCACGAGGAGGACCATGCCGACGACCTGCCCCATGAACGTAAGCAGGACCCAAGCGACACCCGACCCGACATATCCGCCATAAGCGATGGCGACGTCAGCGGAAAGGACCGCATCCGCACTCGCGGCGGCACCGGGAGAGAGGATGGACAGCATCGAAAGAACCGAAAGCACGACCATTGCCAGGCCAGCAGCCACGCGCGCGACGATTGAGGAATCCGTAGGGAGGAACATCGTCACGGCAAAGAGGATCAGCGCGATCGGCACGAGAAGCGCACCCTCGCCAAAGCCAAGGCGCAGGCCCTCCGCCACGGCTCGAGTGAGAATCGCATCACTCGTGGAAACGAGCGCGGCGATCATCGCAACCGCGACGACAATGATGATGACGCCGACGAGGTCGTTTGCCATACCGGAAGAGGCGCCCGCCGAAGCGGGCCCCCTCTGCGAGCTTCTGTTCTGTTGTGCGTTTGAGCTGCGTTTCGCGGGCATGCGGGGCTAGACCTCCATGACGACCGGAATGATCATCGGGCGGGTGTGGGTCTTGGACCAGAGGTAGTTCGTGAGCGAGTTGCGGACAGCCTTGCGAAGGACGTCGACAGAAGGGCTGCCCTGGTTATTCTTATCAACCGTGGAGCGAACAAGGTCCTCGATGCCGGCAAGGAGCTCGTCATCGCTCGAGAACGAGACGCCGCGGCTGGAGACATCGACGTCAGCGACCTTGAGGGAGCGGCTCTTGAGCATGACGACGCAGGTGACGATTCCGTCCTGGGCGAGCTTCTGACGGTCGCGAAGAACGACGGGGTCAGTATCACCGATACGAAGGCCGTCAACGTAGATAATGCCAGAATCGACGCTGGGGCCAAGCGTGACCTTGCCGTCGCGCATCTGGAGAGAGTCGCCGTTGTCGAGCAACCAGATGTTCTCGCGGGGAACGCCTACGGATTCCGCGAGCTTCGCGTGAGCGCGAAGGTGAACGGCCTCGCCGTGGACCGGCATGAAGTTGCGCGGATGCACCATCGCGAGCATGAGCTTGAGCTCCTCCTGGCGACCGTGGCCAGAAACGTGCACGACGGCGTTTGACTTATCGAAGACCTCGCAGCCGATCTTGGACAGCGAGTTGATAATGCCCTGAACGCTCTTCTCGTTACCGGGAACGGGCGTGGCGGAGATGATGACGGTGTCGCCTTCGCAAATGGAAAGGCTCTTGTGCTCGCCATTCGCCATGCGAGCGAGCGCAGAGAGGGGCTCGCCCTGGCTACCGGTGCAGAGAACGACGATCTTGTCTTCGGGGATATCACGAAGCTCGAACGCATCCAGGATGTCCTCGTCCGCAATCTTGAGATAGCCGAGCTGGCGGGCGATCTTGGTGTTAGTCACCATGGAACGACCGGTCACGACGACCTTGCGGCCTACCGCAGTGGCGGCATCGCAGACCTGCTGGAGACGGTGGATGTGGCTGGAGAAGCTCGCGACGAAAACGCGACCGGGGGCGTTCTTGATAATGTGCCTGAGCGCGGCGCCCACCGTGGCCTCGCTTGGGGTGAAGCCAGGGATGTTGGCGTTCGTGGAATCAGAAAGCAGCAGGTCGACACCCTGCTTGGCAAACTTGTTGATGGCGTTGTAGTTGGGCGTGACGCCATCGATGGGAGTCTGGTCGAGCTTGAAGTCGCCCGTGTGCATGACGGTGCCGGCAGGCGTCTTGATATAGAGGCCGAGCGCGCCGGGGATCGAGTGCGTCATCGCGAAGAACTGGAGCGTAAAGCAGCCGAGACTGATGCTGGAGCCATCAGTGACCTCACGGAACTTCGGGCTCTTGATGTTGTGCTCGGCGAGCTTGCCATCAATCATGCCAAGCGTGAGCTTGCTCGAGAAGATGGGCACCTTGCGCGTGAGGTCCATAAGGAGGTACGGGAGCGCACCCGTATGGTCCTCGTGACCGTGAGTGATCACGATGCCGCGGAGCTTCTCCTCGTTCTCGAGGACATAGGTGTAGTCAGGAAGGACGAGGTCGATTCCAGGCTGATCATCATCGGGGAACATAAGGCCAGCGTCGACGAGGACCATGTCATCGCCGCACTCGAACGCCGTCATGTTCTTTCCGATGCCATCAAGGCCGCCAAGCGGGATGATCTTGAGCGTCGGGGTCTTTGACATATGTGAGGAATTCCTCCTTGGTCTAGGGACTAAAAGGTAAAGCGGCGAAGCCGCGTCTTCATGAGTGTGGGAAGAAGGCGTCGAACGCGCCTCCTGCAACTAATTGATTATAACAGCGAAGGGAGGGTCCCAGAAGAGGACCCTCCCTTCACATGCGGTGTCAACCAGGAATTAACCTGTCTAACGTCCGCAAATCATACGATTAGCCCTCGTGATGACGACGCGGGGCACGGCCGGCGTTACCGTTGTCGCCGGGGTGACGGCGCGGCTTGCGCTCGCCCCTCTCCTCGCGCTTGCCCTCGTGGTGGGAAGCGGGCTTGGAACCAGCGGGAGCCTCGGGCTTGTCGATGCGATCAAGGCTGATCTTGCCCTTCTCGTCGACCTCGAGGACGCGGACCTTGACCTCGTCGCCGACGGAGAGAACGTCCTCGACCTTGTCAACGCGACCCTGGGCAACGCGAGAGATGTGAAGCAGGCCGTCCTTGCCGGGAAGTAGCTCGACGAAGGCGCCGAAGGGCTGGATGCCGACGACGCGGCCCACGTACTCCTCGCCCACCTCGGGGACCTTGACGATGGCCTTGATGCGGGCGGCGGCATCCTCGGCAGCACCATCAGTGCCAGCGATGAAGACGTTGCCGTCCTCCTGGATGTCGATCGTGGCGCCCGTGTCGTCCTGGATACCGCGGATGACCTTGCCACCAGAGCCGATGACGTCACGGATCTTGTCGGTCGGGATCTGGATGGTGATGATCTGCGGAGCGGTGTCCTTCGGGGTCTCGCGAGGAGCGGGGATCTCGTCGAGCATGGCCTTCAGGATGAAGGCGCGGCCCTCGTGAGCCTGGTGCAGGGCCTGGGTCAGGATCTCAGGCGTGAGGCCGGTGGCCTTGTTGTCCATCTGCATGGCGGTGATACCGCGCTCGGTGCCGGTCACCTTGAAGTCCATGTCGCCGAGGAAGTCCTCGAGGCCCTGGATGTCAGACAGGACGACGGTCTTGCCCTCCTCCTGGATGAGGCCCATGGCGATGCCGGAAACGGGGCGCTTCAGGGGCACGCCGGCGTCCATGAGGGCGAGCGTGGAGCCGCAGGTAGAAGCCATCGAGGAAGAGCCGTTGGACTCCATGACCTCGGAGACGACGCGAATGGTGTAGGGGAACTCCTCCTCGGAGGGGATCACCGGGAGAAGCGCGCGCTCGGCGAGGTTGCCGTGGCCGATCTCGCGACGCTTCGGACTGCCCATGCGGCCGGTCTCACCAGTGCAGTAAGGCGGGAAGTTGTAGTGGTGGATGTAACGCTTGCCGTCGACCGGCTCGATGGTGTCAAGGCGCTGCCACTCGTTGAGCATGCCGAGGGTGCAGACGGAGAGGACCTGGGTCTGACCGCGCTGGAAGAGGCCGGAGCCGTGAACCAGCGGCAGGTAGTCGGGCTTCACCATGAGCGGACGAATCTCGTCTGCGGCACGGCCGTCGACGCGCTCGCCGGTCTCGACGACCATGATGCGCATGGCGTGCTTCTCGAGGCTCTTGAGCTCGACGGGGATCTCGCGGCTGTACTCGGCCTGCTCCTCGGGCGTGAACTCGTCCTTGATGGCGGCCTTGAGCTGCTCGACCTTACCAATGCGGGAGAGCTTGTCGGCGTCCTTGAGGGCGGCGCTCATCTCGTCATAGTGGGCAAAGACCTTGTCGTGGACGTAGGCGACGGGCTCGTCATAGACGTACTCGCGCTTGACGATCGGGCCGTTGGCCTCCTCGTACTTGGCGAAGAACTTCTCCTGCTCCTCGCAGAAGGCGGCAATGGCCTCCTGGCCGAAGGCCATGGCGGCGAGCATATCGTCCTCGGAGATCTCGTCGGCGGAAGCCTCGAGCATGGAGATGTAGGTGGTGGAACCAGCGAGCTCGAGGTCGAGGTCGGAGGCGTCGCGCTCCTCGTAGGTCGGGTTCACGATGAACTCGCCCGTCTCGGGGTTACGGCCGATGCGCACGCAGGCCAGCGGGCCCTCGAAAGGCACGCCACCCACGGTGAAGGCGGAGCTAGCGGCCATGACGCACATGGTGTCAACCGGGTTGATCTGGTCAGCCACGAGAGAGGTGGCGACGACCTGGACCTCGTTGCGGAAGCCGGCCGGGAAGGACGGACGCAGCGGACGGTCGATCATGCGAGCGGTGAGGGTGGCCTTCTCGGACGGACGGGCCTCGCGCTTGAGGTACCCGCCGGGGATGCGACCCACGGCGTACATCTTCTCGATGAAGTCAACCGTGAGCGGGAAGAAGTCGTAATCCTTGCGCTCCTTGGAGACGACGGCGGTGACGAGCACCGTCGAGTCACCCTGCTTGACGAGAACGGCACCCGTGGCCTGCTTCGCAAGCTCGCCGGTCTCAAGCACGTAGTGCTTGCCGTAGAGGTCAAACTCGTGTGTAACCTTTGCCATTTCTTTCCCTTATCTCCGCCTGCCACGTTGCAGACGGGCCGTCTGCGGACTCCAAGAACGAGTGGACCCCATTCTCGCTTGGTCTGGCGCGGCAACGTCGCGCAAGCCCGCCGTGCCCAGACCCTTGGGCACACGATATGAAAAGGGGCGCCTGAGGCGCCCCGTAGGTCCCGCTAATTAGATGTTGTCGCGGATGCCAAGCTTGGCGATGAGCTCACGGTACTCGTTGATGTCGTTCTTCTTGATGTAGGAGAGGAGACGACGACGCTTACCGACGAGCATGAGGAGGCCACGACGGGTGTGGAAGTCCTTCTTGTGGGACTTCATGTGCTCGGTGAGCTCACGGATACGATCGGTGAGGATGGCGGCCTGAACGGCGGCAGAACCGGAGTCCTGCTCGTTCTTGCCGTACTGCTTGATGAGCTCGGCCTTGCGCTCCTTGGAGATGGTCATGATGACACCTTTCTCTCTCGTTAGCCCCAAACTGGGATCGACGCCGGTGTGAGCGTTCGTCCAAGTGAGGGGTACTTACAAACCTGTAGAAGATTAGCACAGATACGGCGTGAGCACGACAAGAACACAAGTTAGAGCCGCATAGAGCGAAGGTGCCGGCCTCCAGCCTCGGAAAGCCGCCGGATTGAGCGATTCCACGACAAGGTGCCGCGCCAAGTGCCGCTCAGACGCGCAGCTATACTGTAGTACTTCAAAGACGAGGAGGAGAGAACCATGGCAGATGACGTTCGCCCACGCTTGCCAAAGCGAATCGCGCTTGTCACCGTTGGCGAAACTCATGCCCTCCCCTCTTTGATGGCAAATGACTTCGAGGATGCCCTGGGCGCGTACTCGGAGATTGGTGGGACAAGACCTCCCGCAGTCTCGCACTCCCTCGAGGGTGAACCAGCGGTCGACGCCGTGGTCATCATATTCTCAGCTAGCGACGCGCGATTGGCAGAAGACTTGCTTGCCAACCTCGAAAGCAAGTGTCTCGTCTATGCCCTAGCGTCTGAAAACACCGATGATGCCAAAGATGCGCTCGGGACCCTTGACGCCCTTAAAGACGCGTGCAATAAGCAGGGCCTCTCTTGGATGGGCGGCCTCGCCGTTCCTTGCCGCGCCTGGTATGAGGCTCACATGGCCAAACCCCGCATGGGTTGCGCAAGGCGGCCTCTGTCTGAGGCGACGGATGACATCGTCCTTGCCCTCAGGTGCGGCAATTATGCCGGCGTTTCGGTCGTGAAGGCACCCCTAAGGGCTAGGATTTCCACTCCCAAGACGCCCGCTCACGGCTAGGCGCGTTTCACAAACAGCACTAGTCGATGCCCCAATCTGTCCCCCATAATGGAAAGACAGGTTGGGGCATCTATTCATTGGGAGTGATTCATCATGAGCGAAGCAGCCAAGTGGGCGCTCATCACGGGAGCAACGGGCGGGCTCGGCCGCGAAATGGCAAGGCAGCTCGCAGCCAAAGGCTGGTCTCTCGTGCTCCATGGTCGCAACGCTGACGCCCTCATGGCCCTCGCCGGCGAAACGGCACGCGAAGGAGCCATCGTTCGCACGGTAACCGCAGACCTCGCAACAGACGACGGCCCAGCGACGCTCGTCGCCGAGGTCGAGACTCTTGGAATCGAGGTCGAGCTGCTGGTAAACAATGCGGGGCTTGGCTACACGGCCCAATTCGTCGAGAGCGACCTTGAGCGCCAACGCAAGCTCGTTCAGCTCGACGTCATAGCTCCGCTCGAGCTTTGCCATGCATTTGGCTCGCGCATGGCAGCACACGGTCACGGCCAGATCATGAACGTCGCCTCCGTTGCGGGCGTCATGCCGGGACCTGGCATGAGCACATACTTCGCTTCGAAGGCCTTCGTGCTCTCCCTCTCAGAGGCGCTTCACGAGGAGCTCTCCCCCAAAGGCGTTCAGGTCATGGCGCTTTGCCCCGGCCCGGTCAACACCCGATTTTGGGAAGTCGCGGAGAATGGGGCCACGCGCGCCCAGGCGCTATTCCTCACCCCCGAAGAGGTGTGCCGCATCGCCCTCGTTTCGCTCGCGCGCGGAAGGGCCACTTGCGCCCCCGGGCTCCTGTCGAAGATCTGCTACGGATTCGGCCGAGTGACCCCGTATATCGTGAGCAGGAAAGTGGCAGCGGCCCTTACCGGAAAGCGTGGTTAGAGCCTCATCCAAGGGGCAATTCGCGCGACCCATTCGCAAGCGACCCTACAAACCAAGGCCGAGAATAACGAGGCCCGACACGACGCCGATTGCGTAGAGCAAACCGAGGATTGCGGCGTTCTGTCGGGCGTCCTCGTTCGTGCTGAAAAGCACGAGGTAACCGGCACCGCCAGCAACGAGCGTACCCGCCATCATGGGCGCGAGGCCAAGAGCCCCGTCGAGATACAGCTGCGTGACGATGACGCTCGCGGCGCAGTTGGGCACCATGCCAACGAGTGCGGAGCAGAACACCGCAAGCACGGCGTTGCTGGAGAGAAACGCACTGATGGCGTCCTCTCCCACCCACTCAATGAGGCCGCCGAGGACAAGCGTGACGACGAAGATGAACGCGACCACCTGAGCCGTACGGTAGGCGGAGTTGATAAGCACCCATACGACAGCCTGGCCTCGAGTGAGGGGTTCGCCGCAGCCGCAATCGCAGGTGTATTGCGACGGATCGAAGTCATCCCCCTCGCTATCCTCCGCCTCGAACGATTCGGGCTCAGCAAGCTCTCCCCTGCCAAGGAGATGGAGGACGCCATCAACCGCAAAGCCAGCGACAAGGCCGATCGCCGCCTTACTAAGAAGGATACGGCCGAGGACAGCAGGGTCAACATGCTCGGCCACGAGCAGCGGCAGCATCTCGTCTGACGTCGACAGAATGACGGCAACGAGCGTGCCGAGCGTGACGAAACGGTCCGCGTAGAGCATGGCGCCAACAGCAGAGAATCCGCACTGGGGAATGACGCCGAGAACAGCGCCTATGGCAGGCCCGGCATGACCGGCACGCTGAATCGCGGAGGCAGCCTTATCGCCAGCGAACAGCTCGAGAAGGCTAATGACGACGTACGTCACGAAAAGAAAAGGAATGAGGACGAGAGTGTCCTTCACGGCATCAAGCAGAACGTCGAGCACGAACTCCATTAATTAAAGCCCCTAATCCAGTAGGATTCAATTACGGATGGGCATGATAGACCCGTCAATATCTGAATGACTGCGCATATTTTTCACCGTGGAGAAGCGGTGACGAAGACATTGCGAAACGATAACGCGCGAGCTAGATGTTATGTGCCATGACGTTGTTTACACCGAGTATGCGTGACATCGGAGGCAGGCCCCCGCACGCGCTGTGCGGACGG